>JAGXTA010000100.1 GCA_018333535.1 Deltaproteobacteria bacterium | reverse complement strand
GACGAGCATGAAGAAACGTCTTGAACTGGCAACTGTCCAGATGGCGCCACACCCGCTCAGGAGCATGATCATACAGGGATGTCATGGCTCCACATTCCGGACAGGGCCAACGGATCCCTTCCGGATGGGTTGCCCATACATCTACTCTCTGGTTCTCGACATCCAACGTCACTCGTCCCACCGTCCAAGGTTCTTCAATACCCAACAAGTAACGGTAAAGTTCAGTGTCTCGCATGGCTCCAGTCCTCCTTGGAGCCATTTTACCCTAAACTATCACCCATTAAAAACCCGGAAGAACCTTATTAGATATGAAATATTCTCATCAGGATTGGGGAGAAGATTTGAGTTGCCCAAGTTTCTCTTGAAATACAATAACTCAATATGGGACCTTCCCCATGGGACCATGGGTCATTAGAAATGACAGATGACCATATGCCACCACACTCCAAATCAGATCACATTTCGGTATGCATTTGCACATATAAAAGACCGGATATGCTTGCGCGCACACTGGAAAGGGCAATTTCTCAGGTCACTGAGGATAAGTTTTCATTCGAAGTGATTGTTGTGGACAATGACAGCATGCGCTCTGCGGAAGCTGTGGTTAAAGGGTTTCAAGAAAAATCGGATTATAAGATCCTCTACGAATGTGAACCGGAGCAGAACATCGCTCTTGCTAGAAATCGAGCCGTAGATAATGCTCACGGCTCTCTGATTGCGTTTATCGATGATGATGAGATTCCTGACAAATATTGGCTTTTGAATCTTTATCAGACTATGCTCCGCTTTGGAACAGACGGTGTTTTAGGACCGGTGCTGCCTCACTATCACCCGGAAACACCCGGCTGGGTCATCAGGGGTGGTTTTTACAAGCGGCCGTCTCATGTAACCGGAAGTGAACTGGCCTGGCAACAGACTCGCACTGGCAATGTTCTGCTTTCAAAGAACATTTTTGCGAATGAGGATAACAGATTCCGAGCCGAATTTGGCCGGGGAGGCGAGGATCGAGATTTCTTTCGCCGCATGATCGGCAAAGGGTTCCGGTTTGTCTGGTGCGCCGAAGCGCCTGTTTATGAAGATGTTCCGCACGATCGGTGTACTCGCTCTTTTATGTTGAGAAGGGCGCTGGTTCGGGGTACACATCCTCATTTCACAGCTAAAGACTATCTCAAATCGCTAATCGCCATCCCCTTATATGTTTCGTTTCTGCCCTTCTCTTTCTTTGCCGGACAACACAACTTTATGAAAATCCTGATAAAGACCTTCGACCACTTTAGCAGACTTTCTGCCCTGGCTGGGTTTGAATTTGTGCAGGAACGTTACGTACAAAAATAGAAAGTGAACTTACCTTTGTTAATTGCTGAAAGTATTATTGAAAAGCGAGAATGTATTCTGGTTACTGGCGCTGCCGGATTTATCGGCGCCCGGCTTGTAGAAAGCCTTCTCAACTATGGTTTCAATAACCTCCGACTATTGGTTCGACCGACCGCAAGGTTGACAAGGCTCAAGCAAGTCCTGGAGAAGCACGACGCCCCGGGTGTTCAATTGGTGCAGGGAAATTTGCTTTCGCGGGAGGACTGCCGGAGAGCCGTCAATAATGTTTCACTGATTTATCATTTGGCCGCGGGTCGCGGGGAAAAGTCATACGCGAGCGCTTACTTGAATTCGGTCGTGATTACCCGTAACCTCATCGAAGCTGCACTTGAACAAACAGTCCTCAAGCGGTTTGTGAGCATAAGTTCCATCAGTGTCTATGACTGCAGGCTCAATCGGAAGCCCCAGTCACTGGATGAAGGGCAGCCCCTGGTTGATAGGGCGGAAGTGAGGGGCGATCCATACTGTTTCGCAAAGGTGCATCAGGATCGCCTTGTTATGAAGTTGGGAAGGGACCATAACTTTCCGTATGTGATTGTGAGGCCCGGTTATGTTTACGGTCCGGGAAATTCCGGGATCCCAGGTCGGGTGGGTATTGGTACCTTTGGGATCTTTCTTCACCTGGCAGGGTTCAACCGGTTACCTCTGACTTACGTCGATAATTGTGCGGATGCGATTCTTCTATCCGGATTAAAATCTGGAATTGCAGGAGAGGTTTTCAATGTCGTGGATGATGAATTGGCAACAGGCTGGAAGTTTCTGAGACTCTACAAAAAGAACGTGCGGACTTTTCCCTCATTGTATCTGCCACATTCTGTCAGCTATCTTCTCTGCTGGCTATGGGAGAAATACTCTGACTGGTCGGAGGAGCAATTGCCGCGGGCGTTTAACCGGAGCCGTTGGGCCAGTTATTGGAGGGGTAACAAGTATCCGAACACCAAGATAAAAACGATGGTGGGGTGGATGCCTCGGACGACTTTGATGGAGGGACTGGCCAACTATTTCACGTTTGAAAAGGGAGGGAATTCGAAGGATGCTTAAGATAGGCATAATAGGTTGTGGAAAAATTTCTGACGTGCATGTTTCTCAAATCAAGCGGATAGCTGGGTGTGAAATCGTGGCGGTTTGCGACGCTGAGGAGCTGATGGCCAAACAGTTGGCAGCCCGTTTTGATGTGCCTTATGCTTTTAGCGAACTTACGGACTTCCTGGAAGTGGGAAAGCCCGATGTTGTGCATATCACAACTCCTCCGCAGAGCCACTTTTCACTTGGAAAGAGCTGCCTGGAAGCAGGTTGCCATATCTATGTTGAGAAACCTTTCACGGTCAATTCACATGAGGCCGAGGAGCTCATACGCCTGGCGGAAGCAAAGAAACGTAAGCTCACTGTGGGTCACGATGATCAGTTCACCCATGCCACGCGAGCGATGCGACGTTTGATACGGGACGGCTACCTGGGAGGGTCACCTGTCCATATGGAAAGCTATTACTGCTATGATCTGGGGGGAAAAAGCTACGCTCAGTCCTTCCTTGCCGATCGAAACCACTGGGTCAGAAATCTCCCCGGTCAGCTCGCTCAAAATGTAATCAGTCATGGCATCTGCAGGATTGCGGAATACATGGTTTGCGATCGTCCCCAAGTCATTGCTTATGGCCGCACCAGTCCAGGCTTGATTGCAACAGGTGAAAACGAGATCTTTGATGAACTGCGCGTGATTATTCATGACCCGTTAGATACGACGGCATACTTTACCTTCTCCTCTCAAATGCAGCCGAGGCTCCGGCACTTCCGTGTCTACGGGAAAAAGAACGCTATTGTGATCGATCACGATCAGGAAACAATGATCTGCCTGAGAGGGGATCGCTATCGGAGTTATCTTGAGAGATTTATTCCGCCCCTGTCTCTTTCACTTCAATACGCAGGGAACGCCGTTTCGAATGTGTGGCGGTTTCTCAGAAATGATTTCCATATGAAAGCCGGGATGCATTTTCTGATCAAGGCTTTCTATGACTCAGTTCTCCATGATACGCCAGTGCCAATTTCCTATTCGGAAATTCTGCGCACATCAAGAATAATGGACGAGATATTTTTTCAGGTGAATAGACAAAGGCAAATTGGTTCAGCGGTCGAAGGTGACAGGATCGAACCAAGATCAAACATACCGGCCCCTGGGTATGATTAGTTCTTGGATGTTCCATCTTAAATGGAGGTTGATAAGAAGGTGTTTGATCATTTACTTCCCGAAAGATTGAAGACAGCTCTGTGTGGCCTGCTCAAGCGGTGTGGCCCTTCGTTTTTACGCGCACGGATCTGGGATAGGGAGTTCGATTCCGGACAATGGGACTATCTGGATTCTACGAAAGATGACTACATTTATGGATACCTTAAGAATTATGCAGCCGATGGTAGAATCTTGGACATGGGCTGCGGGAGTGGAAATACTGGCACAGAGCTTGCCTATGATAGCTATTCGGCCTATGACGGTGTTGATATCTCAACGTTGGCGGTGCGTAGAGCCGAGAAACGCTCTGAAATGGAAGGCCGTCAGCGAAAGAATCAGTATATTGTGGGAGATATATTGACCTTTACCACCATGAGATGTACGATATCATACTCTTTCGAGAGTCCATGCATTATTTTTCAACCCGAAAAGTTGTGAAAATTCTCGATCGGTATAAAACTCATCTTACGGAAACAGGTGTGTTCATTGTAAGATTGTGCGATCGATTAAGATACTGGGAGATTTTAACCGTAATTCGAAAACGATTTAGAGTTTTGGCAGAGCACCCACACCCAACAACAAAAGCCATAATTGTGATTTTCAGGTAGATTAATACAGCAGCCGGGTTGTGGTATTAAACGGGAAATCTTGTGCTGATCATAAATGCGGACGATTGGGGCTGGGACCGCGCCACGACTGATCGAAGCCTGGACTGCTTTGGACAGGGCAGAATTTCGACAATTAGCGCAATGGTATTCATGCAGGATTCGGAAAGAGCCGCAGAACTAGCTATAGAAAATGGTTTAGATGTGGGACTCCACCTCAATTTCACTCAGGGGTTATCGGGAGAGACGGTGCCCTCGAAATTTCGAGAACAACATATTTCAATAGCCTCTTACCTTAAGGCCCGGAAGTTCAATCAGGTTCTTTTTAACCCATTCCTGCGAAGGTCCTTTGACTATGTTTTCCTGGCCCAGTGGGATGAATTTACCCGTTTGTACAGGAAGGAGCCCTCTCGATTGGATGGCCACCACCACATGCATTTGTGCATGAATATGCTCTTCCTAAATAAATACCCAAAGGGAATGAAGGTGAGAAGAAGCTTCACGTTTACTTCGGGGGAAAAGGGTCCAATAAATCGTCTTTACAGATTTATAGTAGATGGCTGGTTGACTTCACGCTTCCAGTGCACAGATCTCTTTTTCTCACTTAAACCAATTGAGCCGGAGAGAATTAGAAGGATTGTTTTGTTGTCAAAAACGGCAGAGGTGGAGCTCATGGTGCATCCTGGCGTTGATAAGGAATACCAATATTTACTGAGTGAAGATTGGTTAAAACTGATATTAAGTGTGCGTCTGTAAGGCGAGGGATAAATCGGGAAACCTTCGGGGACGAAGTTAAATTGGTTAAAAAAGGAAGAATGGAATAGTGGAAGGGTGGAATGATGGAAGAATGGAAATGATGTTACGAGTTAAAAGAAAAAAAGTTACAAGTTGCGGAATCAGTGAATAAAGGGAAGAGAGTGTAGGGGGTAGGAAAAATGATGGAATGATGACAGGACAAAAGATAAAGGCAATAGGAAGAAGGATAAAGGAGCAAGGCAAAAGGTCAGAGATCTTCTTTCCATTTAAAACTTAAAACTCACAATAATACGAAAATGGATAAAAGAGCATGCATCGGTAGTGCTGTCAATATCCCTTGTTTTAGGAGCTACGGAGACAGTGTTGTAACCTCTACCATATGATGCTTTTGGCGTGCGTCATTAACGATTTCTTCCAGTTTCGACGCAATTGAATCATCAATCCAATCGGCCCCACACTGGGAGCATAGGGATGCAGGCACCTCCCTGACCACAACAACACCAAATCCCAAGTCAACCGTAAATGTTGTTCGGCCAGGTTTTTTACTACCTCCACAAAGGGGGCATCTATCCGGCGATTCTTTTAGTTTCATCTTACCTCCTGGTCTTATAATCTGGTTCAAAATGATCTAAATCTGGCCTGTATACTGTAATCACAAAACAATAACCGCTGAGAGAGTCAAGAGATGATACTACATGGAATGGTTTCTCCTGAAACCACCCTAAAAATAATGCCGCTGGGAAAGGTTTTTCATCAGGATAATCTTCGATAATTTCACCGTCAAGCAAAACTTGTTTTACGATTTCTCTTGAAATTCCTCTTTTCAACATTCTTTCGAGCGCATGTCTCTGCCATTCAACCTTGCCATTTTGGATTGCTTCTATTAATCGATTTCTATTCATCTAAATATCATATTACTAGCTGCAGCAAATGAAGTCAAGAATTTTACGCCCAAAGAAGAGGGCTTATGGGGACGTTGTTTTCTATTTTACTATTTCACCCCTGGCATTCGGCTCTTGAGGTCGGACCAAGATAAAAAGATGGAATATTGGAATAAGGAAGCCAGGAATCCAGGAGAATTCTAAACCCTAAATTCTTTTTTCTTGGCTTCATGGGTTCCTCATAAGAAGATTCCTAATAAGGAAGCCAGGAAACCAGGAATAAACCAAAAGAACAAGACAACCCGATTGAGGTCGGACCAAGTCAAGTGATTGAATTCATGAGTTTATTCTGAAAAGAAGTGGCTGATTTTGGCCTTAGAGTGACGATTTTGGGGCTAAATTTCCCTGATTAAGGATTTAAAGATGGCCAGAGCCAACAGGAAGGAATGATGGAAGAATGGA
The DNA here is from genome assembly GCA_018333535.1 of Deltaproteobacteria bacterium. Taxonomy (GTDB): domain Bacteria; phylum Desulfobacterota; class BSN033; order BSN033; family UBA1163; genus RBG-16-49-23. The sequence goes on along the minus strand of JAGXTA010000100.1, from coordinate 6,825 downwards.
AATGGTATTACGAGTTAAAAGAAAAAAAGTTACAGGTTACGGAATCAGTGAATAAAGGGAAGAGAGTGTAGGGGACAGGGAGTGGGGAGTAGGCAAAACCAATAAGGACCAAGGAGCAAGGATAAAGGACTGAGTACTGAGTAAAACGGTAAAAGGGGAAAGGTAAAATCATCAAGCAAAGAGACCCTCAAGCCTTCAATGCCCTAAAGATTTGTCAGATCAGAGATATGATGAACGTAAGGAATTTTACTAAGGTCTTGGATTAGTTTCTCGTCGGCGGTAATGAAGGGGACTTTCAAGTATTTAGCCATCGCAATAAAGGTGGCATCGTAAACCGTTATGGCATGGAAGTAGGCGAGTTGGATTGCTTCCATAATCACTCCTTGTGAGATTTCGACCATGCTGATCTGCATATCGTATAAACTCGTTAAAGCCTCCTGGACCTGTAGCTGGGTTAAATCAGGTTTGTATCGAAGAACATTTGCGATTTCATAGATTAGAAGGTCAGGAACGAAGATCACCATGTGACCAGCGAAGTAAGCCTCTCTGAGCTTGAGAGCAGCCTCTCGCCAGATTTCATCCTTTCTAAACCATTTCAAAACAACGGAGCTGTCCAAGAGGACCAATTCGGGAAGGCCTTTTATCAATGATCCTCCCTCCATTTACGGATTTCATGAGTCCCGTCCCAGTGTTTAGCCGTGTCACTCGCCGCAAGGGTGTCCTGAACGGTGATCGCTTTCCGAATCCGAGGGTCTTGATTAGGCGCGGAGCGGGATTTCCTTACCTGGAGAAACAACCTCACTGCCTCTCGAATAAATTCGCTGCGAGATCGATGATCTTCCTTGGCCGTTTGGTCCAGCTCGGAAAGCATCTCGTCAGGAATCGATACCATAATCTTGGCTCTGCCCATATGATTTACCTCCAACAAGAATTATATACAAAATCAATAAGAAGTCAATAAAAAAGCATCCTTGTGTGAGAACATATTTAAGAGTCAAAAGGACGGTTCTCAATAAACACAGTTAATACATTATGTTACAAGACTTTTATTGGAATAGTGGAATACTGGAATGATGAAATGATGGGGGAAAATAGGACTGAGTAACTGAAAACCATTTGAGGTTTGAGGGTGGAGGCAAAGAATTAGAACCTTGTTCCGGGTTACGAGTTCAAAAGACTGAGGATCAAAGTAAAAGGAAAGAGATCTGAGCAAATAATCTACGCAAAAGGATAATTGGAGCCGGTTGTTTCAAAAAAATTCTATTTCCAAGAGCTTAAATATTCAAGTCGATTTATCATATCTTCGGTGTTCAAAGAAAAGTGGAGTTTCATTAATCTTCGTAGTAACAGCCCAATGGTTAATTGGTCCGATAGAATAATTCCTACATGCCGACATCATGGAGGCCTATGTTTTTCGCCTCCTGGGTCGTCAAGATATCGACTCCCCTTGCTCGTAGCGCTTCTGCAAGAGCTGACTGGACATGTTCATCGAGGTAAAGACTAAGTCGACTCACTCAATATTTTCCTGCAGGAAATTCTTTATCAACTAAATTTTCTTTATCTCTCTCAATCTCTCTGTCTATTATTTCACGGTGGTCAAGATAAAAAGCGAGGGCATCAAAAACTTGTGCTAAGCTAAGATGAGGGAGTTCCCTTTGTATCTCTTCGGGAGTCAGACCCATTAGATAATATTGGGCGATGTTCGACACTGAAATTCTGGTCCCTTTAATGATCGGGTTGCCTCCAGAAATGGCCTTGTTCACCGTTATGTGAAAATGATTGATTTCCTTCAGACCCAATGTTTTTTTCATAAATTATGCCTCTCTATTATCAATTGTGCATATTAGCATGGAAAATTTATTTAATCAACTTGAAAGAGTCCCAGGCGAGTCCCAGAGACGGTTCTAAATAAACATAGTTAATACAATATGTTACAAGACTTTTATTGGAATAGTGGAATACTGGAATGATGAAATGATGGGGGAAAATAGGACTGAGTAATGATCACGGAGTTTAAGAGAGGAAGGGTTGCGGGTTTCGAGTTGCAGGTTCAATTTAATAAAGAGTGTAGGGGATAGGGAGTAGGGGGTAGGCAAAACTAATAAGGACCAAGGAGTTGGAATAAAGGGCTGAGTAATCATTTACAGAATCGTAAATTTACCATACTGAACAAAATGGTCATCAAAGGCAAAGACAGTATTGATCTCAATACGCTCCATTAAAGCAAAGGACGTGCAATCCGTAAAACTAAAACCTTTGTCTTCGTATTGGCGAAATATTTCCCAAGCTCTTGTCTCGTCCTCTTCGGTTATTCGAACCAAAGTCGAAGCTTCTTGATCCCACAACTTTTGGCCGAATGGAATTGCAATGGTAGACCCTAACCTTGTTTTGAGCAATGTTAATATTTCATCAAAAATATAGTTACTTGTCACCAGGGGACGGTCGAGAATTTGGATCTTACTGACAGCAGCCGCATGATCTTGGTCGTTTTTGTCGATAATTGCATACCAGGCACTTGTATCAATGAAGATCCTGTTTCGGGACATCGAGTTAATCCTTTAGATAGAGATATCTGTCATGGTTTCGGGCACCATCAGTAGCATTACTTTTCCGAAGCCCAGCGAATTCCAAAAGAACCTTTTTCTGGGCTTCGACAGAGTATTCATCATCTTCAGAGAGAATCTCTATCCTGACTCGCTGGTGATTCTTAAGATGGGGCTCGTTTATAGGTCTGAATATCCCATTTTCAAAGATAGCTTCAATGATTTTAGACATATAACACCTCTTGATTAACATATTACTGCCTACGATAAACGAAGTCAAGCGGGAATTGAGAGGAAGGGTTTCTGGGGTTGACTTATTGGGGAGTTAAAAGCAAAACAAGTTGCGAGTTGCAGGTTCAATTTAATAAAGAGTGTAGGGGATAGGGAGTAGGGGGTAGGCAAAACTAATAAGGACCAAGGAGAAAGGATCAAGGAAAGCTGCGAAAGTGGTGAGTAGAAAAGATAAAATGATGGAAAAAGGTGTTGCGAGTTGCGAGTTAGAGGTTAGAAATAATAATGAAAATTAGAAAGGCGAAAGATAGGCGTGTCACGCGGAGGACTATTTTCCTCATGGCTTTCCTGGCGGGCGGGGCCCTCCTGATTTATTTCTTTTACCCGGTCGTTCTATCCACGGGGGGCAAATACCTTGCTCCCGAAGGAACAGGGAAGGCGGATGTGGTGATTATCGTAGGAACTGAGAGCATCAAAGAAGGGATTGTCCGGGCCGGGATGGGGCTTATTTCTTCGGGAAGGGCCAAAAGGCTGGTGGTGGTTTACCAGGATTCCGAGGAAAGACCCATCGGCCTGCCCAATAATTACGACCTCTTCCTGAGACAAAAGATAAGCGATCTGGGGCTCAATCAGGATCAGATCAGGGTCTATATCGTCCCTCGAGAACATCCCATCACCCTGAACGAAGCGCGGATCGTTCTTTCGAAACTCACCGTGGATAACACCCGAAATGCCATCCTGTTAGCCGAAGCCTTCCACACCCGCAGGAGCTATTGGTCTTATAAACAGACAGGAAAAAACCTCGGGGTGGACATCATCCCTTACCCATATTTCAGCGGGTTCAGGAGTGATAGCTGGTGGCAAAATGCAGAAGGGTTCCGCAGTTTTTTTGGGGAAGGGGTGAAATTTCTCTACTACGTCCTAAGGGGGTATATCCCGATCCAAAGTTTGGTGACAACATAACCAATGAAACTTTGGTCGATTCTTGTCAACGAAAAGAACTGAATAACCGTATGATCAGGATAGAAATTAAAACGAAAAGAGGCCAGCAATCAAAATGATAACCAAAATCACAGGGTTGATGACACCAAGAAATTTCTTTTTTTTGCTGTTTAACATCGTGACGGTCATTATTTTTAGTGCACCGTTGAGGGAATTAGCAGGCCTGTCGAGGAAGAGCGAGCTCTATTCCCACATTCTTCTGATCCCGGTGATCAGCGGTTACTTTTTGTTCAGCAGGAAAAGGGAACTCTTTTCCGCCGCCCAGTATTGCTATACCTTCGGCCCTTTATTCTCTTTAGTTGGAATCATTCTCTATTTCATCAGTCTCAATCAGGGAGCAAGACTCAACGCGAACGATTTCATGGCCCTGAGGGTCTTTTCTATTGTCATTTTCTGGTCAGGAGGGTTTCTTTTCTTTTACGGAATACGATCCTCCCGGATTGCCGCCTTTCCTATCCTGTTTCTATTCCTTCTGGCGCCCATCCCAAGTGTTTTAGTTGAGGAATTTATTCTGTTTCTTCAATTCTATTCGACGGAGGCCACACATCTCCTCTTCAAAGTGACGGGGGTTCCTATTTTAAGGGAAGGATTTACTTTCCATATGCCGGGGTTGAGTATTGAGGTAGCGAAGCAATGCAGCGGGATACGATCCAGCTTAGCCCTTGTCATCACGAGTCTCGTCGCAGGTGAGCTCTTCCTTCAAACAGGATGGAAAAAATTGATATTGGTGCTATCTGCCATTCCGATCACCATCATGAAAAATGGTCTGAGGATTACGACACTCTCCTTGTTGGGAGTCTATGTCGATCCAAGAATATTAGGGAGTGAGCTTCACAAGAGTGGAGGAATTCCATTTTTTATTTTGGCTCTTGTGTTCATGGCGCCGGTTCTGCTCTGGCTAATAAAAACCGAAAGGAAGGATACAGGGGGCAGTGCAAAGGGAACAGGGGGTAGGGAACAGGGTGTAGGGGGTAGGGGGTAGGGTGTATAGCACATCAACTCAATAACCCAATAAACTCCGTAAACTCAAGTAACCAAATGGACTCATCAACTTAATGAGGAGGCAATCATGTCGGATTATTCCACCAGCCCAACGGGTGAAAAGTTTCAACTGCCGAGCACGGAAGAGTACATTAAGGAATTCGACCGATTAAATGAGATCGTTCAAATACAGCGTTCCCTTGGCCGGGAGATCGTCGTAGTCATGGGCATTGGTTTTGTCGGGGCTGTGATGGCAGCCGTGGTGGCTGACGCCACGGATGGAAACGGGGCTCCCTCTAAATTCGTCATCGGGATGCAGAGGCCCAGCACTCGAAGTTATTGGAAAATTCCTCTCTTTAACCGAGGAGTCTCGCCCGTTAGCGCCGAAGACCCCGAGGTGGCTCTGATGATCAACCGTTGCGTGAAACAGAAGCAAACACTGGTTGCGACTTATACCTACGACGCCTTAAAGCTTGCTGATGTCGTGGTCGTGGATGTCCAATGTGATTATCTAAAAGAGTCGCTTGGCAATGTGCGCGATGGACGGGCGGATATGGTCGCTCTGGAGGAATCGTTTGAGATCATCGCCCAAAACATCGGTCCTCAGGCCCTGGTCCTCATTGAGACGACGGTTGCCCCGGGCACCACCGAACAGGTCGCCTATCCGATCATGAAGAAGATATTCAAAAAGCGCGGAATCGAGAGTGAGCCAATTTTAGCCCATAGTTTTGAACGGGTCATGCCGGGCAGAAACTATGTCGCCAGCATCCGGGATTTCTGGCGCGTCTGCAGTGGCGTCAATGAAGAGGCAACCCGCAGGGTGGTTAAGTTTCTCAACGAGGTCATTCATACGGAGAAGTTTCCACTCACCGTTCTTGACAGGCCGATCGAATCCGAAACGGCAAAGATTATCGAGAATAGTTTTAGGGCAACGATTCTTGCTTTTCTTGACGAATGGAGCCTCTTCGCAGAACGAAACGGCGTTGATCTGATCAAGGTCATCAACTCCATTAAGGTTCGCCCCACGCACAGTAATATGATCTTTCCAGGGCCTGGGATTGGCGGCTATTGTCTTCCCAAAGACGGAGGGCTGGGGCTTTGGGCCTACCGCCATATCCATGGGTTTGAGGACGATATCTTCAAGATTACGCCTCTTGCCATTGACATCAATGATACGAGGGGGCTCCATGTGGCTCAGCTTGTTCGTGATGCCCTCCGGAATATGAGCCGGCCGATTGCCTCGGCAGAAATTCTCCTCTTGGGAGCTTCCTATCGGGAAGATGTCGGGGACACACGATACAGCGGATCTGAATTGATTGTGCGGCGACTCACTGAAATGGGGGCGGAGATCAGAGTCCACGACCCTTATGTCGCCCACTGGTATGAATTCGAAAAACAGGAGGAGTATCCTGCATCGTCCCATGGTTTAAAAAGGTTTTTTAGAGGTCAGGAAAGATTGAAGGACCTCCGTGTGGAGGAGGACCTGAGGAAGGCGCTGAAGGGGATCGATGCCATCCTCTTTGCGGTCAGGCATCAGGCTTATCTTTCTCTTGACCCCGATGAAGTGGTAAAGAACGCGGGCGGGCCCATCGCCGTCATCGACTGTTTCGGCATACTGGATGATGACAGGATCAGGCGTTACTTCGAATTAGGATGCGAGGTGAAAGGCCTGGGCCGCGGCCATGTGAAGAGAATTAAGGATGAGGTCCGCGAAGAAAAAGAAAGAATGCTGCTTACTTCCGGGAGGCGCAAGTTGTAAGTGGTAAGTGCCTTAAGAGTTAACTGCCAAGTGCCAGCACATCGGTTACCCCGATGTGCCAGAACATAGGTTACCTTTAATGTCAGTTTTTGTGCCAACACATCGGTTACCCTGAGAGCTGATTTGGGGTATGATGCCCCTAGTCCAAACCACAGAGGAGGGAAACCGATGAATGAAGAAAGCTTGAGAAAGATGGCCATTCAGCAATTTTTGCAGAGGAGATCTCCTGTTTCGATTTATCGTGAGATAGGACGATCGAAAAAATGGTTTTTCAAGTGGCTCCAGCGCTACCAAACCGGCAATCCCGAA
>JAGXTA010000099.1 GCA_018333535.1 Deltaproteobacteria bacterium | reverse complement strand
CCCACTTTACTGCTTCTGTTCAACTCCACAATGTCCGGGGCTATTATCTCATAAAGCCTCGGATTCTCATTCAAGATCGTATCGATTAATGCCAATTCCGGATCTAATGCCCAGAGCGGTTTCTCTAACTTCAACCTCAGATCATTGAGTATCTTCATCCCCCTCCTCCTGCAACTTGATTTTTGTGATAATCTCGTCTAACCTATTGTAATACATCATGTTGCAGTTTATAAACAGACTCTAATTAGTCGTTTAGTCATATAGTCGTATGGTCTTTTAGTCGGTGGTTAAAAGACTATAAGACTAACGGACTATAAGACGATGAGACTACTTTGGGGTAAATCATGTGGCGTGGAGTGATCAGGGAATATGGGGATTTTTTACCGGAGATGAAGGAAGAGAGTGTGATTACCCTGTTAGAGGGGAATACGCCTCTCATTCCATCGTCCAGGATTAGCAGAGAGGTTCTTTCAGGAATTAAACTCTATTTTAAGTATGAAGGTCTCAATCCGACCGGTTCGTTCAAGGACAGGGGAATGACCGTTGCTGTTTCCATGTCAAAGGAAAAAGGTTCGAAGGCCATCATCTGTGCCTCCACGGGAAATACCTCTGCCTCTGCGGCTGCCTATGCATCAAGGGCTGGGATGAAAGCCTATGTGCTCATCCCTGAAGGAAAGATCGCCCTTGGAAAGTTATCTCAGGCTATGGCCCATGGCGCCAGGGTGATTCAGATCGAAGGCAATTTCGATGAGGCCCTTCGCATTGTAAGGGAGATCTCCGAGACCGAACCCATCACGTTGGTCAACTCCCTCAACCCTTACAGGATCGAAGGGCAGAAGACAGCAGCCTTTGAGGTGATCGATGATCTGGGATCTGCGCCGAACTATCACTGCCTTCCTGTCGGAAATGCGGGAAATATCACTGCCTACTGGAAAGGGTATAAAGAATATTGGGAGAAGGGCAGGGCTGATATTCTTCCGAAGATGTTAGGGTTTCAGGCAGAGGGAGCGGCGCCCATTGTGAGAGGCAAGGCGGTGGAGAAGCCTGAGACGATTGCCACCGCTATCCGGATCGGCAATCCAGCAAGCTGGAGGCAGGCAGAGGCGGCCCGCGATGAATCAGGTGGTTTGATCGATATGGTCAGCGATGAGGAGATTCTTCAGGCCTATCAGATGTTGGCCAGTTTGGAGGGGATCTTCTGCGAACCTGCCTCAGCCGCCTCTCTTGCCGGAGTGATAAAATTTGATCGAAAGGGATTTTTTAAGAAGGATGATGTCGTCGTTTTAACGATCACCGGTCATGGTTTGAAGGACCCGGACATTGCCATTCGAGTCTCTCAAAAACCCGCCTCACTGCCTCCGAAGAAAGAGAAGGTGCTGGAATATCTCAACCTCTGAATAAAGCCCTTATAGACACCGCTAAATCCCATGGCTTTGATCGTAATCTCCCGTAAAATTGGCATACCTTTTGCTTTCATTTTTCGGTTTTCGTTTGACATTTGTAAGTTTATGGTATATTTAGAGAAAGAAACGAATAGCACGAATTACAGCGAATGACACGAATGTAGAAGCATTCGTCACCATTCGTGAAATTCGTCATTTTCATCATTCGTGTTGGATCTCAGGGATTTATTGAAATGGCCAAAGGAATGAAATATGTGGTGATTGTCGGAGATGGGATGGCCGACTATCCGGTGGAGAGCATCAACGGGAAGACCCCGTTGATGGTGGCAAGAACACCCAATATGGACTGGCTGGCAAAGCATGGCAGCCTCGGTTTGGTCAGGACAGTCCCCGAGGGTTTCAATCCTGGAAGTGAAATTGCCAACCTATCCATCTTCGGCTACAATCCACTCCAATACTATACGGGGAGGGGTCCACTGGAAGCCGCCAGCCTCGGCGTCGAGCTGAAAAAGGATGATCTTGCTTTCCGGTGCAATCTGGTTACACTTCATTCACAGGGTTCAAAGGTCGTTATGGAGGATTTCGCTGCCGGGCACATCTCAGATGCGGAGGCCCATGAAATCATCGCTTATCTGGAACAGGAGATGGGGACGGAGGAGATCCGATTTTACTCAGGATTGAGTTACCGTCATCTGTTGGTCATGAAAAACGGAGGTTCGGTCTGTTCCGGTCTGGAAAGGCTCGGACTTACTCCACCCCATGATATCATCGGCCAGGAGATCGCTCCTTTTCTCCCTGAGAATAAAGACTCCGGAAGACGGATTCTCACATTGATGACGGAGTCTCAACGTTTTCTCAAGGAACACCCGGTCAACCTTGACAGGAAGGCAAAGGGACTCCGGCCAGCCAACTCCATCTGGCTCTGGGGGCAGGGCCGGTCTCCGCAGATGGTGACACTAAAGGAACGGTTTGGGATCGATGGTTATGTGATTTCAGCCGTCCATCTGATCAAAGGGATCGGACTCCTTGCGGGATTGGAGGTTCTTCAGGTTCCAGGCATCACCGGATACTTTGACACCAACTACGAAGGAAAAGGTGAGTATGCCCTGAGAGGGCTGGAGAAGAAAGATTTTGTCTATGTTCATGTGGAGGCTCCTGATGAAGCCGGCCACATGGGAGACCTCCGGCTGAAGGTCGAAGCCATTGAGGTTTTCGATGAGAAGGTCGTGGGAACCATCCTGAAAGGGATCAAAGATTTTGAGAAGGTTAAGGTCATGCTTCTGCCGGATCATCCCACTCCACTCAGCGTCAGGACCCATACGGCGGAACCCGTTCCCTTTGTGATCTATTCGAATGAAACAGGCGAAAAGAAACACACTGCGGATACCTTCGATGAGGTATCTGCATTAAAAAGCGGTCTCTTTATTGAAAAGGGGTATGAATTGATCGAAAGGTTTTTAATAAGGAACCCAGGAAGCCATGAATAAAATCAAATAAAAGAATTAGGCAACTTCTAATCATTATCAATTCGTCACTCCCGCGCATGCGGGAGTCCAGTGATTTCAAAACCTTCTGGATTCCGGCTTTCGCCGGAATGACATTTTTAGAGGAACCCATTAGAATTTTTCCTGAATTCCTGGCTTCCTTATCAGGAGGATGGTTTTGGCCAATACGAGAACAAAATATATCTTTATGACAGGAGGAGTGGTTTCCTCGCTGGGGAAAGGGCTGGCGTCATCGTCCATCGGTGCCCTCCTTGAGCTGAGAGGATTAAAAGTCTCCTTTCTCAAATTCGATCCCTACATTAATGTCGATCCTGGGACGATGAATCCGTTTCAGCATGGAGAGGTCTATGTGACGGATGACGGAGCAGAGGCTGACCTTGATCTGGGACACTACGAACGCTACACGAGCGTTAAAACTTCAAAAAAGAACAACTACACCACCGGACAGATTTACGATTCGGTCATCTCGAAGGAGAGGAGAGGAGACTATCTGGGCGGGACGGTCCAGGTGATTCCCCATATCACGGATGAAATTAAGTCAAAGGTCTTCGACCTCGCCCAGGATGGAGATATCGTAATCGTAGAGGTGGGAGGAACGGTGGGGGATATTGAAAGCCTTCCTTTTTTAGAGGCGATCCGTCAGATTCGGGGGGATGTGGGCAGGGAGAATACGCTCTATATTCACCTCACCCTTGTGCCTTACATCGAGACAGCGGGCGAACTGAAAACCAAACCGACCCAGCACAGTGTGAAGGAGCTTCGTGAGATCGGCATCCAGCCTGATATCCTCCTCTGCCGGACCGATCGACTTCTCTCTCCTGAAATCAAAGCCAAGATTGCCCTCTTCTGCAATGTGGACAAGAATGCGGTCATCACGGCAAAGAATGTGGACACCGTCTATGAGGTGCCCATCGTCTTTCATCAGGAAGGGTTGGATGAGAAGATTGCCGAAAAACTGAACATGTGGATGGCCCGTCCCAACCTCACAAGCTGGGAGCGTATCGTTAAAAGGATCAAATCTCCTCGATTTCAAACGACCATTGCCGTTGTAGGGAAATATGTCGGTTTAGTCGAGTCTTATAAAAGCCTGACCGAAGCGCTTGTCCATGGCGGCATTGCCAATGATGCGAGAGTGAACCTGAGATATGTGGATTCGGAAAGGATAGAGAAGGAGGGGCCGGATCATCTACTTCAGGGGGCAGAAGGGATCCTTGTGCCGGGAGGATTCGGAACAAGGGGAATCAAGGGGAAGATCAGGGCGATTCAGTTTGCCAGAGAGAAAAAAGTCCCTTTTTTTGGAATCTGTCTGGGGATGCAATGCGCGGTCATCGAGGTGGCGAGACACTGTGCGGGTCTGAAAGGGGCGGACAGCACGGAGTTCAATCCTCATACACCGCATCCGGTCATCTTTCTCCTCGAAGAATGGCTGGACAGAGATAAGACGCTTCAGAAGAGAAATTCAGACACCCCCAAAGGAGGGACGATGCGGCTGGGTTCCTATCCTTGCAGGCTTGAAGAGAAAAGTCTGGCCTTTGATGCCTACGGCAAGAAATTAATTTATGAAAGGCACCGTCATCGCTACGAGTTTAATAATGACTATCTTAAAGTTTTAAGTAAGGCGGGGCTGGTCTTCAGCGGGACTTCTCCTGACAAGGAATTGGTGGAAATCATGGAATTGAAGGGCCACCCATGGTTTTTGGGCTGTCAGTTTCACCCGGAGTTTAAATCGAAACCAACGGATCCCCACCCGCTCTTCAGGGAATTCATCAGAGCCTCTCTCAAACGGGGCACGAGGCCAAAGGTAAAGAAGGTTGAGGCTAAGGTTAAGACTAAAAAAGCTCTTTCGTAAAGGGCATAGGGAAGGGAAAAAGAGAGAGACGAGGGACGATAGACGAGAGGAGATTACAAGAGGTGGATATAAATGTTATTGAAGAAGCAAAACGGGTGTTGAGGATTGAGGCGCAATCGATTCTCGATCTGGTGGAGAGGGTCGATGATCAGTTTTCGCAAGCGGTTGAAATACTCTATCGCTGTAAGGGAAGAGTTGTCCTCATGGGCATGGGGAAGTCCGGACTGGTGGGAAGGAAGATTGCCTCCACCTTTGCGAGCACAGGGACTCCTTCGTTTTTCCTCCATCCTGCAGAAGGTCTGAATGGGGATTTCGGGATGCTGGCCAAGGAGGATGTGGTCATTGGCATCTCGAACAGCGGAGAGACAAGGGAGCTTCTTGAAGTCCTCCCGCTTCTCAAACGGTATGGAAACCGATTGATCACGCTCACTGGCAACCGAAGATCGACCCTTGCCGGTGCGGGTGATATCCATTTGGACATTGCAGTCAAAGAAGAGGCGTGTCCTCTCAATCTGGCTCCCACTGCCAGCACCACGGCGACCCTTGCCATAGGGGATGCCCTGGCTGTGGCGCTTATGATGAAAAGGGGTTTTAAGAAGGAGGACTTTGCCCTTCTTCATCCTGGAGGAGCCCTGGGGAAAAGGCTTCTCATGCGGGTGGAGGAGTTGATGCATTCCGGAGAGGCCTTTCCGAAGGTGTCCGGGGACACCTTGATGAAGGATGTTATTTTTGAAATTACCTCGAAACGGCTGGGAGTGACCGGCGTCTGCAATGGAGAGGGACACCTGGTCGGCGTGGTCACGGATGGAGATCTGCGACGGGCCCTTGAGAAGTATGCGGATCTTCTCCAACGGACCGCCTCAGAGGTGATGACCAGAAACCCGAAGCGGATTGAAAAGGATGAATTAGCCGCAAAGGCGGTTCAGATGATGGAGGAGTACTCGATCACCTCTCTTTTCGTGTTTAACCGGGCGGGAGATCGAACGCCGGTCGGGGTCATTCATCTCCATGACCTGCTGAAGGCAGGAGTGGTTTAATCGGATAGTCGTATAGTCTTATCGTCTTGTAGTCTGTTCGTTTTTAGCTTTTGACGATACGACTATGAGACTAGTCGACTATGGTGACTAACAAATGACATTGAAAAAGACGAAGATTGCCATTATGTTTTCGATTCTGTTGATCGGGGGGGTGGTCCTGGTCAGCCTCTGGGTCAACCTCCAGGAGAGACAAAAGACCCTGGAAGAAACAGAGAAGGTTCCCAATATCTCGACGGAGGGTGCGGATCAACGCCTGGAGAAGATTCATTTTGTGGAAGAGAAGCACGGTAAAAAGATATGGGAACTTGAGGCGAAAACGATCCACCAATTTCAGGATCAGAACATTCTCCTGTTAGAGGATGTGAAAGTGATCTATTATGCGAAGGATGGACGCTCCTTCACCCTTACAGGAGATAAGGGGAAGGTCCATCAGGATTCAAAAGATATGGAGCTAATCGGCAATGTGGTTCTGACCTCGACCGATGGTTACCGGTTAAAGACGCAAACGATGTCTTATAAACATTTAAGCAAACAGGCGAGGACTCCTGATCCGGTCGAATTCGAAGGAGAACAGATTCGTCTGACCGGAAAAGGGATGCTGATCGATATGGAAGCGAAGACCTTTAAAGTCCTCAGCCAGGGGAAGACGCAGTGGAAAGGGGGGAGGAAGGGATGAAACCAGTCAAGGGGATCGGATTTCTTATCATCCTTTTCTTTATCAGTCTCTTTTTCACATCCGGAGAAGCGCAGGAGAAGAAGACGAAGACCGACTCTGCAAAGGGGTTCGGGTTTACGAGTTCGCGCTCTCCTGTTGAGATCACCTCTGACACCGTCGAAGGAGACCAGAAACAGAACCAGGTCACCTTCAAGGGAAATGTCGTAGTCAAACAGGAGGATGCCACCCTTTATGCCAACACAGTGGTCGTCCACTACGATACGGAAATGAAGAAGATGAAAGAGATCGTCGCCACTGGAAATGTGAGGATCGTGCAACTGGATCGCAGGGCAACCTGCCTGAAGGCCACCTTCTATCAGATGGAGAACAAGATTGTTCTCGAAGGAGAGGCTGTGATTCGCGAAGGAGATAATGTTGTACGGGGGGAACGGGTTGTCTACCTGGTGGACGAAGAGCGAAGCTATGTCGAGGGCGGAAAAGGGGGCCGGGTCGTCACGACCATTACCCCTTCTTCGAAAGAAGAAAGGAAAAAGTAGTTCGGAGTAAGGAGTTCGTAGTTCGGAGACAAAAACTCCGAACTCAAAACTACGAACTCCGGACTTTTTTTCAGGAAGAGCGATGTCTCATCTCAGGTGTGAACAATTAACCAAGTCGTTTCGTCGCCGGAAGGTAGTGGATCAGGTCAGCGTTGAGATCGATGGAGGCGAAGTGGTGGGGCTGTTAGGACCCAATGGCGCAGGAAAGACGACCATCTTCTATATGATCGTCGGCCTGCTGCATCCCAACGGAGGCAAGATCTATCTCAACGGAGAGGATGTCACCTCCTTTCCCATGTACCTGCGGGCGAGAAAGGGAATCGGTTACCTTTCGCAGGAGCCATCCGTTTTCAGAAAACTGACCGTGGAAGGAAATTTGATGGCGATCCTGGAGACCCTGCCTCTCTCAAGAGAGGAGAAGCACGACCGGTTGGAGGATCTCTTGAATGAATTGGGGCTCACCCCTCTTCGGAGGCAGAAAGCCTATAGCCTTTCAGGAGGGGAACGAAGGAGAGTGGAAATTACACGGGCTCTGGTTCTGTCCCCCTCTTTCATCCTGCTGGATGAACCCTTTGCGGGGATCGATCCCATTGCGGTACTGGACATTCAGGCTATTGTCCGTCAATTGAAATCGAAGGGCATTGGAATTATAATTACGGATCATAACGTTCGAGAAACATTGGGAGTCTGCGATCGGGCGTATATCCTGAATGAGGGCAATCTTTTGGAATCCGGAACTCCGGAGGAGATCGCACGAAGCCCGAAGGCAAGGAAGATCTACCTGGGAGACGGATTTCGGTTGGATGAAGAACAACGGGTAAAAAAAGAGGAGAAAAAAAGAGCCGGGAAGGAAAGCCCCGGTCCTTTATTCGAGTGAGATGGCCTTAGAGCTCAAACAAGCGCCCAAACTGGTTCAGCAACTGGTGATCACCCCTCAGCTCCAGCAGGCGATTCGGCTTCTTCAGTTGACGCGGCTGGAACTGGTGGACATGATCACCCAGGAGATGAAAGAGAATCCGCTCCTCGAAGAGCTTGAGGAGGGAAAAGAATCACTTGACGAAGAAGAACAGCCCAGCACGGAGAAAGCTGAAGAACCGGTTCCTGTTGTGGAGCATACCACTGAAGTGAAGGGAGAGGGGGAAGGAACCGATGAGTTCGACTGGGAAAATTATCTCGAGAATTATAACCTTGCCTCTTTTTCCAGACAGGGAGAACAGGATGGTGAAGAAAGGCCCTCTTTTGAAAATTTCATGGCCAAGAGCACCACGCTTTTCGACCATCTCTACTGGCAGCTCCATCTCTCCAATTTAAGCGCAGAGGATCAACAGGCAGGAGCATGGATCATCGGAAACCTGGATGAGGATGGATATTTAAAGGTTCCCCTCGAGGAGTTCAGCGCCGATGCCGGGCTCCCCATCGAGAGAATGGAGGGGGTTCTCCGAAAGATCCAGGAGTTTGACCCGATCGGGATCGCTGCAAGGAATTTGAAGGAATGTCTTCTCATCCAGTTGAATCAATTATCCCCGCGGGATCTTATCGCGGAAAAGATTGTTCAGGAGCATCTCTCCCTGTTGAAGAACCGGAACTATCCGGTGATCGCCAAACGGTTAGGCGTCTCCGTCGAAAGGGTGAATCGAGCCGCCTCCCTCATCTCCAAACTGGAACCCAAGCCCGGCAGGGCCTATGGAGGCGAAGTCGCCCAGGAGATCATTCCCGATGTCTATGTTTATAAGGTGGAAGGGGAATATATCGTTTCTCTTAATGACGAAGGAGTCCCTCGATTAAAAGTGAATTCTTATTACCGCCGTATTCTCGCCGAAGGCCGTCACGCCCAGAATGATGACCGCAAGTATATTCAGGAGAAGCTGCGCTCGGCCCTCTGGTTGATCCGGAGCATTGACCAACGTCAGAGGACGATCTACAAGGTGGCCAAAAGCATCGTCAAGTTTCAAAAGGATTTTTTGGATCAAGGGGTTCAGTATCTCAAACCTCTTGTCCTCAGGGATGTGGCGGAAGATATCGAGATGCATGAGTCCACGATCAGCCGGGTGACCAACAACAAATATATGCATACCCCTCAAGGAATTTATGAGTTAAAATATTTTTTCAATGCGGGCATCTCCTCCGTACAAGGGGAGGCGATGGCCTCTGAAAGCGTTAAAAGTTTATTAAAGGAGATCATCGAACGGGAAAACCCGAAAAAACCTTTCAGCGATGAGAGGCTGGTTCAGATGTTAAAGGAGAGAAACGTTCATATTGCCCGGAGGACGATTTCGAAATACCGTGAAATGATGAAGATCCTCTCCTCCAGCGAACGAAGGAAAGTCGTTTAGGAAACGATGGACGATGAACAATAAAGGAGGCTATTGATGCAGATTACTGTGACATTTCGACATATGGAAGCTGACGAAGGGGTAAAGGAATACGTAAAAGAAAAAGTCATGCGATTGAAAAAATTCATGGAGAATCCAAGAGAGGCCCATGTCGTTCTCTCAGTTGAGAAATTCCGTCATTCCGCGGAGCTTACCATCATCAAAGATGGCCTAACCGTCAATAGTGAGGGGAGAGACAGAGATCTCTATGCGGCCATCGATCTGATGGTGGATAAGATGGACCGTCAGATCCGAGAGCGGCGGGAAAGGGTGAAGCGGAAAAGAGGGAATCCTCTTCCTTTGGAGATTGAACCTATCGGGCCAGAAATACGGTCCAGAAAAAGTAGAGGAACGGGGATCTCTTCCCTTATCCGGAGAAGGCATATCCCTGCCAAACCGATGTCGCTCGAAGAGGCGATGGCGCAGTTGAAACTTTCAGGAGATGCCTATCTTTTCTTCATCAATTCCCACTCCGGAGAGATGAATGCCCTCCATCAAAAAAATGGCGATTACGAATGGATGGAACCTTATTCCGAATGAACCGATCTGGCAATGGAGTTTAGGGTGACCATCGGCGGCTTTGGGTTGCTGAGGACAGAGTCTCCGCAGGGAAGAGGAGATAAGGAAGGCATGAAACTTCTGAATTTTTTAAAAGAGGAATGGGTCATCCCGGAGCTCAGTGGAACGGATAAGCCATCCGTTCTGAAAGATCTATCGGGGGTCCTGGTGAAACCCTGCGGGGCGACTTCCTCTGAGGAGCTCGTCCAGATTCTGCTGGAGAGGGAGAAATTGGGGTCCACGGGAATAGGGGAAGGGGTGGCGATCCCTCATGGCCGTTTGAAGAGGTTGAAACATTTTTTTATCTCTTTTGGCCGTTCGACGCGCGGGATCGACTTCGATTCGATCGACCATAAACCCTGCCAGCTCTTCTTTATGGTGATGGCTCCGGAGAATTCGGCGGTGGAGAATCTCAACCTTCTGGGCCGGATTGCCAGATTACTGAAAGACCCTTCCTTCAAGAAGAAGTTGATGGGGGCCAAAACTCAGAAAGAGATCTTTCAGGTTATCTCCGATGAGGATGAAAGGTATTAGAAAATGTGTTTCGTCCAACGGTAATGGTAAGGAGCCAACGTTTGTCGTTGTCGAAGCTCGTATCGAGACTCGTGAATAGAATCTGGATGCTCGAGCTTCGTTTTTCGAGCCTCTTGCTTCGATACGAGCATCGTCACCCATAACCGTTGGTCTTTGACATTTGGCATTGGGAGTATGCATGAGCAGTCTTTTGGTTCAGGATCTGGAACAGGATAAAAAGTCCCATCTCGGCCTGACCTTGTTGGCGGGACGAAAGGGATTGAAGAAGAAGATCACCCATTCCCAGGTTCAAAAGATGGGATTGGCCATGACCGGTTTCATCCGATTCATCAACCCCGAACGGCTTCAGGTCATCGGAAATACCGAAGAGGCTTACTTCCGAACTCTTGTCCCCGAGCTCCAGGAGAAGGTCATCCGACAGATATGCAACCTGGATCTTTCGTGCCTGGTCGTCACACGCAATCTTGAGATCCCTGAGATTCTTCTCCGGGAAGCGGATGAAAAAGGGGTCCCTCTCTTCCGGACCAGCCTCAGCTCTACCGATTTCATCGACCGGGTCACGAAGTTTTTAGAGGAGAAGCTGGCTTTGACACAGAGCCTCCATGGCGTGCTCATGGATGTCTTCGGGGTCGGTGTGCTCATCCTCGGGAAGAGCGGGATCGGAAAGAGTGAATGCGCCCTTGATCTCATTCTTCGGGGCCACCGGTTGGTGGCGGATGATATGGTCTCTATTCAAAAGCGCTCCCCCGGTGTTCTGGTAGGAAGCGGCTTTGAGGTGATTCAGCACCATATGGAAGTACGGGGACTCGGGATCATCAATATCCGGAGCCTTTTCGGACTTGAGTCGATCCGGGAACAGAAGAAAATCGAGTTAGTCCTGGAACTGGTCGAATGGGATACTCAACAGGAATATGATCGTCTCGGATTTGAGGAAGAGAAGTATGCGGTTCTGGGAATCGAGCTTCCGATGTTGAGAATTCCCGTCACGCCCGCCCGGAATCTAACAACTATCATCGAAGTGGCCGCACGCAACCACCTTCTCAAGGTGATGGGATACGATTCAGCGCTGGAATTTGAGAAAAAGCTCCTTCGCAGGATGGAGGAGAAGGGGGAAAATAAACCTGAAGTCGTGGGCGAGGTGGAGTGAAGGACCTCCGAGTTATTCTCATCAGCGGCCTTTCCGGATCAGGGAAAACGACGGCCATTAAGGCCTTAGAGGATATCGGTTTCTACTGCGTTGACAACCTTCCTATCCTTCTTTTACCCAAATTCCTCGAACTCTGTGGACAGTCCGGCGGTAAGATTTCAAGAGTAGCCGTGGGGGAGGATATCCGGGGTGCGGTTTCTCATCCGGCCTCTGAGGAGGAGAAGACGGATTTTTTTGAAGATTCAAGGAGGATGATCGAAGACCTCCGGAAGGAGGGCTACCCCATCGAGATCCTCTTCTTGGACTCCTCCGATCCCATCCTGATGAGGCGTTTCAGTGAAACACGGCGTCAGCACCCTCTCGCTTTGGGAGGCTCGATCCTGGAAGGAATTCGCCTCGAAAGGGAGCGGCTCGAAGGGATACGGGATATAGCCAATCAGGTGATCGATACCTCCCAGTTCAATGTCCATGAACTGAAGGAGACGATCCAGCAGTATGTTCAGAAGGGATCGCAGGGAGTCCATCTGACCGTGACCCTTCTCTCTTTCGGATACAGTTTCGGAGTTCCCTACGAGGCGGACCTGATGTTCGATGTCCGTTTTTTACCCAACCCCTATTTCGTGGATGAACTGAAACGGTTAAGGGGAGATGATCCCAAAGTGGAAGAATATATTCTGCAATGGGAGGAAACGAAAGAATTTCTCAACCGGACCCGGGAATTCATCAGATTTCTTTTTCCTTTCTATCTCCGAGAGAGAAGAACCCATCTGACCCTTGCCGTGGGATGCACGGGCGGAAGGCATCGGTCAATGGTCGTGGTCAACCGGTTGGCTGAAATGTTGAGGGATGAGATGGCGAAGAAGGGCATGCTTTTATCCGTGCGGCACCGTGACGCAGAGAGAGGGTGAATAAAATGGTGGGAGTTATCGTGGTTACACATTGTCGTCTGGGAGAGGAGTTGATCGCTGCCGCCCGGCTGGTGGTAGGAGAAGAATTGAAGCAGTTTCAATCCGTATCGATCGATCCCAAGGAAGGATCCGAGGATATCCGGGAGAAGATCATCGCCGCCATACGGAAGGTGGAGGGAGGGCAGGGGATATTGATCCTGACCGATATGTATGGAGGAACACCTTCCAACATCAGCCTCTCTTTTTTGGAGGAGAAGAAGATTGAGGTGATCACAGGGGTCAATCTTCCCATGTTGTTGAAACTGGCCACCTACCAGGACCATATGGACCTCGAATCGCTGGCCGTTTACATCACCGATTATGGTCAGAGAAACATCAATCTGGCCAGCGAGGTGCTTAAAAAACGGGTGGAAAAAGGAGTGAAGTAGGGGCGAGCGGCAACGCCACACGCCTGTACCGCGCAAATGGGATATGGAGGTTCAGACATTCACCATTAAGAATAAGTTGGGGCTTCATGCGAGGGCAGCAGCCCTTCTGGTAAAAACGGCCAATCGGTTCGTTTCGAGTGTGAGCCTTGAGAAGGATGGGCTGGAGGTGAATGGAAAGTCCATCATGGGGATCCTGATGTTAGCCGCTACAAAAGGGACCAGGATCACGCTGAAGGCGGAGGGAAAAGATGCGGAACAAGCGATCGAGACTCTGGGCAAACTGATTGAAAATAAGTTCGGCGAGGAATAAGGATGGCGATTCAGCAGCAAATTAACAAGAGCATCCATGGCATAGGAGCTTCTCCGGGAATCATCACCGGAAGAGCCTTTCTATTAGAACGATTCAAGGTCCGTCTTCCCCAGAAGAGGATCAATCCGTCCCAGGTGGATGAAGAGGTGGAGCGGTTTCATCGCGCCCTTAAGGAATCCCGAAATCAATTGAGAGAGATCAAAGAAAAGATACTGGATCCGGAGGTGAGGCAACACACGTTCATCCTTGATGTCCACCTGATGATTCTGGATGATGAGATGCTGATCCAGAACACCGAGGAACATGTCCGGAAGAGAAAGGTGAATGCGGAATGGGCCCTAGATCTGACCCTCGAAAAGCTGGACTCCGCTTTTAAAGCGATTGAGGACGAATATCTGAGAGAACGCCGGAGTGATCTCCACTATGTCTCATCGAGAGTCTTTCGTAACCTCATGGGGAGGAAGCACGATGACATCACCAAGATCAAAGGCAAGGTGATCGTGGTGGCTCATGACCTCTCTCCTGCCGATACCCTACAGATGAACTTAAACCATATAGCCGGTTTCATCACCGATATTGGCGGAAAAGTTTCCCACACGGCCATCCTTGCCCGTTCCCTGGGCATTCCCGCTGTGGTGGGGTTAGAGGTGGCCACCTCCCTCATCAATGGGGGGGATCCCCTGATCATCGACGGGGAGTCCGGAGAGGTGGTCATCAATCCGACCGAGGAGATCTCCGAATCCTTTATGGAGAGGAGGAGGCTGGTAAAATTGCAGGAGCGGGAGGTGATGAAATATGCCTCCCTGCCAGCCGAAACAAGGGACGGCGTTCGAATTCATCTTCAGGCAAACATTGAAATGGTGGAAGAGATTTCCTCAGCCAAAAGCCATGGCGCAGAAGGAATCGGACTCTACCGGACCGAAATCCTCTACCTCAACCGAAAGAATCTGCCCAATGAGGAAGAACATTACCAAACCTATCGGAAGCTGGTAGAGAATATTTCTCCTGGTGTGGCCACCATACGGACACTGGACATCGGAGGAGATAAGTTCCTTGACGGTTATTCAAAGGGCAATGAGACGAATCCCGCGATGGGGCTCAGGGCGATCCGGTTCAGCATTAAGGAGACCGATATTTTTAAAACCCAGTTAAGGGGAATACTGCGCGCGAGTGTTCACGGGAAACTGAGAGTCCTCTTTCCGATGATTTCGGGCATTGAAGAGATTCGGAAGGCGAAAGCCATCCTGGAAGAGGTGAAGAAGGAATTCATCCGGGCAAAGGTTCCTTTTGACCGGGGGATCAAGATCGGAGCGATGATCGAGATCCCCTCGGCTTCAGTCACCGCCGATCTTCTGGCACGCGAAGTGGATTTTTTCAGCATCGGGACGAATGATCTCATCCAGTATGCCCTGGCCGTCGATCGGATCAATGAGCATGTCTCCTATCTCTATGAACCCCTGCACCCCGCCATTTTGAGAATCGTCCGGAGCGTGGTCCAGTCCGCCCGAAATGCTGGAATTCCTCTGGCCATTTGCGGGGAGATGGCATCAGAGCCTGCCTATGTGTTAGTTTTATTGGGTCTGGGCCTGGAGGAGTTCAGCATGAATCCGATCGCCATTCCGAAGGTGAAGAAAGTCCTTCGTATGGCGAAAGCCATAGAAACGAGGTCCATGGCCGAAAGGTTGTTCCAATTCTCCACTGCTTCGGAAATCAAACGGCATGTCCGAAGATGGATGGTCGAAAGGTTTTCCGAAGATTACGTTAAATCGATCGCAGAAGAGTTGAAAACATAAAATTAAAGGAGGAAACAGGATATGTCCATGACAGACTTTTTATTCACTTCCGAATCCGTCACCGAGGGACATCCGGACAAAGTGGCGGATCAAATCTCCGATGCCATTCTGGACGCCATTATCGCACAGGACCCTCAAGCGCGGGTGGCCTGTGAGACGATGGTGACAACAGGAATGGCCATCATTGCAGGCGAGATCTCGACCTCCTGCTATGTCAATATGCCCACCATCGTTCGGGAGAGGATCAAGGAGATCGGGTATAATGATTCGGCCATGGGGTTTGACTGGGAAACCTGCGCCGTGCTCACTTCGATCGATGAACAGTCCCCTGACATCACCATTGGAGTTGAAGAAAGCAAAGACCATGAACAGGGAGCGGGGGATCAAGGGTTGATGTTTGGTTATGCCTGTAATGAGACGCCGGAATTGATGCCCATGCCTATCATCTATGCCCATCGTCTAACCCGACGGCTGGCAGAAGTGAGGAAGAAGAATATCCTTGATTTCTTGAGGCCGGATGGAAAATCCCAGGTGACCATCCAGTATGTCAATAATAAGCCGACCCGGATGGATTCCGTGGTCATTGCGGCCCAGCATTCGGATAAGGTGACCAATGAGACACTGAAAGAGGGGATTCTCGAAGAGGTGATCTTTAAAATCATTCCTCCGGAGCTTCGGGATAAGAACACAAAGTATTATATCAACACCACCGGCCGGTTCGTCCACGGAGGCCCAAAGGCGGACTGCGGTCTGACCGGCAGAAAGATCATCGTCGATACTTATGGCGGCGTAGGAAGTCATGGAGGAGGCTGTTTTTCAGGAAAAGATCCATCGAAGATGGACCGGGGCGCCTCTTATATGGCGAGGCACGTGGCCAAGAACATCGTGGCGGCAGGGATGGCTGAAAAATGCGAGGTTCAGATTGCCTACACCATCGGGAAGGCAAACCCGGTCTCCTTTATGATCGATACCTCCGGGACCTTTAAGATTCCGCCGGATGAGATCGCCAGAATCGCCATGAAACACTTTGATCTGAGGCCCAAGGCCATCATTCAATATCTCGACCTTCTCAAACCCATTTACAAACAGACGGCCTGTTATGGTCACTTCGGCCGAAACGAACCCGGGTTTACCTGGGAGAGGATCAACAAGGCAGAAGAATTGAGGAAAGCGGCGAAACTGTAGAGTAGAACAAGATGGGGTGATAGGGAGATAGGGTGATGGGGAGAAAAATTCAGGTATATTTGATGAGGGAATCATGGATTATGATGTGAAGGATATTTCATTGGCGGAGAGGGGCAGGCTCCGGATGGAGTGGGCGGAGATGGCCATGCCGGTTTTGAAACTGATCAGGAGCCGCTTTGAGAAGGAGAAGCCGCTCAAGGGGATCCGGCTCTCCGCCTGTCTCCATGTGACCACGGAGACAGCGGCCCTGATGAGGACGTTACTGGCAGGAGGGGCCGAACTCTGCCTCTGCGCTTCCAATCCTCTGAGCACGCAGGATGATGTGGCCGCCTGCCTGGTCAAAGAATTAAAAATTCCCGTATTCGCCGTCAAAGGCGAGGATAGCGAAACCTATTATGCACATATCCGGGCAGCGCTGGCCTTCTTTCCCAATCTCACGATGGATGATGGAGCAGACCTTGTCTCGTCCCTTCACTTCATTTCTCTCGAAAAGTGGGAAGATCTCCCCCCTTCTTTAAGAAGCTGGGCAAAAGGGCTTTCGACGGCCAAGAGGGAGGAGATGATCAGAGGGTTAATCGGCGGAACCGAGGAGACAACGACCGGGGTGATCCGGCTCCGCAGTATGGAGCAGAACCGGGTATTAAGATTTCCTGTGATTGCCGTCAACGATGCGGAGACCAAGCACTTCTTCGATAATCGATATGGAACAGGGCAATCGACGATTGACGGCATTCTGCGGGCGACCAACCGGCTGATGGCCGGGTCACACTTTGTCGTCTCAGGCTATGGGTGGTGCGGAAAAGGGTTGGCCCTGAGGGCCAAAGGGATGGGGGCCGATGTAATCGTCACTGAGGTCAGTCCTCTGAGGGCCCTTGAAGCTGTCATGGATGGCTACCGTGTGATGAGCATGAATGAAGCCGCTGAGACGGGAGACATCTTCTGCACGGTCTCCGGAAATACAGGCGTAATCCGGAAAGAGCATTTTTTGAAGATGAAGGATGGAGCCATTGTTGCCAATTCGGGCCACTTCAATGTGGAACTCGATTTGGGAGGTTTGGAGGAAATCACACACTCTCGAAAGACGATCCGTGACTTCGTCGAGGAGTTTCAGCTCGAAAATGGCCGAAGGGTCTATCTTCTCGGAGAGGGGAGGCTGATCAACCTGGCCTCAGCAGAGGGCCATCCCTCCAGTGTGATGGATATGAGTTTTGCAAACCAGGCCCTTTCGGCCGAATATCTGGTGCATCACCACCGAACCCTTGAGCCCAAAGTTTATTCGGTGCCTGAAGCCATCGATCAGGAGATTGCTCGGATGAAACTACGTTCCATGGGCATTGAAATTGATCAACTGACAGAGGAACAGGAGCGCTATCTCGGCTCCTGGGAGCAAGGGACATGACCCAATTGAGTAAAGGATGGAGAGGAGCCCTTCTTATTCTGGCCCTTTTGTTGGTCGGATTGGTTCTGTATCGTGGATGGGGGCTGGCTCAGAAAAGGGCAGAGCCTCAAAAGACGAAGCAGGCCGAAATTCCCGTCCAGGTTTCCCTGGTTGCTATCAGACCCATCACCTATGCGATCACCATGACCGGGGACATTGCCCCATTGATGCAGGTTGCTCTCTTTCCCAAGGTCTCAGGATATCTCGAAGGCGTCTATGTCAATGCCGGCGATTCGGTCAGGGAGGGACAGACCATCGCCCAGATAGACCGATCCGATTACCTCCAGAAGGTCAGGGAAGTTGAAGCCCGGGTGGCCCAGGCCAGAGCTCATCTGATGGAGCTGGAAGCCGGAGCACGGACCGAGGAATTACGTCAGACGGAAGAGGCGGTCCGCAGCGCCGAGTCCCGTTTTGAAAATGCGAAACTTCAGAGGGAGCGTATGGAGGCGCTCTATCAAAGACAGGTCATCTCGAAAAGGGAATTGGACGTTGCGGACATGGAGTACACGGTCGCCCAGGCACAGTTGGCCTCAAGCAGGGAGCATCTGAAATTGCTCAGGGAAGGGGCAAGACAGGAAGTGAGAGAGTCGGCTCAGGCGAGATTAAAGGAAACGGAAGCGATGCTGGCGCAGGAGCGGATTCGACTCCAGCACACGAAGATCGTCGCCCCTTTCTCAGGTGAGATCAGCAGGAGATATATGGATGCCGGAGCCCTGGCCTCATCTTCGACGCCTATTGTGAACCTCATCCATACGGAGACCTTGAAGGTGGTGGCCCATATTCTCGAAAAGGATATCCCGCTGCTCAAGACAGGGATGAAAGCCAGAATCATGGCCGAATCCTTTCCCGGCAAGGTCTTCGAAGGCAGGATCGCACGGATAAGCAGCGCCCTGGAACCCGCCACCCGAACGCTCCATGCAGAGATCGAGATCCCCAATGCCGGGCGAATGCTCAAACCCAGCATGTTTGCAACGATCGAACTGGTTCTCTCCCAAAAACCTCAGGCGGTCGTTATTCCTCAACATGCGGTGATCGAAGAAAGAGGATCGAAAATCGTATATGTGATTCAAGGGAATCAGGCGTTCCGGAGAACGATTGTCACCGGCATTGAACAGACCCCTTATGTGGAGGTGCTCCAGGGGGTCTCCGAGGGAGATCAGGTGGTCGTAAGAGGGCAGGATGCGCTCAGGGAAGGTTCGGTCGTGCGGATGATCGAAGGAGGCTAAAGTCCATGGATATCATCCGGGGTTCCCTGAAAAACCCGGTCTCCCGCTTCATGGTGGCCACCGGGATCATCCTGCTCGGGATCATCGCTTTTTCAGACCTTGCCATCGATCTCTTTCCGGAAATCACCTATCCGATTGCCTCCGTCGTCACCGAATACACAGGGGCCAGCCCGCAGGACATTGAGATGACGATCACCCGCCCGATTGAAAAGCGTTTGAGTCGCATTCAAAATGTCCGCCACGTTTCCTCCCGTTCCCGGGAGGGCATTTCCATCGTCACCGTTGAGTTTTATTGGGGGACCAATCTTGATGTGGCCTCATTCGATATCCAGCAGAGTGTAAGCCAGATCCAGGATGTCTTTCCCACGGAAGCGAGATTGCCGGTCGTCATCAAGTTCGATCCCTCCCAGATCTCGGTCATCGTCTTGTCGATCACCGGCCCCATGGATGAGTTCCGTCTTCGCGAGCTGGCGGAGGACTTCATCGCCCCGAGGCTGGAGAGCCTGAAAGGGGTTGCCTCCGCCAATGTCTTTGGCGGATTGACCAGAGAAATCCAGGTAGAGGTGGAACGGTCCAAATTAGAGAGAATGAATCTTTCACTGGACCGGGTTGCCCAGGCCGTGCGAGCGGCCCATATTGATAAGCCCGGGGGAAGCCTCAGGACGGAAAAGCAGGAGTTCAGTATCCGGACGCTTGGCCGAACTCCAGAGGTCAGGGACCTCGAAGAAATCGTTGTCCATTACCAGAACGGAGTCCCCCTTCGCCTCAAGGATATCGGAAGGGTGAAAGATGGATTTGAGGATTCTCAGACAGAAGTGAATGTGAATCGGGTCAGGGGAATCGTCATCGGCGTCCAGAAGCAGATCGGAGGCAATACGGTCTCCGTGGTGGATCATACATTAAATGCTCTGACTCAGATTCGAAGAGAGCTTCCGCCGGGCGTCTCCATCGAGGTGGTCTCCGACCAGTCGACCTTTATCCGAAAATCGATCAAAAACCTTCAGAAGGAGGCCATGATGGGGGCCTTCCTCGCGGTTACGATCATCCTCCTCTTTTTAAGAAATGTGACCAGCACGCTCATCATTGCCAACGCCATTCCGGTTTCCATCATCGCCACATTCGTGCTCCTGCATTTCGGAAAGTTCACCCTTAACATTATGACCCTCGGGGGACTGGCCCTTGGAGTAGGCCGCCTGGTGGATGATTCCATTGTGGTGCTCGAGAATATCAACCGGCATATGGAGGCGGGAGTGCCCCCGGAAGAGGCTTCCTATAAGGGGGCGACGGAGGTCAGCAAACCGGTCATTGCAGCTTCGCTGACCAGCATCATCGTCTTTCTCCCCCTGTTTTTTGTGACCGGGATTGCGCCCATTCTGTTCGTCCAGTTAGCGTATACGGTGGCATTCTCGCTTCTGGCCTCCCTCTTTGTGTCGCTGACCCTGGTGCCAATTCTGACCAACAAATTTCTCCGCCCGGTCCGGTTGACGGCAAGCCCATCCCGGGTCCAGAGAATCCTGCAGAAAACTCATCCGCTCTTCCTGTGGATGGATCAACGATACCACAACACCCTTACATTTGCCCTGTCCCACCGGAAGCTTGTTGTGGCAGGCGTGGTGTCCGCTTTTTTGGGAACACTCCTTCTCGTTCCTCTCATCGGGACAGAACTCTTTCCTTCCTCGGATGAAGGGCAGGTGCGGATGTCCATCCGGCTTCCGGTCGGTTCCTCTCTGGGGGAAACAAAACGGGTGATGGAGCAGGTGGAGGAGATTATTGTTAACGAAGTCCCCGAATTAAAATCGCTCTGGGCCAGAACAGGTTCAGGGAGAGGGAGATCTGTCATCTTCGGCGGAAGGTTTGCCGGGCCTCATACCGGAATGGCCTCTTTGATGCTGGTCGATCAATCGGAGAGGAAAAGGTCGGCTGAGATGATAGCCAGCAGTCTGAGGGAGAAGGTCAGGAATATTCCAGGGGCAAAGATCACGGTCTTTCCCGGCGGCCTCATCTCGAGGGTGATCACATTCGGAGCGGATGAACCGATCGATGTGGAAATTCTTGGATTCGACATCCCCACAGGAAGTCGCCTTGCAAAAGAGGTGGAGGGAATCCTCCGGGAGGTCAGGGGGGTGACCGATATTCAGATCAGCCGCGAGGAAGGGTTGCCCGAATATCAGATCCGAATCAGACAGGACAGGCTGGCGACTCTGGGATTGACCACCTCCCGAGTGGGAGAGATCGTCAGGGGGGCGATTGAGGGGATGGAGGCCGCCGTCTATGTTGATCCCGTGACTGGCCGTGAACATTTTGTGAGGGTCCGGCTTCGCGAAGAAGACAGGAGCAAGCGCGAGGATCTGGCCCGGTTACCTCTTCCCGCCCTCGATGGAAGGCTGGTTCCCCTGGAGAATGTGGCGGAAGTGGTTCGAACGACGTCTCCCGTTCAATTAGAGCGCAAATACCAGCAGAGGATGGTCCATGTGATGGCCAATACAGGCGGAAGGGATCTCGGGTCGATTGCCTCTGAAATTGAAGCAAAGATATCCAGGATGGAGATCCCGGAAGGGTTTTCCGTCTTGTTGAAAGGGGCGCGTCTGGAACAGCAAGAGGCCTTTCGAACCCTTCTTTTCTCAATAGGACTCGCCATCTTTCTGGTCTACATGGTGTTAGCCTCCCAGTTTGCCTCTCTGCTTCATCCATTTCTGGTCATGTTTTCCGTCCCGCTGGGTCTCATTGGTGTCCTCTGGGCCCTCTTCCTCACCGGAAGCACCTTGAGCATGGTCTCCTTCATGGGGATTATCATGATGGTCGGGATCGTTGTGAACAATGCGATCCTCCTGGTGGATTTCATCAACCGGCTCCGGAAGGTGGAGGGGGTTCCGTTAAAGGAAGCGATCATCCATGGGGGACGGATTCGTCTCAGACCTATTCTGATGACCTCGTTTACGACGATCTTAGGGCTGACTCCCATGGCCCTCGGGTTGGGGGAAGGGGCTGAAGCATATATTGGTCTGGCCATCGCTGTGATCGGCGGCCTCCTGGTCTCCATGTTCCTTACGCTGGTCTTCATTCCCACGCTCTATCTGATCGTGGAGGAGTGGAGGCTTAAAAAGTCAAATAGTCATATAGTCGAATAGTCAAATAGTCAAATAGTCAAAGACCATTAGACTATGAGACTATCAGACTATAAGACGATGCGACTATGGGACTAACCGACGCCAATTTATGATTCCACGCCGAAAGACCCGTCAGATTTGCATTGGCTCCGTTAAGATCGGAGGGAATGCGCCCGTTTCTATCCAGTCGATGACAAAGACCGATACGCGGGATGTCCAAAAGACGGTCAAACAGATCCGGCGTCTTGAGGCGGCAGGCTGTGAAATTATCCGGGTGGCTGTCCCGGATGAGGAGGCAGCCCGGGCCATTGCCCAGATTAAAAAAAAGATTAGCATCCCCCTGATTGCGGATATCCATTTTAATTACCGGCTGGCTCTGATCTCTATCGAACATGGGGCAGATGCGCTTCGTATCAATCCCGGGAATATCGGCGGAAGGGACCGTTTGAAGGCGATTGTGAACGAAGCGAAGAACCGTTCCATCCCTATACGGATCGGAGTCAATGCCGGGTCAATTGAGAAAGACATTCTGAAGCGTTTCAAAGGACCGACATCCATGGCCATGGTTTTAAGCGGACTCCGGACAATTGAGTATGTGGAGGATCTCGGTTTTCATCTCATCAAAGTCTCTTTAAAGGCATCCGATGTCCTGAGGACGGTGGAAGCCTACCGATACTTTTCAAGAAAGTCCAACTATCCGCTCCATCTCGGAATCACGGAGGCAGGGAGGGGGTCGGGCGCAGTCGTAAAATCGGCCATTGGGATAGGACTTCTTCTCAGCGAGGGGATCGGAGATACGATCCGGGTCTCTTTGACCGAAGATCCTGTCGAAGAGGTCCGTGTGGGTTATGAGATATTGAGGGCGCTAAAGATTCGGGAGAGGGGTGTTGAAATCATCTCCTGCCCGACCTGCGGCCGCTGTGAAATTGATCTCAGCCATCTTGTGGAGAAAGTAGAGAAAGGGGTTCAGAAAGTCACTGCGCCCATGACCATCGCCATCATGGGGTGCGTGGTCAATGGGCCTGGCGAGGCGAGGGAGGCGGATATCGGGATTGCCGGAGGGAAAGGGGTTGGACTCCTTTTTAAAAAAGGGAAGATTGTAAAGAAGGTAACAGAAGTAGATTTGGCTACCGTATTATTAAAAGAGGTTTACAAAATGGTAGGGGATGTGTAAATCCGAAGCTCGAAATTCGAATTTCGAAACAAGCACGAATGTTCAAAATCAAAATGACCCAAACAGATAGTAATACTCCAATCGAGTGAAAATATTTTGACAAAATCCCCTCTAACTCCCCTCGGTATCGAGTCGTACCGACTTTGCCAAAGGGGAGGACTTATTATTATCCCCCTTTGGGAATCTTTTTCCCCGTCAATATGGGGCAAAGGGGGAATAAGGGGGATTTTAATATAGGGTTTAACAAACCTTTAAATAGTCTCGCTATCATGTTTGCAGCTCAATCAAGCAATAATTTTTCACTCAATTGGGGTAATAGTTTTGAATTTGAAAAATTTGAATTTAGAATTTGTTTCGCATTTCGATATTCGGATTTCGGATTTTATTCCAAACATAATAGATCCGATGCAGGACCGTAAAGTGGGTGAGAACGGCCAGAATCCAGAGGACCGGTTCCATCCAGTTCAACAGGGCCCCCAGGGAGAGAAGGATGATCCTCTCCGCCCTTTCCATCAATCCGACATGGCAGGAGATCTTTAGTGACTCTGCCTTTGCCCGAACATAGGGAATGAGGGCAATTCCGATGGCAACCACAGAGGTGAGAATGACAAGGCCGGAGTCTCCCTCTTTCAGATAATGGATGGTGAGGGCCAGAAGGAGGAGAAGGTCCGAATATCTATCCATCACCGAGTCGAAGAAACTTCCGAAGATCGTCGCCTTTCCTAAATTCCTTGCAATGACCCCGTCCAGTAGATCGAAAAGGCCCGAAAGAATGATCGCCAGGCCTGCTGAGAGCCAGAACCCTTTCAGGATCAACCATGAAGCGGCCAGGGTTGAGAAGAATCCAAGCAGAGTGAAGAGATTGGGGTCGCCCCATTCCCCGAAGATTTTTTTAAATGGGGGGTAGAGATAGGTATCGAGACGGTGTCCGAGCTTGTCGCTAAGCATACTGTGGAATTGAGATTAACATTTTTATTAGAAAAGTCAACCGGAGTATGTTATATTTTCCACAACCTTTTAACGATAAACCTTCAAATGAGGAGGAGACAGTGACATCCAAAGTGATTCCTCAAACGGATTTAAAATCCCTGACCCTGAAGGGGAGGGGAAAGGTAAGAGATATCTATGATCTTGGAGACAGGCTTCTGATCGTCGCCACCGACCGGATTTCCGCTTTCGATGTGGTCATGCCCAATCCCATTCCGGATAAAGGAAGGATTCTGACTCAACTCTCAAAATTCTGGTTTGATTTCACGGCGGAGATTGTTCCGAACCATATTATCTCCTTCCATACCAGGGATTTCCCAGAGGAGTGCCTTCCCTACAAGGAGATTCTGGAAGGACGGTCCATGCTGGTGGTCAAGACAAAAGTTCTCCCCGTTGAGTGTATTGTCAGAGGGTATCTTTCCGGCTCAGGCTGGGAGGATTATAAAAAGACAGGAGAGATCTGCGGGATTTCCCTTCCGAAAGGACTGGTGGAGTCCTCAAAGCTGGAGGAGCCTATTTTTACTCCCTCCACAAAAGCAGACCAGGGGCTTCATGACGAGAACATCTCCTTTGAGGAGATGGAAAAGATCATCGGAAAGGACCTGGCCCAACAATTGAAATCCGTCTCCATTGGCGTCTATCAAAAGGCCAGGGATTTTGCGGAAAAGAGGGGGATTCTGATCGCGGATACGAAGATGGAATTCGGAATCAAGGATGGGAAGTTGATTCTGATCGATGAACTTCTTACTCCGGACTCGTCCAGGTTCTGGCCCAAGGATGGCTACAAGGAAGGAGGTTCCCAGAAGAGTTTTGACAAGCAGTACCTGAGAGATTATCTCCTCTCCATCAAATGGAATAAGACGCCTCCTGCCCCTGAATTGCCTGAAGATATTATTCAGAAGACAAGAGAGAAATATTTGGAAGCCTACGAGAAGCTGATCGGGAAGCCTTTAGGGGAATAACAGCCAATGGATGAAATCATTTACCATGAAATCCCAATCTTAAACCAACCCCACCTTATTGCCGGATTCGAGGGGTGGCCGAATGCGGCCGAGGTCTCATCTTTTTCCCTTCAGCATCTGGTTGAAACCCTGAAGGCGAAAAGGTTTGCCTCCATTCCGATGGAGAATTTTTATGAGATGTCCTCCAATCGTCCAGCGGCCATCATCAAAGATGGAAGATTGATGGAATTAAATTTTCCGGGCAACCATTTTTACCATTCAAAGGACCCGTCCGGGAAAGACCTCATCCTTTTTTCTGGAATTGAGCCCCATCTTCGCTGGGACATCTTCACTGATCTCTTTCTCGATCTTGCTCAGAGATTTGCAGTCGATCAGATCTTCACCCTTGGCGGGACCTACGACTACATTCCCCATTCTCATCCCACCGTGGTCAGCGCGGTCTATAATCAGGAAGGTTTAAAAAAAGAGGTTCTTGAGGCCGGACTCAACCTGACCGAATATGTCGGCCCCATCAGCATCCACACCTTTCTTCTTGAGGCCGCACGAAAGAGGGGATTGAAAGCGGTTAGCCTCTGGGGCCATGCCCCTCAGTATCTTCAGGCAAGGAACATCAAGGTCGTCTTTGGCGTTCTGAAAAAATTGAACGGCTTGATGAAAACCGAAATCGATCTCTCAAAGATCGAAACCGCCAGCGGTTATTTTGACCAGCAGGTGAACGATCTTGTAAACCAGGATCCCAAACTCCAGGAGGTGAACGGCTTACTCAGGACAGGCTTGTCGAAGCATGGACGGCTTCAATTCCCCGCCCTTCGACAGGCTCAGGGTGAACGGTTTTTGCTTAACTGAACGGTGTTGGAATTAGCCGGACTCTCCCATCCACCCCGTCTTGGCGATCCCGCCGAAAATCGAATCTCCCATTGATAAAAGAGAAATATTACGGAAGAGAGTGAATGGAAAAAGTAAGACTGGGCAGGACAAACCTCTATGTAAACCAATTGGGATGGGGAGGGATTCCCATCCAGCGGGTGAATGAGCAAGAGGCAGTCTCGGTGATCAAAGCCGTTATTGATATGGGAGCGGACCTCCTGGATACCGCCCGCGGGTATACGAACAGCGAATACCGAATCGGATTGGCCATTCAAACAACCGATCGAGAGGTTGTTCTTTCAACAAAATCGCTCGTGAGAACAGATCGGATAGAGGATGAAGTCCGTATCAGCCTGAGAGAGTTGAAAGCGAAAAGGATTCACCTTTACCATCTCCACAACATCTCCCGCCTGGAGGATTATGAAAAAGCGATGGGTCCGGGCGGAGCCTACGAAGGATTGATGCGCATGCGGGATGGAGGCAAAATCGATTTCATCGGCATCACGAGTCACAGCCTTGATGTTTTAAAGAGAGCGGTTGAAGATGGATATTTTGATGTGATCATGGCCTGTTATAGCTTTCTTGAACCTGACGCCGACAGGAAAGTTTTTCCTCTGGCCAGGGCGAAAGATATCGGGATGATTTCCATGAAACCTTTTTCGGGCGGAGTGATTGAGGAGCCGGGTCCGGCCCTGAGGTTTGTCCTTGCCCAACCGGATATCGTTCCCATTCCGGGATCGGAAACCCTTGAAAAGGCAAGAGCCAACTGGGAGATTTTTTCTCAAGATCATTCCCTTACACGGAGAGACTGGAGTTACATCGAAACCCTGAAGAGTGAGCTGGATCATCAGTTCTGCCGAAGATGTGATTACTGCCAGCCCTGTCCGGAGAAGATCGGCATTCAGCATATGATGGGACTAAGATCTATCGTCAAGCGATTTGGGCGTGGCGCCGAAGAACTCGATTGGTTTCACTCTCTCGTAGAGAAGGCACGAAACTGCACCGAATGCGGGGATTGCTTAAAACGCTGCCCTTATGAACTACCGATCCCTGAACAGATCAGAAAAAATTTGGCCTGGTATGACGGCCAGGACCAGTAGCACAGGCGTGACGCCTGTGGCCACCGGAGAGGGTGGGGGTGAGGGGGAAGACATCACAAGGGTTGATCCAGCAAATTGGTAAGTTCTTTAAGGTTCCTCAATATCCGTTTCGGTTTCTTTTGCGAGAGTTCCTTCCGGGTGTGAAATCCTGTGGGCAGGGCATAAACATCCACTCCCGCCTCTTTTCCCGTCTCAATATCGGTGAGCGTATCTCCTACAAATACCACTTCCTCCGGTAAAAGTCCCATCTCTCTTAAGGCGGCATGGATCATATCCGGAAAAGGCTTGTTTCGGGGGACATCGCCCGCGCCAATCACCGACTTGAAATAGGGAGACACCTTTAGATGATTAAGAGCCAGCCTTGAGAACCGGCCGAATTTATTTGAGGCCACCCCAAGCATCACTCCCCGGTTGTGAAGCGTCTCGATCACCTCCTTGGCGCCATCGAGAAAATGAGTATGATCGAGATAGACCTCTTCATATTTCTTCCGCATGATGGGAATATTCTTTTGAGTCTCCTCCGGAGAGAAAAACTGATGGAGTGTCGATTCCAGATCCGCCTGCAAATAATGTTTTAGTTCGTTGAAAGAGAAAATCTCCCTTCCGGATTGCTGAAAAACCTCCTTTAACCCCAGGTAAATCGCCTCGTAGGCTTCGATCAGCGTTCCGTCCAGATCAAAAATGATTCCCCGGATTTTTTTCTTCAGGTCTTCAAGAATATCACTGAAGTCCTGAAAGAAGTGGCAGGTGATGTCCTGATCGATACAGTAAGGGTAGAGGGAGTCTTTGGCAAAGACGAAATCTGATTCACGAGCCGCACATCTGTCGGAGAAACCGTTTCCGACGAAGAAGATCTTTTCATATTCTTTACGGTGGTTGCGGACGATCTGTTTTTTACAGGTGCCACAGAGGCCGCACTCTTCGCTGGAATGAGGAAAGAAGATATTCGTTCCTCCATCAGCGCGTAAATGGGTCGTATTGGAATAAAAAGGAATTCCGAAGAGTTGGTGGGCGTCAAGGATGGTCCGGATATAGAAATCGAGGCCGTCGCTCACAATCTTTACATCGATATCGTTTTCGAGGCAATACTGATAGAAAGATTTGAAGTGAGGGTCGATCTGCGAATGTTCCCTGGTGAAACGGAGGACGGATTCTCTGTCACCCTTTAAAATCTTTGCAATACGAGCATAGGCTTCCCTCGATCCGATTTTGCCCTCGCAAAAATCCCGATCGATTGACTCCCAGTCTCCGGAGCTAAACCGATTGAGCAGGATATAACCCATATCCCTGATGCTGATCGTTCCATCAAAATCACAAAGAATCAGTGTTTTCATAAAATAGGATTTCAATCCGCATTCCGAAATCCGAAATCTAAATTCAGATTAGTCCTCCCAGCCGATCAGTCGCTTTCTGGAAACCGGCAGTTTAAACTTCTCTTTCAACCGCCTGGCAACGAGGTCCGGGACCAGCCCTTCCACTGTTCCGCCCAGCTTGGCCACCTGTTTGATCGTGCGGGAAGAGACGAAAAAGTAATCCTTGCTGGTCATCATGAAGAGAGTGTCCAGATGGGTGCTAAGACTGCGGTTCATGGAGGCCATATGAAATTCATATTCGAAATCAGAAGTTGCCCGGAGCCCTCTTAAAAGCACCTTGGCATTGGTTTTCTCGACATAGGTAACGAGAAGCCCCTTAAAACTATCGACGATGACATGGGGGGTATCTTTGAAGATCAATTTTGCCATCTCGATGCGTTCCTCCATCGTAAAGAGGGATTTTTTTTCTGCATCGTGGGCGATGGCGAGGATCACCTTATCAAAAATCTCGAGGGCCCTCTCCACGATGTCGATATGACCGTAGGTGAGGGGATCAAAAGCGCCGGGGTAAATCGCAACCTTTCCCATATCGTTCTTATCTCCTTTCATCTTCTTTGCCATCTCATTTACCCTCCTGAGAATCGCCGTCTGTCTGCAAGATGGAAATGACCGTGTCACCGATCATTCTCTCTTTAATGACGGCCCACCTTCCGGTCTTCTGCGGAAGGGGTTCGCGGCGGCCATGCTCGATCACCAGGACCGAACCTTCATGATAAATGTTATGGTGATTCAGTTTCACCAGAGTTCTTTGAACCCATCCCTTTTCGTAGGGTGGATCCATCAGAATTAAATCAAAAGACTCCTTTCTTGTCTCAAGAATACCAATGGCACGGTTCACCTCTTTCGGAATGATCTCGGTTTGGCCGGAAAAGCCGCATTGGAGAAGGTTCTTCTGAATCATTCTTAAGGCTTCTCTTGCTTTCTCAACGAAGACGGCTTTTTTCGCCCCACGGCTCAGGGCTTCGATTCCAAGATTCCCTGTGCCCGCAAAGAGGTCGAGAACAACCTTTTCCTCTACCTCCGCTCCAAGGATGTTAAAGATCGATTCTTTAACCCGGTCAGAGGTAGGACGGAGTGCGTGCCCCCTAAGAGCCGCTAATCTCCTGCCCCTTGATGTCCCACTGATGATACGCATCTTTTAAAAATTCGAGGGTTTCGTAAAATGTCGTCTCACCGGTCCTGCGGCAGGAACCGGTGTCCAGTGTTTTAATAATAATTCGAAATAACTGGATTCCGGTCGTTGCGACTCGAAACCGAGCTTTCGCCGGAATGACAATCAATATCTTTTTCGATTTTTTATAAATTTATTAAATAAAGTATTTAATTTCAGATTCTTTGAAATTTCCAATCAGTTCTTTAACCTTTTTCTGCATGTTCCCCAGATGCGATCCCTGCCAGTAGATTCTTCCACATTTGGAGCACCGGTAAAAGTCCTTCTGTTGCATGAAGATGAAATCCGGGACTTTTCCCTCTGCCTCTTTCCGTGGAATCGGATCAATCGGGTCATTACAGAGGAGGCATCGGGTGTAAAGTATTTCTTCGTTGAGAGAGAGGGTTGCTTTTTGAATGATCTCTTTCAACTGGCGAGAAGGGAGATCCTCCGTGATCGTGACGATGCGATCTTTCGGTCTTCTAAGTGCCAGCTTGGTATCCCTGGTCAGGATGACCCGGTCTTCTTCACGGGCCAGATGAATGAGTTGATGAATATCTTCCCCCCGGTAATAAAGGGTATCGTAACCAAGCATCCTCAACCCCTTGGCCAGTTTCCCCAGTGTGCGATCCGCTAGAAATTTCATTTTCTGAAATGAAATCCAAAGGTCAAAATCCAAATGCCAAAGGAATGCCAAATGTCTTAATACCAAAACTTTTGATATTCTTAATTTTGACATTGATTTGAAATTTGAGCTTTGACATTTGAAATTGGTCTTTAAAGATACTTCCCTATAATCGGCTCCAGATCCTTCTTCGTTCTTTCAGGAATCAACTTTTTGCTCGTGATCAGGGCTTGCTTCAGGGCTGTTGCGCAGATGCAGTCCCTCTTTTCGGGCAGGTGCTTCACGGCTGTCCGGATGGCGCTTTTGGCAGTTCGGGCGCTCTGAGCAAGAATTCTAATGACTTCTCCAATGGAAACATCTTCTGCCTCCTGGTGCCAGCAATCGTAGTCGGTCGCAAAGGCGATGGTGGCGTAGCAGATTTCGGCCTCACGGGCAAGCCTTGCCTCCGGCAGATTGGTCATTCCGATGATGTCAACGCCCCAGGAACGGTAAAGTTTTGATTCGGCCCGTGTTGAAAATTGGGGCCCTTCGATACAGATATAAGTTCCGTCCGGATGGACTGTCGCCCCCACTTCTTCTCCAGATTTCGCAAGAATATGACTGAGAGTGGGGCAGACCGGATCGGCAAAGCTGATGTGGCAGACGACTCCATCGCTGAAGAAGGTGTTGATGCGTCCCACGGTTCGATCGATGAATTGATTGGGGATGATCATATCGCCGGGATGAATGTTCTCTTTCATAGAGCCCACCGCGCTGACACCGATGATCCACTGAACGCCCAGCATCTTCATCCCCATAATATTGGCTCTGAAATTAAGGGATGAAGGTTGAATTCGGTGACCCTTGCCGTGGCGGGGCAAAAAGACGATTTTCATTCCTTCAAGACGACCCGTGATAAAAACATCCGAAGGATCGCCAAACGGAGTCTTTAAGGAAACCTCCTTAACCTCTTCCAACCCTTCCATCTCATAGAGACCCGAACCGCCAATCACGCCGACCATCTTTTCGATCATTCCGAACCTCCTGATTTTTATTTCAATGTTTATGTTAATTCCGTTCTTATTAAAAATCAATGTCTTTCGTTTAACATTGAATCCTGGACTGCTAATTTATACTCCAATCGAGTGAAAATATTTTGACAAAATCCCCTCTAACTCCCCTTTGCCAAAGGGGAGGACTTATTATTATCCCCCTTTGGGAATCTTTTTCCCCGTCAATATGGGGCAAAGGGGGAATAAGGGGGATTTTAATATAGGGTTTAACAAACCTTTAAATAGTCTCGCTATCATGTTTGCAGCTCAATCAAGCAATAATTTTTC
>JAGXTA010000098.1 GCA_018333535.1 Deltaproteobacteria bacterium | reverse complement strand
GAAAATTCATTGTAAAGACTTTCCTTCTCTCCCATCTCGGACAGACCGTTTGAGTAAAAAAGAATGTCCCGTTCCATCTTCACGGGCTCCCCCCTGGAGGAGAGAAATTGACGGGTCTGGGACTTCAATAAAAAGAAACCGAAAATGACCAGAACATAATTGGAGAGCTCTGTTCCCGCCACATAAAAAAACCGGGGATGGATGCCATAAAAGAAGTATTCTTCGAGGAGAAGCCTGGCGCTGTTGATCAGGAGGCCGAAGGCAAGAAGCAAAAGGAACCGTCTGATCTTAGTGGTATTCTGGGATAATAAAAGAAGGTGCTGGTCATAGGTTTTTTTGAAGTTTTTCCAGCTTTCCGAAAGATTTTTCAGAAGCTCCTGATAGGTCTGCTCATCCTCCCCGAAAACCTTCAATCGAACCTGAATGTCTCCCCGAAAGTGGAGATACCGTTTCAACAGCTCTTCCCTCTCTGAAAGGTGGCTCTGATTTCTTTTAAGTCCCCGATAGAGAACAAGGCCTATGCCCACGAGCAGGAAGAAGGAAATCCCTTCATTCAAATATTTAATCCACATCGCTCCGTCCATCCCCGTGAACAGACTGTGTCGCAATGAACCGTTCGCCCTTCGAGAACCTCAGGACGAACGGTTAATCAATTGGATTCGTTAAATTCGCTCTCATTCGTGCAATTTGTTTTGTTACTTACAAACGGTTGATCAGGCTGGCCATATAGCCTGCACCAAACCCGTTGTCAATATTAACCACGGTAACTCCTGATGCGCAGGAGTTTAACATCGCCAACAATGCCGTGATTCCTCCAAAGCTGGCACCATAGCCGACGCTCGTGGGAACAGCGATCACCGGCTTATCGACCAATCCTCCCACCACACTGGGGAGCGCCCCCTCCATCCCCGCCACAACAATGAGAACCCGTGACTCATCCAGCCTTTTCTTCTGGGAAAGCAACCGATGTATCCCTGCCACCCCGACATCATAAAGAGTCTCCACACGATTGCCCATGATCTCCGCAGTGACAGCCGCCTCTTCAGCCACCGGGATATCGGTTGTGCCGGCGGTGATCACGAGGATCGTTCCTTTGCCTTTTAATTTGACCGGATGGGTATGGTAGGTCAAGACTTTTGAAAGAGGGTAGTAACGGCTCTTCAAAAAAACCTTTTTGATCGTCTTTACTTTCTTCTCTTCGAGGCGAGTGATGAGGATGTTCTGGCCTTTCTCCTTCAATCCCTTCATAATTGAGAGAATCTGCTCGGGCGTCTTTCCTTCCCCCCAGATCACCTCCGGAAAACCCTTTCGAAGGCTACGGTGGTGGTCCACCCTTGAATGGCCCAGGTCTTCAAAGGGAAGCGACTTCAACCGGGCCATGGCCTCATCAATCGAAGCTTTGCCTGATTTCACATTTTTTAAAAGATGCTCGAGTTTCTGTTTATTCATCTTTCTTGAAAACATTCTATTCAGTCCACCGGCCAAAAGTCAAGGGAAAGCCCAAGAGGGTAGTATTGCCTCAGTCACGGGGAATTACAAAATTCCTGATAAAAATTTAATTACACCCGATAGGCGGGACATTCCTGCCCCGCCTAAGCTGGACGCGGGGTTAGACCTGCAGCAGGCCCCGTCTATCGACTCCTACTATCAATGGAATGAATTGCCCCCATAACAGAGGGGTTACAAACAGCAAACAACTTATTGATACTTTTCGATAAACCTTTCGTCTTGACTTTGGTATCCTCCTTAAGTATAGTAAGGTTCATAAAATCCCAGCCAAACATATTTGAGAGTTGAATCCTATGGAGAGCCGTGAAGGAAGCCTTTCAGGGAAAGAGAATGAAGCCATTCACAAGATTCTTGTGAGGATTCTCGAAAAATGGCGCATGGAAATCGGGGCTGTCGAGGAGGACTTAGAAAAAACAGTCATTCTCTCTTTCGAAAGCGTTGAACGGAAAGAGAGCCCTTCGCCTTCCAAACCGATTCAAGTAATGGAAGAAGTTCTCCCCGAAACAGTGATTATCTCCCCGAAAGAGAATAGATCCGGGATCTCCACCTCTTCGCCAGTGGTGAAAACAAAGGGGGCGGATTCCATTCAAAAACCTGAAAAAACCTCCGGTAAGGATGAGTTTCTGGAGGAAACCGTCATCCTTAAAGCGGGGAAGGTTCGGGAAAAAGTGAATGAATAGTCTTGTTTCCATCGAGCGTTTAACCGATGAGGTCCGAACCATCTATCAATCCGACCCAGTGAGGGCGGAGAGATTGATGGAGGCCTATCTCAGAGAAACCCTGAAAGAGCACTCCCCTGACGAACGATTCACCCTCCTCGAAGAGCTGGCACACCAATTTGAAACCGTCCCCGCTCCAGTGGTGCAGGACGTTTTTCTTGAATCGAAAGAGTTTTCCCGACTCTTCTCTCTCCTCTTAGGAGAAAAGGTCTCCGCTCCGGATATCTCCTCCACTGAACTTCTGGAAAAGTTGGCCCTCTCTTTAAACACCATCTTTGACACTCTGAATGAGATGATCCGGGTCATCGACACCACCCTGTTGGGGAAAAAGCCGGAACTCGAAACGATCCGGCACATCATCGGCTCCCATCTCGAAGGCGAGGCTCGAACGGACTCCCTCCAGAATTACCTCGCCCGAATCCAGAAGGCTTTCTTAATCTCCCATAAGGCGTTTCAAGAGGCGGCCCAGGCCAAATTCGGCGAAATCCTAAAAGAGCTCGGCCCCGAACGGTTTGAATCGGAACCCATGGGAAGATTAAAAATAGGCCCCCTTCGGAAAGCCGAACTTTTCGAAATGTATAAGGAGAGATTTCAAACATTTAAGAAGTGGTTTGAATCTGGTCGTTTTAAGGAAGAAATGTTAAGGGAATTTGAAAAAACCTGTCAAAAGCTCTATGATGCCGACCGGAGGTAAAATGATGAAAAACTATAGAATATTGCCGTGCCTTCTTCTATCCGCCCTCCTCCTCTGCTCCTGTGCAACCGTGGTCGTGCCCCCGAGATGGGAGTATGAACCCAATGCCATTCGCCTCAACCTGAAAAGCGATCCCCAGCTCAACCTCTTTCAGGGAAGGGCTCACACGCTGGTCTTATGCGCTTACCTCTTAACCGATCCCAATGAGCTCAACCAACTCGTGGACGAAAAGGGAGGGCTCGAGAAGCTCTGTGAATGCACCAAGTTCCATCCCAGCGTGACCAATGCGAAGAGACTCATCATCCATCCGAATCGGGAATACAAGGAAACTTTGGACCGGGCCGCAGGCGCAAAATATGTGGCGGTTGTTGCCGGGTATTTCACACTTAAGAAGGAGAATGTGGTCAAGCTCTTTTCGATTCCGGTCGTGGAAGAAAAGAAGGGAAACACCCTTTATCAGAAACCCGGGGTTCTTACGATCGATCTCCTTTTAGGATCGCAACAGATCCAGGAGGTCAAGCCTGTTTCCGAAAAGAAGTGAAATCTTGAGAGGCAATCCTCCTTCCCCGCTTCAAAAAGCGGGCTTTCTAACGGGGTAAAAAGAATGGACATCCAAAGACCGCTCTTCTGGCATCAGGGACTCTTCCTTCAACCCCAGCACTTTCAGCTGTTGGATCTCTCTTTCCAATCCCTGCTCACTCCTTTTCATCATTTCATGGAGCCCCACTTCTGGGGAACAGGTGAGCTCGAAATCCAGAAGGCTGGCCTGGGAATGAGGTCTTTCAATCTCCTGAAAGGCGCCTTTCTCTTCCCGGATGGAACCTATGCTGTCTTTCCAGAAAACGGCATCATTGAAGCCAGGCCGTTTGAGGAAGCATGGGTCGAAGGAGGAAAACCCTTCACCGTTCTCATCGGTTTAAAAAAGTGGAACCCCGCGGGCGAAAATGTGACGGTCGTCAATAAATTGGAAGACCTTTCAGACGTCACGACACGATTTGTCACTACACCCGATCCTGAAGAGGTG
The DNA here is from genome assembly GCA_018333535.1 of Deltaproteobacteria bacterium. Taxonomy (GTDB): domain Bacteria; phylum Desulfobacterota; class BSN033; order BSN033; family UBA1163; genus RBG-16-49-23. Next base: position 29,231 of record JAGXTA010000098.1, on the reverse strand, counting down.
AAGGACCTCCACTCCGGCGGCCCTCTGGGCCGGGTAAAAAGGCTCCACTACCTTCTCAAAATCTTCTGGGAAACCGAGAGAGAGCAATTAGGAGATTATGTCCTGATTCCAATGGCTCAACTCGAAAGAATGGGCGAAGAGATCAGGCTTTCCCAACGCTTTGTTCCTCCCTGTCTCACGATCTCCAGTTCAGAGCCCCTCTTCCATCTCATCAAGGAGATCAGGGATCAACTCGCCGCGCGGGCTCATCAGCTTGAAGAGTATAAGAGCCAGCGAGGGATTCAGACGGCTGAATTTGGCTCCAGAGATATGGTTTATCTTTTGGCCTTACGGTCCCTTAACCGGTATGTTCCCCCCTTCTTCCATGTGACCGAAGTCCAGCAGGTTCATCCCTGGGCAGTCTATGGCATGTTGAGACAATTGATCGGAGAGCTCTCCTCCTTTTCGGAGCGGATCAATGTGATGGCCGAATTGGAAGATGGAACCCGCACCCTTCCCAATTACGATCACCGGAATTTATGGGAATGTTTTTCTGCGGCGCAGGAGGCAGTGATCCTGCTTCTCGATGAAATCACCGCAGGGCCTGAATATGTCATCCGTCTGGTCTACGACGGCACCTATTACGCCGCTCCTCTGAAGCCTGGCATTTTCGAAGGTCGCAATCGCTTCTATCTCGTCCTCAAGACAGAAGAGGATCCCAAACTGGTCCTGAAGTCGATCGAAGCCATGGCCAAAATGAGCGCCCGGGAGCACCTGCCCATTCTGATCGCCCGCGCCCTTCCAGGCGTCGGATTGGAGCACCTCCCTGTGCCCCCCCAGGAGCTTCCCCGCAGGGCGCACTCCGTCTATTTTTCTGTGAACTATCACAGCGACCAGTGGGCCCTCGTGCAGAAGAACAATAACATCGCCCTTTACTGGGACAACGCTCCGGAAGACCTCGATGTGGAGCTGATGGTAGTAGGAGGATAATTCTGAGTTATGAATGATGATTATTTTTTACCCCTAAATTCTTAACTCAAAACTCTTAACTCTAAATTCTAAACTGGAGTTACGCATGCATCTCACAGACGCTTTTATGGAACTGGTGGCTTATGTGGTCTATTTCGTCAAAACGGTTGGAGCCAAACAGCCTCCCTATGATCAGGCAAAGACCGATATTCTGCGCCTCCTCACCCAGAGCGAAAATGTGGTCAAGAGGGGCCTCTTCTCACAGGAGGATTATGATCTGGGCCGGTTCATGATCTGTGCCTGGGTCGATGAGACTATCCTCAGCTCTGCGTGGAATCAGAAAGCTCAATGGCAGAGGGAACAGCTTCAACGTCTCTATTACCATACCCTCGACGCTGGTGAAGAGGCCTTTGAGCGATTAAATGGACTGGGCCTCCACCAGAGAGAGGTCCGCGAGGTCTACTATCTCTGCCTGGCCCTGGGGTTCAAAGGCCGTTTTCATCATCCCGGAGATGAGCATCTCCTCGAACAGGTGAAAACTTCCAATCTCAAACTCCTCCTTGGCAGTTCGGTCGGCCTTCCCTCCCTTGAGAGGGCAGAGCTCTTTCCGGAGGCTTTTCCCGTCGAAGCCGTGGAGCTCGGCCCGCAGAAACAGAAGTTTCGCCTCTCGCCCTTCACCATCGCCTGTCTGGCCGGACCCGTCATCCTCTTTGGCCTCCTCTTTCTCATTTACCAATTCGCCCTTAGCGGAGTGGGCGAAAATTTTTTAAAGGCGGTGCCCTAAATGAAGACTTTCTTCTTTAAATATCTGAAATATGGGCTCATCGCTGTTGCCCTCTGTCTGGCTATCCTCCTGGTGTTCGCCCTGGTCTTACTGCTCGACTGGCCCTGGTGGATGGGGTTCTTCCTCCTGCTGGTCCTCATCGGACTGGGAATCGGTTTTCTCTTCTTGCGCAAGATCTGGCTCAAGCGCAAAGAGGAAAGATTCGTCCAGCAGGTGATTGAACAGGACGAGTCCAATCTCAAGGCCATTTCTGGAAAAGAGAAGGATGACCTCAAAGAGCTTCAGAATCGCTGGAAAGAGGCAATCGATGCCCTGAGGGGTTCCCACCTGAGAAAATATGGAAATCCCCTCTATGTGCTTCCCTGGTATATGGTCATCGGAGAGAGCGGCTCCGGCAAGACCACGGCCATCACGAGCGCCCGTCTTTCCTCTCCCTTTGCAGAGGTGAGCCGGACGTCGGGCCTTTCTGGAACAAAGAATTGCGATTGGTGGTTCTTCGAGCAGGCCATCATTCTCGACACGGCCGGAAGGTATGCCATTCCCATCGATGAAGGCCGGGACAAGGAGGAATGGCAGAAGTTTCTGGCCCTGCTCATCCGCTACCGGAGGAAAGAGCCCATTCACGGTCTCATCATCTCTATTGCCGCTGACAAACTGCTCGAAGGCCAATCCGAAGTCCTTGAAGAGGATGGAAAACAGATTCGGCGCCGGATCGATGAGTTGATGCGGGTCCTCGGAACCAAATTCCCCGTCTATGTCCTGGTAACCAAGTGCGACCTGGTCCAGGGCATGACCCAGTTCTGCGACCAGCTTCCGGACAAGAGCCTCGATCAACCCATGGGATTCATCAACCAGGATCTGAAGACCGATGTAGCCGCCTTTCAGGAGCAGGCCTTCCAGGCCATTGGCGAGCGGTTGAGAAATCTTCGGATCCTGATGATCCATCAACCCGGAGCAAAAGGCGTGGATCCCGGACTTCTCCTCTTTCCCGAAGAGTTTGAAAATCTGAAGAAAGGCCTCCGGTCCTTTATGAACGGAGCGTTCAAAGAGAACCCCTATCAGGAGACGCCTATCCTGAGAGGGCTCTTCTTCAGCAGCGGCCGTCAGGAGGGAAGTCCTTATTCCCACTTCTTAAGCGCCCTGGGTTTAATCGGAGAGAAGGAGGTTCTGCCCGGAACAAGCAAGGGGCTCTTTCTCCACGATCTCTTTGCTAAGATCTTCCCCAAAGACAGGGGCATCTTCGCTCCCACCAAGCGGGCTCTCCAGTGGCGTCTGCTGACGCGAAATCTCGGCCTGACCGCCTGGATCGTTCTGGTCGTCGCCCTCTGCGGTCTGCTCAGCTTCTCCTTCGTCAAGAATCTGAAGGTGATCAAGGATGCCCGAGATGAATTTGCGAAACCTCCAGTATTAAAGGGCGAGGTCCTTGCGGACCTCGTCACGATGGACCGGTTCTGCCAATCGATCCTCAAGGTGGAGGATCAGAACCGGGGCTGGTGGATTCCGAGATTCGGGTTGACCGAAAGCAAAAATGTGGAGATGGGGCTCAAGGCTAAGTATTGCAAGCAGTTTCAGACCGTCTTTTTAGCCTCTTTCGACAAGCAGATGTCAGGGACGCTGGCCGCCCTGACGATCACCACGCCGGATGAAACGATCGCCCAGTATGTGACCCACCTGGTCAGACGGATCAATCTTCTCAAGGCCCGGCTCGAAGGACAACCCTTTCCAATCCTTCGGGCAAAGCCCCAGCCTTCCTATGAACCCATGCCGGTCACAGCGGATCTGAAGACGATCTCCGAGATGAAGATGAAGTTCGGCCAGCTCTACCTCTATTACCTGGTCTGGCGAACGGATACCGGCGAGATCAACAAGGAGATCGCCATTCTTCAGGCCTGGTTAAAGGATCTCCTATCCACGAAGAGAACGAACCTTCGCTGGCTTACCCTCTGGCTGGACAGACAGGGAACGATTCCATCCATCGGGCTCCGGGACTTCTGGGGAGGAAGTCTCTCTCTCGCCGATGAAAAATCTGTTGCGCCCTCTTTTACCCGGAAGGGAAAAGAGGCGATCGACTCTTTCGTCAAGGAGATCGAGTCAGCCCTTCCTGATCCGGTTCTCCTGGCCAATCAGAAGACCGACTTTGAAAAATGGTATCCCGGTGTCTGTTTCGATGGCTGGCAGAATTTTGTGGCCTTCTTTCCAAGAGGAGCAGAGCGGTTAAAGGGAATCAAAGAATGGCAGCCCGTGGCTTCAAAAATGGCAACGGACCAGGGCCCCTATTTCGCCTTCTTAAACAGAATCGCCACAGAACTTGAACCCCTCCTCCAGGCGGAAAAGCTCCCCTTCTGGCTCCATCAGGTCTATCATTTTCAGGTGGTGAAAGTCCTCAGTAAGACTCAGAAAGAAGGGGGGTTGCTCGATAAGGCAGCAGAAGAGGCAAGAAAATGGATCGCTCAATTAGAGAAGACCCTTGGAAAGGAAGTGGGACAGGCAGAAGTTCAATCCCAGGCTGCAAAAGCCTATCTCGAATATACCAATGGCCTCGCCGCCATTGCCCAGGCTACATCCTCCAGGCCGCAGGCCTTTCAGATGGCCACCCAGGTCTATGGCGAGGATCCGGCCACCAGCAAATCGCCTCTGATGGCCTGCGCCACTTCGCTCAATCGATTGAAAGGGTTGATGATGAAGGGGAGGCCCACGGAGGAGATCTCCTGGAAATTGGTTAGCGGGCCCCTCGACTTTCTCTGGTTCTTTGTCCGAAGAGAGACCGCCGGTTATCTTCAGGCCCAGTGGGAAGAGAAGGTTCTCGCCGAAGTCCAGGGAATGACAGGGCAGCAGGCGGTGCAGCTCCTTTTAGGGCCGGATGGTCATGTTTGGAAATTTATGAAGGGGCCTGCCGCTCCTTTCGTATCGAAGACCCCAAAGGGCTATGCCGCAAAAGAGCTCCTTGGGGGAGCCATTCCTTTTGAGGCTTCCTTTCTCACCTTCCTGACCAAGGGAGCGCCCGCTCCGGCCCTTGCCAAGCAGAATTATAATGTGGTGGTGAGAGGGCTTCCCACAGGGACCAATCCCGAGGCAAAGCTCAAACCTCACAGCACGAAGATCGAACTCCAGTGTGCGGGCCAGACCCAGAGCCTCGTCAATTATAATTATCCGGTCAGCAAGACCTTTCAATGGTCGATGGAGACCTGCGGGGATGTCCTCTTCCAGATCGAGGCGGGAAACCTCGTCCTGACAAAGAAATTTATCGGTAATCAGGCATTCCCCGACTTTCTCCAGGAATTCAAGGAGGGACAGAGGATCTTTTCGCCCGCTGAGTTTCCCAATGAGAAGGCCGCACTTGAAGGCATGGGAATAAAACAGATCAAGGTCAATTACCAGTTCGGCGGAGATTTTCAGGTGCTTGTGGGGCAGATCAAACCCATTCCAGGACAGGCGCCCGGAAATATTGTGAAGGCCTGGGAGGAATGAGCGTGAACTCTTCCTGGCAATGGTCTGCATTCGGAAAGCACCCGGTGGCCGCGGACTTCTTCAGGCTGGGTGAGGACGCCCCTCTGCTCAAAGGTTTTGCCGACTGGGTGGAGAAGGGATATCAGGCGCTGGTCTCTAAAAAAACACCCTCTCGGGGCCTCCATGCCTGGCGATTCTGGGCAAGAGGTTCGCAGAAAGAGAATATCGCCTGCGGAGTGGTGAGGGACAGCTCTGACCGCGTGGGCCGTCCTTATCCCCTTCTGATCATAGGGACGGGCCTGCTCAATGGCTGGGAGGATCACTGGGACCTCATGCCCTTTGCCTGTGAAAGAACCTGGGATCAGATCGAATACCTTTCGGCGTTCGTTGTCAACGATTTTAAAAAATTGGAACAGGAAGTTCAACGCATCAGACCTCCCGTTCCCGGATGGCCCGATTTTGAAATGAAGAGGAAGGATCTGAATGAGATGGAAAAACAGGTTTCCTTCGGTTCGGATCAGGCAGAGCTCATCCTCGATCTGGAGATGAACTCCAACCACGATCAACTGACGCAGGTGAACCTCTATCACACCCTGATCAGGAACCAGATGAAAGCGGTTCCCAATGTGATTTTTATGGGAGGAACTCTGGACAGGACCTGCCTGGCCTTTTTCAGGCGTCCTCTCCAGACATCCGATTTCGTTCAACTGTGGTCGGTCTCTGTGAAAGGATAAAATGTCATATAGTCTCATAGTCCTATAGTCTTATAGTCAATTAGGATTTTGTCCTAAACTACACGACTATACGACCATAAGACTATAAGGCCGATGATATATCATACGGGCTTCGTCACCGTAACCTTCACCCAAACATGACGAAACCCTCGTGAGCAATGATATGAACCTCGAATCCTTAGGCAAGGAACCCATCAGTCAAGATCAACCCACTGGGGCCGACATCCGGTTTGAGCCACTCTTTGAAGATCTCCAGTCCGAGGTCGGTAAACTCTCCTCCATTTCAGGACCCGCCAGTGTAGATTGGGGAAAAGTCTTAAAACTCTCCTCCGAAATCCTCTCAGAAAAATCAAAAGATCTTTTGGTCGCCAGCTACCTCGCTGTAGCCCTGATCTACAAACAACAGGTCGAAGGGTTTGCCATCGGCCTGAAAATCTATCAGGACCTTCTGGAAACATTCTGGGACCGCCTCTATCCGGCAAAGACGAAGGGCCGCGCAGGCGCCGTCGAATGGTGGATCGAAAAGGCCGAGGGAGCCCTGAAACAGGTCAAACAACGCACCCTTCCGCAGGATCAAATCAACGCTCTAAATGAGAGACTGGAAAAGATTGAAGAGTTTTTGGGTAAGAATCTTGAAGAGCTTCCCTCTTTCAATGCAATTCTGGATCAATTAGAAACTCTGTCTCCGCCTCCGCCTGAGAAGCCAAAGGATACACCACCCCCTCCCACAGAGAAAACAACCCGCGAAGAGCCGGAAGTTCAGGCAGTCCCGACCACCCCTCAGGATGCTCAGAAAATTCTGAACCATGGGCTTCAGAAAATCCGCGAGGCAGTCTCTTTTTTCCATCAGGAAAACCTCTCCAACCCCCAGCCCTATCGATGGTCCAGAATCATCCTGTGGTCGAATGTGGAAGCGCTTCCGCCCGCAACCAACGGCCAGACCCGCATCCCGCCGCCCCCTGCCCAGGTAAAAAATATCTTCTCTGAATTGAGAAATAAGGGGGATAACGAAAGCCTCATCAGGGCAGCGGAAGGAAGGCTTCCCCAGTTTATCTTCTGGATCGATCTGAATCGGTTCGTTTCAGAAGGCCTTTCCAATTTAGGAGAGAAGCATGAGAAGGCGAAAGAGGCGGTCATCGAGGAGACAGCTTTCCTTCTTAACCGGCTTCCGGGCCTCGAACATCTCTCCTTCTCAGACGGGACGCCCTTTGCGGATTCTGAAACCAAACAATGGATAAAAGAGATTGCCTTTAAACGGGGAGGCGCCGAAGAACCTTCCTCCCAGATCGCAACCCCACAGGACAAACATTCCATAGAAAAGGAGGTGGAAGAGGCTCAGGCGCTGATCAAGAAAGGCAAGCTCCTTGAGGCCATCGAGGGGCTTCAGCAGAAATTTCAACACAGCTCATCCCAGAGGGAGAAACTGCTCTGGCGTCTCGCAATGTCCCAGCTCCTGGTCAAGAACAAACAGGCCAAGGTGGCCCTTCCCCATCTTGAGCAGATTTTAAAAGACATTGACTTTTACAGGTTGGAGGAATATGATCCTGAATTAGCTATAAAAAGCCTTAAGGCGGTCTGGATCGGATTCTCCTCCCAATCGGATCAGCCGTCAAAGGAAAAGGCCTCCGAAGTGTTACAGCGGATTGCAAAACTCGACCTGACAGAGGCGATCCGCATAGGAAAAACCTAATAAGGAAGCCAGGAAGGCAGGAAAAATTCAAATTCTAAAACCCAAATTCTTTATTCATGGTTTCCTGGGTTCCTAATAAAGAGATTCCTAATCAAAAAGAAAGGAGGGAACTATGCCGAAAGAAGCATCCGTTGCTCCAAAGGAAAGAATCAACATTGTCTATCGTCCGGCCACAGGGGATGTCAAAGAGGATGTGGAGCTTCCTCTCAAGATGCTGGTCATGGGCGACTTTACCGGCAAACCGGATGACCGGGCGCTCGAGAAAAGAGACCCCATCAACATTGACAAAGACAATTTTAACGAGGTCCTGAAAGCCCACGGTCTTGGTCTGAACATCACGGTGCCCAACCGGCTCTCCGGAAAGCCCGATGAGGAGACCACGGTGAAGCTCCAGATGAAATCGATCAAAGATTTTGACCCCGAGTCGATTGTGAACCAGGTTCCTGAATTGAAACGTCTTCTCGAACTGAGGGAGGCCATGCGGTCTTTGAGGGGCCCTCTGGCCAATGTGCCCGAGTTCCGGAAGAAGGTCCAGGAACTGGTTAAGGATGAAACCACTCGAAAACAGCTCCTCAAGGAGATGGGGATCGGAGAATAAGAGAACTCAGAAAAACTACTTTTCGTTCTCTGATTACGCACCTGCCTGCCGGTAGGCAGGGATTTTAAAATATGATTCTAGAGATTTCTGCACTTTTCAGAAATCTCATAAGGAGGGAGATGTATGGCTGAAGAAAGAGAAAAGGCAGCCGTGTCTGCCGAAACGCAGGTCCTGGAAAAACCCTCTCTGTTGGAAGAGATCATTCAGGCCACGAATCTCAAACCCACAGACGAAAACTATTCGGTGATGAAGAAAGGTTTGGAGGCCTTTCTCGCCGGGCTTCTCGAACCCGGCAAGGAAGCCGTCAAGGTCTCCAAAGCCGTTGTCGATGATATGATTGCCGAGATCGACAAGAAGATGAGCCTCCAGCTTGATGCGATTCTTCATCAACAGGATTTTCAGAAACTCGAGTCCGCCTGGCGTTCGATGAAATTTCTGATCGATAAGACCGACTTCAGGGAGAACGTCAAGGTGGAGATCCTCAATGTGAGCAAAGAGGATCTTCTCGACGATTTTGGTGACGCTCCGGAGATGGTCAAATCAGGCCTTTACAAAACCGTCTATACGGCAGAGTATGGCCAGTTCGGTGGCAAACCTTATGGAGCCCTGGTCGGCAACTACGAGTTCGGAGCAGGTCCTCAGGATATGAGGTTACTGCAGTATATCGCCAGTGTCGCCACGATGGCCCACGCCCCCTTTATCACAGCGGCCAGTCCCAATTTCTTCGGCATTGTCGATTTCACCACGCTTCCCCATCTGAAGGATATCAAGTCAATCCTTGAAGCGCCCCAGTATATCAAATGGCAATCCTTCAGGGAGAGCGAAGATGCCCGGTATGTGGGTCTCACCCTTCCGCGATTTTTGCTCCGCCTGCCTTATGGTCCGGACACCCAGCCGGTGAAAAGCTTCAACTATCAGGAGGAGGTCTCAGCCAGCCATGACGATTATCTATGGGGAAACTCCGCCTTTGCCTTTACCTCCAGACTCACAGACAGTTTTGCAAAATATCGGTGGTGCGCCAATATCATCGGGCCCAGCTCAGGAGGAGCGGTCGAAGATCTGCCGCTTCATCAGTTCGAAGCCATGGGAGAGATCCAGACGAAGATTCCCACGGAGGTGTTGATCTCTGAGAGAAGGGAATTCGAACTGGCTGAAGAGGGATTCATTGCCCTGACCATGCGAAAGGGAAGTGACAATGCGGCCTTTTTCTCGGCCAACTCATGCCAGAAGCCGAAGGTCTTTCCAAAAACAAAAGAAGGCCGGGAGGCGGAAACCAATTACAAGCTGGGTTTGCAGCTGCCCTATATGTTTGTCATCAACCGGCTGGCTCACTATTTAAAGGTGATTCAGAGGGAGAACATCGGTTCCTGGAAGGAACGGGTTGACCTCGAAAGAGAACTCAACGACTGGATTCGTCAGTATATTGCCGATCAGGAAAGCCCCTCTCCTGCCGTGAGAAGCCGGAGGCCCCTGCGTCAGGCACGGGTCATGGTCGAGGATGTGGAGGGAGATCCCGGCTGGTACAGGGTGAGACTGGAAGTGAGACCCCATTTCAAATATATGGGCTCTTTCTTTACCCTTTCTCTGGTAGGAAAACTGGACAAAAAATAGTTTTACGAATGAAGCGAATGGGAACGAATTTCACGAATTCGTGTTATTCGTTGTCATTCGTGTAATTCGATTATAAAAAACCCAAAAAAGGAGGACAAGACTATGCCAATGCCATTTCACATGTCGTTAACAGGGAAAAATCAAGGGAACATTTCTCAGGGATGCTGTGACATGCAGGGCCGCGAGGATACGATTCTCTGCCAGGCCCTCAATCACGAAGTTTATATCCCCCGTGATCCTCAAACCGGCCTTCCCACCGGCAAACGGGTCCATAACCCTTTCACCGTGACCAAAGTCTTTGACAAATCATCTCCGAAGTTCTATCAAGCCCTTTCGACCGGGGAAAGGATGAACGATGTCACCCTGAAGTATTACCGGATTAACCCCTCCGGCAGTGAGGAGCATTATTTTACGATCAAATTGGAAGACGCCATCGTCGTCTCTGTAAAACCATGGATACCGAATACCCTGGATCCGGCCAGGGAAAGTTTTACTCACATGGAGGATGTCTCCTTCACCTATTCGAAAATTATCTGGACCTGGGTGGTCGATGGGGTTGAAGCCCAGGATGAATGGAAGACCCCTAAATAATCTGAGTGGACTTCACTTCAGAAGAGAATGGTGATTTCCTGATACCGGAGAAAAATGTTGTTCGGCTAGTATAGTGTTTCAGTAATCACTTTACAATCCGTTCGTGGTGAGCCCTTCGGCAGACCGTTCGTCCTGAGGCTCTCGAAGGATGAACGGTCTGCTCAGCCTCCGGCTCAGAGAGCCTCTGGCTCGGAGAGGACAGGCATGTCGAACCATGAACGGAACCCCTCGATATAGTTCACCCTTCGACAGGCTCAGGGCGAACGGGGTATGTATAAGAGGTGTTAGAGACACTACTCTAGATTGAGAAACGGAAGGAGGACCGAACCATGGCACAGAACATCCATGTATGGGTAAAGGGTCAAAATGTTGGGGAGGTCCGCGGAGACAGCACGGTCAGCAGTATGGACCGCGAAGGATCAATCGAAGCCTTCAAATTGGAACACATGGTTAAAACCCACCGTGAGGCTTCCGGTATGGCAACCGGGGAACGGTCCTACGACCCCGTCACCATTACTAAGAGAATTGACCGATCTTCTCCCATCCTGCATCAGGCTCTTTGCAATAATGAAGAAGTGGAGGTCACCATTAAATTTTACAGGCCTAACCCAACCGGAGATGGCACCACAGAGCATTTTTACACCATCCGGTTGAGATATGGCCGCATCTCCTCGATCAGGACGATCTCTCCAAGCACTCTTGATGAAAGAACAGAAAACGTTCCGGCGATGGAAGAGGTTTCCTTCGTATTCGGGGAGATCACCTGGATCTATGAGAGCGGTGGTATAGAGTTTGTGGACGAATGGAGAGTAGCATAAGAGAATGGATTTCTCATGAGGGAGGAAAGACTTTTAGAGAGACTTCGAGCCTGGGAGAAAGAGCCGGCGAGACGGGGCAAGGAAGACCCTCGAAGGATTGTGGATTCGGTCATCAGGCATTTACAGAGAATCCTCAACACCAAACAGGGAAATGTCCCCATTGCGGACGATTATGGAACGCCTGACTTTACGGACTTTTTCCTCACCCTTCCCAAAACAGAGACCAACCCGAAGAGGGAAATCGAGAAGGCGATCCGGCTGGCCATCCAGAAATATGAACCCCGGCTCCAGGGGGTGAGGGTCGCCCTGATCGATCAGGAGGAAGCAGGGGCGGATTTACACGCCGATCCTCTGACGATCCGGTTTCAAATCACCGGGAGACTCGTTACGGAATCAAAAACCCAGGTCTTCTTAGAGACCATGGTCGACAACGAAGGAAAAATTAGTATCGTAGGCTGAACGTTTAACGAGGCTCATCGCTTTTCGTTGATCGAATTATTGTAGGGGTGACCACGGAGGGTCGCCCCTACATCTCATTTGATTAGGCCATTCACCACAAACTAACCCATGTTCAATCGTTACTTTCAGGAAGAACTGTCCCATCTGAGAGACCTTGGCAAGGAGTTTTCCAGAGCCCACCCTGCCCTTGCGCCGATGCTGGCTGGCGCCACTCCGGATCCGGATGTGGAGCGGTTGCTTGAAGGCGTGGCCTTTCTCACTGCCCTGCTCAGGCAGAAACTGGATGATGAGTTTCCGGAGATCATCAATGAGTTGATGCAATTGATCTGGCCCCATTACCTAAGGCCGATCCCTTCGACCACCCTCATTGCCTTCACTCCAAAGCCCAGCCTCAGGCAATCGATAACTATACCTCCGGAAATTCAAATTGGTTCTGTTCCCGTTGAAGGAACCTCCTGCCTTTTCCGGACCTCCTATGAAGTGGATGTCCATCCTCTCACTCTGCTGGATGCCACCTTCATGCAACCTTCTGGCCAGCCACCCCTGATCAAGCTCCTGTTTGAGACGAAGGGTATGAAACTATCCGACTGGCAGCCAAAAGCCCTGCGCCTCTTTCTTGCAGGAGACTATCCGGATGCCTCTGACCTCTATCTTCTCCTGAGGCGCCATCTTCGCCGGATCCACATCAAACCTCTTGAAAAAGGGAAGTCCTGCTCCCTCGGTCCGGAGGATTTAAAACCCATCGGTTTTTCCGATAAGGAACCCCTCATCCCTTATCCCTCCCATGCCTTTCCCGGCTACCGGATCCTTCAGGAATATTTTATCTCCCCGCAGAAATTCCTTTTTCTCGACCTGACCGGATGGGAGCGCTGGGAGGAGCGTGGAGGGGGTTCCAGATTTGAGATCCATTTTGAACTCCAGGATCTCTCTTTTTCCGCCCCCCGGATCAAGAAAGATCACTTCGTCCTTTCCGTGACGCCTGCGATCAACCTCTTTCCTCACGATGCCGACCCCATCCAGGTCGACCACCGGATGACAAGATATCTCGTCCGGCCTGCCGGGTCTAATCCCGAACATTATCAGGTTTACTCCGTGCAAAGTGTGGTCGGATATATCCAGGGGACCGCCCAGGAGAGGCAGTATGTGCCCTTTGAAGTCTTCAATCCTGATCCCCAGGCTCATCCGGTCTATCGGTTGACCATCCGGCAATCTCCCCTCAGGGAGATGTTCGATCTCTTTCTCTCAATCGCCTATCCACCTGGAATCGGCTTACCTCCCTCCGAAACCCTTTCCATTCAACTTCTCTGTACCAACGGAGCGCTTCCTGAAAATCTTCGGCTGGGGGATGTCTCTCTTCCGACGAGCAGCTCTCCCGAACCCGTGGAATTCAAAAATATTCAGCCCCCGACGATCAGCCTCCTGCCTCCTCTCGAAGGAAAAAAGGATGGCGAGAAGGGTGGAGAGAACCTGAGATGGCGCCTTCTGGCCCACCTCTTCCTCAATTACCTCTCCCTATCCCGCACGGAAAATTTAAAAGCCCTTCTTGAACAGTATATCTTTCCTGGAAGCCGCAACCGGACCCATACCCTGGCCAATCGAAAGCGAATCGATGGCATCGAAGGCCTTGAGGCCAGGCTTTCCGACCGGTTGGTCTCGGGCATCCTGATGCGGGGTCAGGAGATCGAGCTGAAACTTCGTCAGGAGAAATTTGCGAGTCAAGGAGACATGTATCTTTTCGGATGTATCTTGGATCACTTTCTGGGCAACTACGCCTCTCTCAACCATTTCACCCGGTTGACCGTCCAGGAAGTGGAGAAGGGAGAGATCTATCAATGGCCGGCCAGGATCGGGGATCACCCTTTAATCTAATATCAGACCTGCTGAGGAAAGGCCATCAATTCTCTTTCTTTCAGGTGATGAGGCTCTTGCGCCTCCTGATCGGCCGTGTGAAAAGACAGGATGAGAGGGAATCTTCTGTGGAAGATCACACCAGAATTCGACCCGAGCTCTCCCTCTCTTTTCCCCCTGCGGATGTGGCAAAGATCGAAGAGATCGATCATGAGAAACCCCTCTATCGGATTACCGCCACGCACCTCGGACTCTACGGCTCCTCCTCTCCGCTTCCCACCTTCTATACGGAGGACCTCCTCGATGAAGCCGCCGAAGATATGTCCGTTACCCGGGACTTCATCGATATCTTCAACCACCGTCTCTACCTTCTTCTCTTCCGCTGCTGGGGCAAGTATCGTCTCTTTCTCCAGGTGATCGAAGAGAATAACCCGGAGGTTCTTGGAAAGCTCTTCTGCCTGATCGGCCTGGGAGAAAAGGTGTTGAGAAAGGATCTTCCGGAATCGTATTCCCTGATCCGTTACACAGGCCTCTTCACCCAGTTCCCCAAATCGGCCTCCGGACTCCAGGCCCTTCTTCACGATGGACTCGGGAAAATACCCGTAGAGGTCATCCCCTGTGTGAAGCGGGTCGTCAAAATCCCTCCGGATCAGAGGCTCGTCCTTGGAAAGGCTGGAAGCGGTCTCGGAGAGGAGAGTTTCCTGGGAGAGGAGATCGATGACCGGATGGGAAAATTCCGGCTCCGGATCGGCCCATTGAAAAGCGATCCTTTCCATAGTCTCCTTCCGGGAAGTGTTGATCATCAGAGGCTTGCCTTTCTGACGAAGTTCTATCTCCTCGATGTTTTTGAGTATGACATTGAACTGATCCTTGCGGCGAAAGAGGCGGAAACAGCTTCTCTGGGAGGATCACAGTGGTCAAGGCTTGGCCTGGATACCTGGGTCTTCTCCCTTGACCATCTCGGTGAAGTAAAAGCAACTTTTCCTCCACAAGGAGCACCTTGAAAATTGGAATAATGGAATTGAACGCTTTGAGGCTGAGGTTAAGGTTTAGGTTTAGGTCGAGATTTTCTTAACCTTATCCTTAACCTTAACCTTCTATTTTCCCAATGTTCCATGATTCCAACATTCCATCATAGGAGAAAACAGTTATGATCACCGTTGACATCAAAACACTCTTAACCCGATTAAACCAATATTGCACGCGAACCCTGGAAGGAGCCGCTGGTCTCTGCGTCTCGCGAACCCACTACGAAGTGACCGTGGAGCACTTTCTGGCCAAACTCCTTGAAGAACCCCAATCAGACCTTCCCCTCATCTTCCGCCAATTTGACCTCGATGTCGGAAGGGTGAAAAAAACAATCGATCAGACTATTGAAGAGTTTCGAACAGGCAATGCCTCAAAGCCTGTCTTCTCCCCGCTCCTTTTAGAATGGTTTCAGGATGCCTGGCTGATCTCGTCCGTTGATCTCGAAGAGAATCGAATCCGATCAGGCGCTCTTCTTCTCGCCTTCCTGGCCAAACCTACCCAGTTTGCCACAGGCCGCTATGTCGATCTTCTGCGCCCCATTGGCCGCGAAGCCCTTCTTTCCCAATTCGGAAATATTTTAAAAGGTTCGATCGAGCATCCCTCTCCTGCTGAAAGGGCGGCACGGGAGCCGGGGCCTCCGGGAGAAGGAACCGCGCTTGCCCGTTTCTGTACCGATTTTACAAAGAAGGCGGCAACCGGAGAGATCGATCCTGTCTTCGGCCGCGACCGGGAGATTCACCAGATGATCGACATTCTCGCCCGGAGAAGGAAGAACAATCCCATTGCCGTGGGCGAGGCTGGAGTGGGAAAGACCGCTGTGGTGGAGGGATTAGCTCTGAGGGTCGTGGAAGGAGATGTCCCGGATATCCTGAAGGGAGTCACCATCTTAGGGCTGGATATGGGGCTTCTCCAGGCCGGAGCAGGAGTAAAGGGTGAATTCGAAAACAGGCTCAAGTCCGTGATCAACGAGATCAAAGCTTCTCCCAAACCGATCATCCTCTTCATCGACGAGGCCCATACGCTCATCGGCGCAGGAGGCCCCACAGGCGGAAGCGATGCCGCCAATCTTTTAAAACCGGCCCTGGCCCGCGGTGAACTCCGGACCATTGCGGCCACAACCTGGTCGGAGTATAAAAAATATTTCGAGAAGGATGCGGCCCTGGCCCGCAGATTCCAGTTAGTGAAGCTTGAGGAGCCCTCGGTCGAGACAGCGGTTCTCATCCTGAGAGGACTGAAGAGCAAATATGAGGAGGCCCATGGCGTAATCGTCCGGGACGACGCCATTCTGGCTGCAGCCGAGCTCTCCAGCCGTTATATCTCCGGCAGGCAGTTGCCGGACAAGGCCGTCGATCTCCTCGATACGAGTGCGGCCCGTGTCAAGATTCATCTCACGGCCAAACCCGATCTCATCGAAGACCGGGAGCGAACCATTCAGGCGCTCCAGCGGGAGAAGAAGGCTTTGGAGCGTGATCAGCTCCACGGCCTCGAAATCGATCCGGGCCGACCGCAGGAACTGGAAGAAAAAATCAAAGCATTAAATGAGGAGGTGGCTCAGCTTCAGGAGCGCTGGCTCAAGGAGAAGGAGCTTGCCCATCGCCTCATCGATCTGAGAAAGCAGTTTTATGAACTCAAGAACCAGGCCGCCCCTGAGGAGAAGCAATCCGAAATTAAGAAGGCAATCGATGAGGTCTCTCTTGAACTATCCGTCCTCCAGAAAGAGTCATCTCTTATCAAGACAGAGGTCGATCCGGATGTGGTGGCAAAAGTCGTCTCGGACTGGACCGGAATTCCCCTCGGAAAGGTTCTACGGGACGAGGCAAAAAATATCCTCAACCTCGAAGAGAATCTCAAACAGAGGATCAAAGGCCAGGACGAGGCCCTGTCCATCATTACACAGGTGATCAAATCAGCCAAAGCGGGGTTGAAAGATCCCCAGCAGCCCCTCGGTGTCTTTCTCCTGGTTGGCCCGAGCGGTGTCGGAAAGACCGAAACCGGCCTGGTTATTGCCGATCTTCTCTTCGGAGGCGATCAATACCTGGTCACGATCAACATGAGCGAGTTTCAGGAGTCCCATACCGTCAGCCGTCTGATCGGATCTCCGCCGGGTTACGTCGGCTTCGGAGAGGGTGGGGTGTTGACCGAAGCCGTGCGTCAACGGCCTTACTCCGTTGTCCTGATCGACGAATGCGAGAAGGCCCATATCGATGTGATGAACCTCTTCTATCAGGTCTTTGACAAGGGCATGCTCTCCGATGGAGAAGGACGGATCATCGACTTTAAGAATACCATCCTCTTCCTCACCAGCAACCTGGCCTCTGATGTGATCACCCAGCTCTGCGCCCCTGAGACGAGACCTGCCCTCGAAACCGTGACCACCACCATCCGGCCCATTCTCAGCCACCATTTCAAGCCCGCGCTCCTGGCACGGATGACCGTCGCCCCCTTCTATACGCTCGACCCGAAATTCATCCGGGAGATTGTGGCGCTCAAGCTCGATAAATTGGCAAAACGAATGGCGGAGAGCCATAAGATCAAACTGGTTTGTTCCCCTGAGGTGGTCGATCAGATTTCGAAGCGATGCACCGAGGTTGAAACCGGTGCGAGAAACATCGACCATATGATGAACGGAACCATCCTGCCCCAGATGTCCCGGGAGATTCTGGGACGCCTGAGCGAAGGAGCCATGCTTTCAGAGGTCCATTTGAATATAGCTGAAGACGGTTCCTTTAAGATTGAATTCGGAGGTTGAAGATGGCGCCGACATTGACCGCCCATGAATCGAGATTTCTCTTTGAGGTGCTGGGGGTATCCTATCAAACAGCGGTGTTGGGATTTAAACTCTTTGAAGGAATCTCCTCACCCTTTGCGCTTCATGTCTCCCTGGTCTCTGAGGATGAGATCAACTTCGACGAGGTGGTGGGGAAAGAAGCCCTCCTCACCCTGCTCGGGGAAGAGAACGATCGCTACCTTCACGGCATCCTCCGACAATTTATTCAGAATGGAAGCAAGGGACGGTTCTATTTTTATGAGGCTGAGGTGGTTCCCTCCCTCTGGCTCCTGTCTTTGGAGCAAGACTGCCGGATCTTCCAGAATATGAAAGTCGAGGACATCATCAAGAAGGTCCTTCAGGATGGCGGCATCACAGGTGACCGTTTCAATTTCCGGTTGCAGGGCAATTATCCGGAGAGAGAATATTGCGTCCAGTATCGTGAGACCGATTTCGACTTCGTCTCCCGTCTCTGCGAGGAGGAAGGCATCTTCTATTTCTTCGAGCATGCGAGGGATAAACATGTGCTCGTCTTTGGCGATAGCACGGTCGCCTATCAGACGATTGAGGGAGAGGAGGAGATCACTTTCAATCCCGCGATAGGGATGGTGCCGGGTCAAGAGTTTGTCTACCATTTGGCTTTCTCCCAGAAAGTCTTCTCCGGAAAGATGACCCGGAGGGATTTCAATTTTGAGAAGCCCACTCTCGACTTAACATCGAAAGAGCAGGACAAATCCTATCAGAAACTGGAAGTCTATGACTATCCGGGCAGGTATGTGGAGGAAAACCGGGGGAAAGGACTGACCAAGGTCCGCCTGGAGGAGTCCATCACCTTTAAAGAGAAGGCAGAGGGCAAGAGCAACTCTCCCCGTTTGACCCCTGGCTTCAAATTCAAATTGATCGACCATGAGCGCCAGAGCTTCAATCAGGAATACCTTCTTGCGGAGATTCGTCACGAAGGCCAACAACCCCAGGCGCTCCAGGAATTAGCTGATCCTAAAGAAAAGTTCAGCTATACAAATGGATTCATTTCGATCCCTTCCTCTGTCGTTTTCCGGCCGGAAAGAAAGACTCCCAAGCCTGTCGTAAAAGGAATCCAGACTGCGGTGGTCGTAGGACCGAGTGGTGAGGAGATCTACACGGACAAATACGGCCGCATCAAAGTTCAGTTTCACTGGGACCGGGAGGGACAGAAAGATGACAAATCTTCCTGCTGGATACGGGTGGCAAGCATCTTGGCCGGCGGCCAGTATGGCGCCATCTTCACTCCGAGAATCGGCCAGGAGGTGATTGTCGACTTTCTCGAAGGCGATCCGGATCAACCTCTGATTACAGGCAGGGTCTACAATGCGGACCTGATGCCTCCCTATACCCTCCCCGACGAAAAGACAAAGTCCACGATCAAGACCAACTCCTCAACCGGAGGAGAAGGTTTCAATGAGATCCGCTTCGAAGACAAAAAAGGAGAAGAACAGGTCTTCGTTCATGCGGAGAAAGACCTCGATATCCGTGTGAAAAATGACCGCAGGGAGCTCGTCGGCAATGACCGGCATCTCATTGTCAAGCGCGATTTGAAGGAAAAGATCGAATTCGATAAGCATGTGATTGTGGAAAAGAGTGAGTTCCGGGAGGTCAAAACAGACTACAACCTGAAAGTCGGCGGCAAGAAGGCTGTTGAGGTAGCAGGCTCATCCTCCCTCAAAGTGACAGGAAATGTGGTCGAGAGTTTTAATGCGAATCACAGCGAAAATGTGACAGGCACCCTTCATTTAAAAGGGATGAATGTAAAGATTGAAGGCATGACCGGTATGGAACTTAAAGTGGGTGGAAGCAGTATCATTCTCACGCCGGCGGCCATTTTTATTCAGGGAGGTCCCCTCGTTAATATCAATAGCGGCAGCGGTCCGCCTGTTGCACCAGCCTCCGCTGCCCTTGTGCCTCCGGCTGCTCCGGTGAAACCCGACATGGCCGCCTCTGCAACCCCCGGGAAGGATGTCAAAGATCAGGAGCAACGCCATAAAGAATCAACCGAAGAGGAGGAGGAAGAGAAGAAAAGCTGGATCGAGATCGAACTCGTCGATGAAGATGATAATCCTGTTTCAGGAGAAAAATATAAGGTCACCCTGCCCGACGGAAAGACCGTTGCGGAAGGCACGTTGGATGAGAATGGCTTTGCCCGTGTAGACGGCATTGACCCCGGCAACTGTAAAATCACCTTCCCCAGTTTAGATAAAGACGCCTGGGAGAAGGCGTAAGAGAAGAGAGCCGGAAAATGCCCGATTACAAAGTCAAGCAGGGGGATTGTATTGAGAGCATTGCTTTCCGGCATGGCCTCTTCTGGGAGACCATCTGGAACCATCCGAAAAACCAGCAAGTGCGAATGGTCCGAAAAGACCCTAACGTGCTATTCGCAGGCGATAAGGTATTTATCCCAGAGAAGAGAGCGAAGGATGAATCTGGCATTACTGAGAAACGATATCGTTTCAAGCGAAAAGGCGTCCCCTCAAAATTGAGAATCAAGTTGGAAGATGAACACGATGAACCTCTCGCAAAGCAACCCTACACGCTAGAGATTGACGGCAGTCTCTTTTCAGGCACCACAGATGCCTCCGGTTGGTTAGAGCAAGCAATCCCGCCGAATGCTCGACGCGGAAAGCTTATTATTGGAAAGAGTCGAGAACAAGAATTTCCTCTGTTTCTCGGCGATATAGATCCTATCGAGGAACTAACCGGCATTCAGGGGCGACTCAACAATCTCGGATTTGACTGCGGTCCGGTGGATGGGAAGTTGAATTCTGAAACATGCGCTGCCATCCGGCTTTTCCAGCAGGCCTATGGGCTCGAGGAATCCGGAGGGCTCAACGATGAAACCCGAAACAAACTGAAAGAAATCTATGGAAGCTGAAAGTGAACCGGACGACCGGAACATGAAATGGCAGATTTAGTCCGCACGAAAGATAACCGACTCAAGCTTGGCACTCCGCGAACGATTTACATGGACGCCGGAGTCTGGGGTGGGCCAGAACAAGGCCTTCCGCAGATGACCTTTGGCCTAATGGAGCACAATGGAATTGCCTTGTGCTCTTATTTCTCATCAGGCAAGAATGTCACGTTACCAGTGTTGCCAGATTTGGGTTACGATTTTCACAAAACCTACATGAGCACTTTTCTCACCCTACTCATGCAAAAAAAATATGGTGTTAAGTTGGAACAATGGGATCTGCGAAAGGGCTTTCACGTACTTAAGATCTTCCCTTTCGCTGAAAAGGAACTTCTCGATGAAACGGCAGAATTGCGGATATTAGTCCCAGACCTCCATCTCCACCTTTTTAAGGACACCTATCTTGACAATTTCATTACCAATTATGGAAATGAGTGCACCTCCAATGCTATAAAGGTTGTAAAACTCGGTAAACGTACCTCCATGGAGACTGATTTCGGAATCTTTCTCGAGACCATCGCTGAATTTCAGAAATCTGTATTGCCTCAAACGCGCGTCCATTTTTTGGGAGACTTGTGCGAGCTCTGGGAGACCGAATCAATTGTTCGCTATTATGCATCAGCGGACCAAGAGAAGAAAATCTATGCGCTCCTCGACGATCTGGGAAAGTGGGTTCGAGATACGTTGGAGCAGTCCCCTGCGGCAGAGAAGGATCCTCGCTTCAAAAAGCTCAAAGGCTATGTTAAAGAGCTCACCAAAACAAAGCTATCAGATACCCCTTTGGACCCCGAGACGAAGCGACAGTTAGAATCCATCTATAAAAAATCCAATGCGCAGAGCTTCCTGTTCGAGCCCGACGAAGATCAGGAGACTGTTAAGCAAAGATCTCTTGGCATCCGATCCGAGATTTTTAAAAAACATCATAGCAAAAGCGGGAAGTCGTTTGCTGATCTTTGGGATGAAATCTCCTGGAAGATCATTGTGTATGGAAACCACGACAACTATCTCAGTGGTATAAATGAGGCCAACAACACGTTTGCTTTCTCGCCACTGGAACTTCAACCGTATAGATTCAAGAACCAATACACTTTCAAAAATTGTGCTTTCCTCTTCAGCCATGGACATAACATGGACTTTTTTAACAATGATGAAGCCTGTGCTCTTGGGCGGGTAATCACCTGTTTGCTAGTTTTTTATGAGTTGAAGAGACGCGGAGATCTAGTCCGGAAATTTGAAGGGCTTTTCAGAAGCGATGAAGAAGTCCGACTTGACCACATCAAAAAGATTGCTCGCCTCTGCTACCTGTGGGAAAAGGAAGACCGGGAATACACAAAGAAGAACAAAGTCATCGTCCTTGCCCACACGCATATCCCAGATCTGAGGGACATGTCAAACGAGGCTCTTATTTGGAAATGGGCGGAAGATGCATGGTCAAAACCGGTAGAAAAGCCCCAAAAATCAGTTCGTCATTTCTAGGCTGTTTGTCACGTCGTATCATTAGAAAATTCGTCGTGGCAACCATCCTGGCAAGAGACATGAATGTTTAGACTATCCCGCCAGCTTGGCATAGACGTATTTGGTCCGGCGGTTTTGATCTTTCAGATAATACGCTAGCTCGCAAATGTCAATCATCAGTGATGTCTCAAACTACACGTCCGGAAGGTAAATCTCCTTCCGCCATACAATACGGAGTCGAGGATTTGGGTTCAAACCTTCACATATCATTTTAAGTTTGGATAATGAATTCATAAAGGAGATAAAGTAATGTTTCCTGCAGCAAGAATATTGGATTCCATCACGCATGATCAACTCGTGCCAAGTGGAGTGATTGGCCCGCCCTTACCGGGACGACCCATGACTGTCCTTATCGAATATCTTCCGGCCGCAGTTGTAGGAGACTTTGTGACCTGTACGGGGGCTCTATCTGCCGGCATCGCCCATCCGCCACAGGCAGGCCCTCCACCATCAGTGCCTCCTTCGGTTCCCATTGTCAAAGGCAGTGCCACGGTTTTGATCGGCGGTTTGCCTGCGGCCCGCTGGATCGTGGATACGGCTGGGTGCGGCGTTTTTTTAGGCGATTCAAAACTGGCGGCCACCCGGACGGTAAAGATCGGGGGTTAAGGCAAAGATGTGTCCTTCGACGACCCCCCAAACCAAAGGTCCTGTTCCAAAAGGTTCGGCGGCCGATGGGAAGTGGCACCGCATCCGTCAGGGAGAAACCATCGGTGGCCTCGCTAAAAAGAATGGTCACGTTCCCGAGACGATCTGGGATCACTCTGCCAATGAAGAGTTAAAGAGCCGCAGGAAAAATCAAAACATCCTTCTCCCTGGTGATTGGGTCTTCATCCCTGATAAACGTATGCGGGAAGAGTCAGGGGGCACGGAAACCCGACACCGGTTTAAACTGAAGATTCCCTCTCAGACCCTTGTGCTCCAGATCATTCCCTCCACGCTTCCAATCCATGCCAATACCCAGAAACCACAGAGACCTATCCCTTATACTTTATCGATAGGAGACCGAACCATCGAAGGAGAGACTGAGAGTGAAGGTATCATCCGTGTGGAGCATGTGCTGCCCGATGTGGATCGAGCCATCTTAACGATTTTTGGCCGCCCGATCCAGGTCCTGATCGGACACCTTGATCCGGAGGACGAAGATTCAGGGATACAAGCCCGGTTGCATAACCTCGGATATGTCCGGGGAGGAATGGAGGGCACCCCTGGACCTCAAATGCAGGCTGCCTTGCGAACTTTTCAAAGTTTAAATAATCTCCAGGTTGCTGGCGAGGCAAACACAGAGACTCAGGAGAAGCTTAAAGACCTCAATCAAATTTAGTTGAAGGAAAAGTATCGATGGTAGATGAAGCACCTGAATCAACAGGAAGCGAGTTGCCTGATCCTCTTTACCAGGCAAGCGCGTTCAGTAGCAATCGACTGGGCAACCTCTTAAATTTTTTAGCAACCCACGACGCGACCAGTACCTTTCACCTGCGTAATGTCGTGGTTCTCTATGACCAAAATCCTGAGCACCACGCCACGAATTTGATTCGAGGAATCACAAGGAGCGGTGGCAGGAGCGGAGGTTGTAATTGGTGTTATCAAAGACTCCTCAGCCATTTTTTTAGCAATAGTCAGCAGGAACTTACTGATTGGTGGTGGGAAGAGGGAAGGACAGATGACCAACGCCGTGAACGATTGGAGGAAGTAAAACAGGACCATGCAGACGCTATCAACAACACGACAACCCCCTTACCTCTTGGAACAATGACTGACATGTCTACCTTTCAGAATCGAGGCCAAAACCTTCATCGGGAGCTCGACGCCATTGACAATGTTTTAAATCCAGGAGCCATGCGAGAAAGTATGGATGAGGTGGCGTCATTCATCACAAGCGTTGGTCGTCTATTCGGCCCTATCAACGTTATTGCTTCCGTGCATCATGGATTTACCAATAAGATCCATCTTGGAGGCGAATTGACGAATGGACAGATTGATTCATTCATAGACCGGATTCAGGAATTTCTGGCAGATGATATCCGGTGGGTCTTTTTTGCTTGCTCAACGGCTGGCGACGATCAACAGCCCTATCAGCCCGCTACTTCTCCCTTTGCCCAGCGTTTTCAGCAGTCCCTTACCCGAACCAAATCACAGGCAGAAGTCTGGGGGCACCTCGGTCCTGGGGATACTTTGGAACGCCCTTATCTGGTGAGATTCAAAGTAGGGACCGCCGTCTCTCTCTTTGACCATTGTCTCCAGGGTGCTGAACGCATTGGGGATGCTTATAATTTGTTTAAGCCACTCCTGCGCCGGGCCTTTCAGGATATGGGTTATGGAGAGAATGACTTTCCCAGCCCGGAAGACGCGATACATTTTATTCCTCTCTGGCCGGTTGATTTCGAACAGACGAGTTTGCAGAGGAGATGCCTCGAGGCCTGGCGACAGCGATTGGAGAGGAGGTAGAATAGTCAGTGAGGGGGTCAAATCTTTTGATTTGACATCTGAAGCATGCACAAAAAATAAATCTCCAGAGAGAAAAAATGCCCGAATACAAAGTCAAACAGGGGGATTGTCTTTCAAGCATTGCGGAGAGGCATGGGCTCTTCTGGGAAAAGGTCTGGAATCACCCCAAGAATGCCTTGATGTATTGAATCCCTTTCGGGTGTATTTATTGCTTTGGACGATTACATTTGGACGATTACTTGGAACACGATTTCTTAAGGCCGCCTTCCTCCAGATGAACCCCACGTTCCAGATCATTTTCAACTACCAAGCAATGCATCGAGTTCCCGCATCACTAGCCTAACCTTCTCCTGTTGAATGCTGGAGAGAGGCTGGCTATCCAGCGCCTTTCGTCCAATGACACGGAGCTGAGCCAGGGCCTCCTTTGAAGCCTTGGCTCGAGGAGGAGGCTTATACCAGTGGCGCGCTCCATACCACTCGTACGGTTGGTAGTCGAATAGGACGTCCACCAGGAGAAGACGATACGGTTCCTCGAGGTGGCTGTTTAACAACCGCTCGCAAGCCTGAAGCAACGGGAGATCGTTACGATGCTGAAGAACAGGGGCCGTAAGCCAATACTGACGCTCGGTCTCCGGAAATCGTACATCTACCATTTTCTTTTCGAACAGGGTGATAGCTGGCACTGAGCCATTATCCATCAGCGCCCAGACAGTCACTCCGGAGTAGCCATCCTCGGGCTGGAAATACTTATCCCAGAATACCACAGCTTGTTGGGGAGCGGGCCTGATCTGCACCAAAGCCTGAATGAGCAGGTCCACCCGTGACCGGTATTCTAAGAAGACAGGAGACGTCGTCAGCGAGAGTAAAACCTTTTGAGCCGATGGAGAGGGATTTTCGGAAAGAACCTGCAGTATGCCTGCCACACGGAGGCGGATGGCTTGACCCTCATAGGCCTGGGCTGAATCGAGATTGCTCAGAAAGGCCCTGTCCGTCAGCCAGACCTGTAGAGTCAGGAAATCGCTATCCTGCATGCTGCGAGCAAGTTGACAGGCATGGGAGTAGAGGACTTTGGAGTTTTCTGGAGTAGCAGCTTTTGTGACTTGATCTGGCATTGAAGATTCCTTTCTCAAGGTCCTGGCGCTGCAGGCGCCGGCCCGGCTGGAGCTGCAGCGGGAGCCGCAGGAGCAGCAGCAGGAGCAGGTGCGGCGGCCGGAGCCCGAACTAACGGACAGCCTAAGACAGCCCGGGCCTGGACGATATCAAGGTCCTGGGCAAGCGTGGAAGGATTCGTTCCATGCATGAGGTTGGTGCCGAGGGGTCGGCTTAAAGTATCGTTTCCAGCGCCTATCCGGTGTCGTAAAGTCAGGATATGCCCGACCTCGTGTGCGATAGTACCTCCGTAGGTCAAGATACCGGCTTGCGTAGTTGGATTGCCGCTGGCATTGGTCACATACAGGGCATACAACTGTGGATGCCCTGTGCGCCGTTGGTTCCCGCGGAAGACCCTCATGCGAACCGTGCCAGCAGTTGCGTCGGGTGGAATCCCACAGGGCCTTATCCACGAGGTGGAGGGTGTCCCGCTATCTTCCACACGATCTCCGGGCAGGTTGTTTGCCGAGAAATCTGATGCCATTCCAAAGCCTACCCATCCGCCACCAATGAAGTCAGAATGGATATAAGCAATATTGAGCACGTCGGGCCGATAATTCAGCCGGTTACTTCCCGGATAGTTTCCCGTGACATTTCTGGTGACACCAGCGCCTACGGAAATCCGAAAGATCCCGGGGATAGCCGAGGCGACTGCACCATCGGTCACGGTCACATCGGTATCCAGGACCAGTCGCAGCCCAACCTGACGCAGGAAGATATTGGCCACCTGCATGTGATTGTTCACTTCTTGGTGACCCGAACTCGGAACGGCCCCGGCCGGACCGTTGAGGATGTTGAAGCGGCATGGGATGTCACGGATCTGCCGAACCAAGGCCCGATATGTCGCAAGAACCACACCTTCCATGCGGCACTCCAATCGGACCTCCCCCTCATGGACGCCGCGGACGTAGATGATAAGCCCCCGGTCGCCGCCCACGAATTCAACGTCTCCGCCATCGGCCACCGATACCTTCGACCACCGCAGCCGATCATCCTGATTGGTGAACGCCAATGCGCTCGGACGGTAGTATGTGTATTCGATGCAGGCGGCAGTCTGATCGTTGGCTTCGGCAGCCGATAGCATCGGGATTACACTGGGGTTATGAATAAAATTGATCTGATCGGTCGGCATGATTTGTGGCCGCCCCCTCCCGTTACGGACTTCGGGCCCTGCACCGGGTGGCTGTCTGGGTCTTGGCGGCATCGTTGCATCGCTCATAACCGGTCGCACCTCGCAAAACTCGAGCCGTGCAACCATCCGCCGGCCGGATGCCGTTGTCCAAATCGTTTGACCGCTAACTTCTCGGGAGGCGTAAATCGCGTTTTCCAGATGGGTTCCGAATGCCCCCTCGATTTCCACTTCCACTCGAATCGTCAGCGCAAAAAACCGGTTGGTCAGAAGGCGCTCCTGCTGTCCAAAGGTCCGCATCACCCATCGGACCCTGCCGAGATCATGATTTCCGCTCTCGGCAATTGCGGTCCCTGCGAATGTGATCTCAATACTGTCCAGCGCTGAAATGTCAACGGTGTGCGACCAGGTTGCCTCCGGCAGGTCAATATTCTCGCGGGCGTTGGCCAGAAATCGAGTATCAGGATTACCCACGGCTTGTCCGGCCACTATTGCCCGAAACGTCCACTCGCTTGGCCCCCATCGCGGGCTCTCCCTGCGGACACCAACTGTCGCGAAGATTATCCTGATACGATTACTGAGCGCCATATCTCGACTTTTCTCCGTTCCTTGACTTGGCGGTCCGAAGCTACGAACCATGTATTTCGCTCAGCTTATCCTGAGTCGCTTGATCAGCCTCGCCCGATTCCCGCAGGTTATTTGCTTTCTGAAACGCCCGCAGGGCTTCCCGAAGATCAGGGGTCATCTCGGTCGGCCGGGAGCCATTGTGATAACCGAGATTATTCAGCCGGTCTGCAACCCCAGACACTGAGGTGATTGGATCCAAGTGTCCCAAGCGCAGAGGGTAGACCTTTTCCCGCTCCGTACCTGGCTCCATCGTCAATCGGCCCTTCCTCGCTCCCGGTGGAATTGGCACTTCCAGCTTTCCCTCCCCATCGGTACGTCCCTCGGTTAGCCTGCCATCAATGTTCAAGACGTATGGGGCATCAGCCCAGGGCTCGTCCGCTTCTGCGTCCGGTGGAGGTGGATCCTCTTCCACGACCTCCAACGGCTCCTCTTCCGGGGCTTCTTCACCCGTCAGCTCAGAAGGTTGCTCTTCATCAGGCTCTGCTGGCCTCATCACCTGTAAACGCAGGAGCGCCGGCGTTCCCTTTTTCCGGAACCGGTGGCGTTGCTCCGTTGCCCCATTCTCTTCCTTTTCGCGCCGGTCCGGTATCCGCACGATCTCATCGGGTAACAGGATCGTAGGCTCCTGATGCTTGCGACGGAGCCCGTTATTTTCGGGTAAGTTCCACAGGGTCTCCCAGGAGAACCCGTGTTTCTCGGCAATGCTGGCCAGACAATCCCCTTGTTTCACCTTGTAATTGATCATTATCTCTTCCAGTTAGAGGGCGGCTGTGACACCGTTGATACAGAACATCTTGGAGGTCCAATTGGGTTGCACCAACTAAGGGCCGCGTTCCCTGAGCGCTACTCCTAACGTTACATGAGATGAAAGGATGATAAGAACTTATTTTGTGAAGATTAATATACGAAAGCGGGGAATAGTATGTCAATAAAAAAATTCCCAAGATTCAAGGTGCATTTTTTAAGAGGTAAATCGCTACCGATTGTGTCCTCGCTTTGAGAAGAATTGGACCTTCACTTCCCAGAGTCCCAGATCATTTCCTGCTCCGCAGCAACTCTTCGACCTCCCGCAACACCAATTGCACCTGCTGCCGCTGCAGTGTCGATAAGGGCTGATTCTGCAGGGCTTTTCGCCCTAAGGTGTCAAGCTGCTTCAGAGCCTCGATCGTAGCCTTTCCCCTCAGAGGGGGCCTATACCAATGGCCCGCCCCATACCAGTCATCTGGTTTGTAGTCGAACAGAACATCCACCAGCAGTAGGCGGTAGAGCTCTTCCAATCGACTGGCCAACAGCCTCTCGCAGGCCTGGAGCAGCGGCAAATCGTTTCGGTGTTGAAGGACGCAGGCATTAAGCCAATATCGCCGTTCGGTTTCCGAGAACCTTACGTCCATCATCCTTTTCTCGAACAGGGCTAAAGCTGGGGGCGACCCGTTTTTCAAGAGTGCCCAGACGGTGACCGCAGAGTAACCATCCTCTGGTTGGAAATGCTTATCCCAGAATACCACGGCTTGTTGGGGAGCGGGCTTGATTTGCACCAAGGCCTGGATGAGCAGGTCAACCCGTGCCCGGTGTTCCAGGAAGACGGGAGATGTTGTCAGCGAAAGCAGAACCTTTTGGGCCGGAGGTGCAGGGTTTTCGGCGAGAATCTGCAGTACGCCTGCCACACGGAGGCGCGTAGGTTGCCCTTCATAGGATTTGGCTGAATCGATCTTTGCCAGGAAGGCCGTGTCCGTCAGTCGGGCCTGTAGAATCTGCAAATCGCTCTCCTGCTTGCTGCGGGCAAGTTGGCAGGTCTGCGAGTAGAGGACTTTGGGGTCTTCTGTATAGTATTTGACAGCGGATTTTGGCTCAATTTTTTCTTGTTGAGCAGAGGCCCATGAGAACAAAAAGGAAATGATGATGATGATCGAGATTATCATCATAGGTTTATAAAGTTTATCTCTCATACGAATGCACCTTTCAATTGAAAGGATTAGACTCTAGATTATTAATTTTGTCAAGAAAAACACAGGGGTTAAATCTTAATTTGACATATTAATCTCTATTTCCCAAATGCCATAACATAGGTTACCCAGAATTGGTTTTAAGATGTGTCAATACA
>JAGXTA010000097.1 GCA_018333535.1 Deltaproteobacteria bacterium | reverse complement strand
CATTCGGGATTGCCGGTTTGGTAGCGCTGGAGCCACTTGAAAAACCATTTTTTCGATCGTCCTATCTCACGATAAATCGAAACAGGAGATCTCCTCTGCAAAAATTGCTGAATGGCCATCTTTCTCAAGCTTTCTTCATTCATCGGTTTCCCTCCTCTGTGGTTTGGACTAGGGGCATCATACCCCAAATCAGCTCTCAGGGTAACCGATGTGTTGGCACAAAAACTGACATTAAAGGTAACCTATGTTCTGGCACATCGGGGTAACCGATGTGCTGGCACTTGGCAGTTAAATGTTGAGACTTGATCCCTTTTCTTCTTTTGCTCAGCCCACTTCTTGAATCTATTCATTTGAACTGCTTCCATTTAGAATTGTAACATCACATTCGTTCGGATAGGCAAGAACAAATGAGATGGGAGTTTTAAGTGCCTTTTGAGGAAGAAATTAACTCTAAAAACTGTTTTAGAATGCGGGCAGTGGCTCCCCAGATGGTATGTTTCCCGTATTGGTAGGCAGAGATGATCTCTCTTCGACCCATCCGGGTGATTTCCTGTTCATTGAAATTCTCCTTGGTGAGCAGGAAGGAAAGTGGAACTTCGATCAATTCGGCAATTTCGACGGAACTCGTTTCGAATCGGTAAGGATAGGGAAAGAGGCCCACAAAGGGGGTGACGATAAAATCCGTAACCGTGATGATATCATCCAGAGCACCGATAATCTGGACATCCTCCTCCTTAAGCCCGATCTCCTCAAAGGCCTCCCGAAGCGCTGTTTTTTCCAGACTAAGATCATCTTCGTCCACCATGCCTCCGGGAAAAGAGATCTCCCCTTTATGATATTTGACCAGGTCGGTTCTCTTGGTGAGGAGAAGATGACAACTACCTTCCTTGTTAAAGAGGGGAACAAGAACAGCCGCGCGGGCGAAGGAAGGGTATTCGATCGTTCTCCTCTCCCGCAAGGTGAGTATCTTTATGATCTCATCGATGGATTCCTGTTCACAATATTTCATTTTTCCTTCAAACCCTAACCCTCTCCCGCCAGAGATTGTGTCACAAGTCCGTTCATGGTTCGACAGGGCCTGTCCTCTCCGAGCCAGAGGCTCTCTGAGCCGGAGGCTGAGCGAACCGTTCGTCCCTTCGAGAGCCTCAGGGCGAACGGCGAATTACAACACGGCCCACCTGTTAAGATGAAATTGGGGGATTGGTCAAGAAACTTCCTTCAGAAATTCTTCAAAACTCATTATCCTCAACAGAGGATAAAGGGCAAAATCACGATAGAGGTTAAGGCACCCTTGATGTGTCTCCCTGTTTCTGCTGGCACAGCAATCCTCTAAAAGGATCACTGAAAAATCGTGGCAGAGGCCATCCATGGCCGTCATCAATACGCAAACCTCAGTTGTAATCCCTGCCACAACAATCGTATCCGCACCGAGAAGCCGGAGGGTCTGATCCAGGTCGGTTTTGTAGAAGGCGCTGAAGCGCCTCTTGGGTAAGATGATATCGGTTGGCTCAGGCATCAATGCGTCTGCCACCTCTGAACCTTTCGTCCCCCGGAGGGAATGGACTTTCATCTTCCCTTTGAAGATGAAGTCCCCTTCCATGAAACTATCGCAGGCAAAAATAATGGGAATTTTCCTCTTCCGGCTCTCTTTCAATAACTGCTGTAGTTGAGGAAGGATCACCCTTGCTTCCTGGGTAATGGGATGGCTGGATCCCACTTTTAAATTATCCTTCACCATATCGACGATGATAATGGCTGGCTTCATGGATGTTCCTTAAATAAAAAACTGATTTCACCCCCACCCTTGCCCTCCCCCATCAAGGGGAGGGGATTTTTAAACCCCTCCCCTTATAAGGATCTCCCTCTCCCCTGGCGGGAGAGGGAAAGGGTGAGGGGGATTTTGATTAAACGTTCAACCGAAAGACTCTCAGCGCATTTTCCGAGGTCACTTCAGCAACTTTTTCAAAAGAAACCTTTTTGACCTCCGATACCTTTTGGGCTGTATATCGAACATAACTCGGCTCGTTTCTCTTACCCCGGAAGGGCACAGGGGTCAAGAATGGGGCATCGGTCTCCACCAGAAGAGATTCCAAGGGAAGTCTTTTAACGATTTCGTGAAATGGGCCTGCGTTTTTATACGTGATGCTTCCGGGGATCGAGATATAAAAACCCATCTCGATACAGGCCTTCGCCATTTTCTCATCCCCTGAAAAGCAGTGGATGATTCCACCGTTTTCCCATGCCTCTTCTGATTTCAGGATTTCGAGCGTCTCCCGGTGGGCTTCCCGGTCATGGACAACGATGGGAAGCTTGAGTTCCCTGGCCAGTCCGATCTGCTCCCTAAATCTTTTCAACTGAACCTCCCGGGGGGAGTGGTTGCGAAAAAAATCCAGGCCAATCTCCCCATAGGCTTTCACCTTCGCATTCTGACAGAGCTTTTTCAGGATCGGATAAGTTCCGTCATCAATCTCCCTTGCGTTGTGGGGATGGACTCCTAAGATTGCATAAACAGAAGAATGGGAATGGGCAATTTCAAGCGCCCTCTTCCAATCCTTTTTCTCTGTCCCTACGGTGAAGATATATTCGACGCCTGAATCCTTTGCCCTCTGAAGGACTTCGGTCAAGTCCTTCCTGAACTCAGGCATCTCAAGATGAGCATGAGAATCGATCAGCATCATGGATGGGCATCAGGATATCAGGGTACCAGGATATCAGGTCAAAGCACCTTATTCATTCTTCTGTTTTTCCTGGTTTCCTGATGGCCTGATCTCCTGTTATCCTATTTTTTATTGCCGGTGGCTTTCACTCGATTGAAATAATCGACCAGCTCGCGGGCCATCTCTTTTGACCTAATGAGGACAGAAACCTCATTGTTACTGGTCAGGGAGGAGAAGACCCAATTGGTGCTTCCTATCAGGACAAGTTCTCCGTCCGAAACCATCGATTTTGCATGCATCGTTTTAAAGAGGGGATCGTAGGTCACTTCCACCCCTCCGTCCGATAAGATTTTTCCGGTCTGGCGGTTGCGTTTGGTGGTCCTATCATCGCCTTCTCTTGTTTCCAGGATGACCTCCACTTTAACCCCGCGTTTTTTTGCCTCTATCAACTCTTTGATCAAAAGATTCGATGGGGTACTGGGATGCTTTTCATAATATCCCATCTCAAACATCATCACCCGGAGGGAAGTCTTTGCCTCCTGAATCATCTTCTTGGCCACCTCAAAATACTGGGCATCGGTCACGAGCTGAATGTCCTCAGCAGGTAACCCAATAGAAGGTGGAGGGTAGAAAGTGGAGAGTAGAAGAAAAAATATAAAGGCAATCTTCTTCATTGATTTTATCCCCCTATGGAGCTAGCACGGCGGAGGCGGTCCATGATGGCCCGTCCCAGACCAACCTCGGGAACAGATTCCGCCAGGATCAGGTCCAGGCCCAAACCATCCAGTCGCTGGATGGCAGAGAAGAGATTGGCCGCCGCTTCTCTTAAATCGCCTCTCTCCGAAAGAATTTCAACCTGATTGAATTTCAAAGAAGGACTGATCTGATGAAATGCAAGCAATCCTACCTTCCTCTTTCCATCATTGGCCACATCCTCCTCGCGCCAATCGAGGAGAATCGGCGTCCGAGGAGCATAATGTTTTGGAAGCATCCCTGGCGCAGAGACCTTTTCATTGTTCATCGCACCGACCACA
Source organism: Deltaproteobacteria bacterium (assembly GCA_018333535.1). Lineage (GTDB taxonomy): Bacteria > Desulfobacterota > BSN033 > BSN033 > UBA1163 > RBG-16-49-23. The sequence continues at coordinate 26,897 of JAGXTA010000097.1, read as the reverse complement.
ACCTTTCCAATAACCGATTCAATCTCCTCAAGAGGGATCCCTCCTGGCCTCAATAGCCTGGGCCCTCCTTCACCAAAAGAGACGATCGTGGATTCCACGCCCACCTCACAGGGTCCCCCGTCCAATATAAGATCAACCTCATCCCCCAATTGTTCTCGAACATGTTGAGCAGTGGTCGGGCTCAGATAACCGAAGGGATTGGCGCTCGGCGCGGCGATGGGACAATCCGCCAGTTCAATCAATTCCAATGCGATGGGGTGCGATGGGATGCGGACAGCAACCATCGGAAGGCCGGCGGTAACAATATCGGGGACCTCCTGTCTCTTGGGAAGAACTAAGGTGAGTGGACCTGGCCAGAATCGATCGATTAGCTTTTTGGCCTTAGATGGAATGTTTAAGACGATCTTCTCCAGATCGGAAGGACGGGCGATATGGATGATGAGAGGATCGAAAGAAGGTCTTTTCTTGACTTCGAAGATCCGGGCCACGGCAAGAGGATTAAAGGCATCTGCTCCCAATCCATATACGGTCTCCGTCGGAAAGGCAACGATGCCTCCCCGTTTGATGATCTCAGCGGCCTTACCGATGAACCCCGTCTTTTTTTGAGAGGGTCCATCTCTCTTTAGAACAATGTCGATTGCTTCTTCCATATTTTCGGCGACCAATACTCCTGGAGGAAGTTCATGTAGGTGTTTCTGCCCGTGACCCGTCAGGAGAAAGATCCCCTGGGCCCCAACATTCTTTGCCAATTCCACATCATGGGAGTGATCCCCTATCGAAAAAGAACGGGGGAGATCGAGATCAAATTCCCGAGCCGCCTTCAGGACAAAATAAGGCGTTGGTTTTATGCACTCGCAGCCCTGATCACGTATGTGGGGACAATAATAGACCGCCGAAATAGTCACCCCTTCCCGGGCAAGGGTATCCACAACAAACTGATTAATCCGCTCCACATCTTCATGCTTGAGGATTCCAAGCCCAATGCCCGATTGATTGGTGACGATGAAAAGGAGGTAACGATCTTTTAACCTCCGAAGGGAGTCGATGGTATCCCGATAAAAGACTACTTCCGACGGATGGCGAAGGTATCCACGGTCTTCAATAAGCGTTCCGTCCCTGTCCAAAAAGATTGCAGGCCGGCGAGAGGAAAAGGTCATTGACTTAACCTTAACATTTCAAAACATTTAGTCAAAATGGACACGGGTGAATCCCGCTCAGAGCGGGGCTTCGGGGCGAACCTTTTAGCGAATAAGCACACACATCCCAAGCCCTTGCCGGAGTTCACCTTAAGTGAGGTCTACCGTTTCCCTTAACATGTCAACTTAATCGGCGTCAGAAGCCTTGAAGAGCGGTTTACCCGTGGCCGTTTTTGCAACTGCAAGGTTAAATCATCCCCTTCTTCAGGGCCGCCGATTTTTCTTCCAGCGACTTTCTCGTCTTCGATCTGAAATCCTCCAATTTTTTAACGATCTCAGGATACTTGATTGAGAGAATCTCACAGGCTAAATAAGCTGCATTCTTCGCTCCATCAATCCCAACGGTAGCGACGGGGACTCCAGGAGGCATCTGGACTGTGGAATAAAGGGCATCAACGCCTTCGAGAGCTCCTGATTTTAACGGAACACCGATAACAGGCAGCGTGGTATGGGCGGCAAGAACGCCAGCAAGATGGGCAGCCATCCCCGCTCCTGCAATTAGTACTTCGATTCCACGCTCTCTCGCTGTCTTTGCATAATTGGCGGTCTTGTCAGGCAGGCGATGGGCTGAGCTGATGTCAATCTCAAAAGAAACTCCCATCTCCTTTAAAACCTCTGCCGCCTTTTCCATCACCGGCAGATCACTGTCGCTACCCATCAGAATTCCAACCAAAGGCTTTTCCATAAGAACCCCTCCTTAAACCGGAATGATGGAATACTGGAATGGTGGAATGTTGGGTAAAAAGCTAAGATATATTTTTGATCACCCCAATATTCCATATCCCCTTTATGTTCTATGTTATCTTAAAAAATTTCCTCTGATTTCACAAGAGAATAAAAAGCCCTCTCGTGATTTCAAAAGAGGGCTTTCTATCCAAAACTCAACGGGACCATTGAGGTTGGCTAAACGGATCCCCCGAAGGGGCACCTCTTTTAAGCGATGTCCCGGACGAGGCGTAGATCCTAAAGGAATCACAAGGGGAAATGTGTGCGATCATTTTTTAACTATTTGGGGTAGAGCTTTAAAACGATTTTGATTTGCCGGATGATTATGTGAAGTAAAGCATCATGAATGTAAGATAAAAAATAATCACCGCGAACATTGCTCCTCCTTCCCACCTTTCAATGCGACTCTTGGTATAGCCAAATGTTACCAATAAGACCATCAAAAAGATCATGAAAGGGTAATCAAGCACCATAGTCTGGCGAGGAATCGAAAGCGGAGAATATAAGGAGCAACTTCCTAATATCCAAAAGATATTTAAGATGTCAGCTCCTAAAATATTGCCAACGCTGAGATCGCCATGCTTCTTAATAGCGGCAGTGATTGCGACGACATACTCCGGCAGTGATGTTCCCAGGGCGACCAGGGTGAGGGCGATAATGAGATCGGGAACTCCTAAGAATTTGGCTATAGGAGTAACATTGCCGACCAGAAGAGAGCTGCCGATAATGATTCCGAAAGCGCCTAAAACTAATATCATAAATTGTTTCAGAAGGCTAACTTCTTGAACACCCTTCTCTCCGCCTGTCAGATTTTCGGTGTCCTCTACGCTTTTCCTTTCTGTCCTGGCCATCTTGATAGAGTAATAAAGGTAACAAATCAGACCCACCATCAGGATGGCTCCGTCAAGCCTGGTCAAAGCGCCACCAATAGATAATAGATATACCAAAATACCAGCGCTGAGCATGAAAGCCCCTTGTCCAATCATAAGTTTTTTAGAAGTTGAGACAGGTCGGATCAGGGTAGAGGTGCCGCAGATCAGGCCGATGTTTATGACACATGAGCCGATATTGTTTCCAATCGCCACCACGCCCTTTCCTTGAACTGTGGCAAGAAAAGACACAGCAAATTCAGGGCATGTGGTGCAAACACTCACGATGGTAGCCCCAATCAATACCTTGGGTATCCTTGTGAGAACAGATATATGAACCGCTGCATCGGTGAAGTAATCGCCTGCCTTGGTAATCACTGCCATGCCGATAAAAAATAATACAAAGTTAAGCCATATTGGTAATCCCTGAAACAAACCTTCCATCTTTGCCTCCTGAATATATATGATGATCTCGAAAAGTCGGAAAACGCCTTGATTGGTCGTTACTGCGAAAGCAGAAATCCAGATTCATATCTTTTGGGTTACCTCCTTCGCGGAGACAACGTCTGGACTCAGGCTTCTGGATGACAAGAATATTTTTGAACTGGTTGAAGAAAAGGGCCAGGGGTGAAACCCCTTCCTTCCTCTTCAATTCATTATGGCCGTATGTTTCAAGTCGCTTTTAGCCTCATCTTCTGTGAGACCATGACGGGTTTCCGATTACATCCACAACAGGACTAACAAGATCTGGGCTACGAGAACAGCAACACAGGAAAAAGGAATGCTTATCTTCATATACTCACCCAGCCTTATCTTATACCCGCGCTTTTCAAGCATTCCACAAGCCAGTACATTTGCGGTTGCCCCAACAGGCGTTATGTTACCTCCGATACCGGTCCCGATGAGCATTCCAAAATATAACAAAAATGGATTAACGCCAATTGATTGTGCCAGATAGGTACAGGTGGGAATCATCAGTATGGTATACGGGACATTGTCAATAAAAGCCGACAATAGAACGGATAACCATATGACGATGGTAAGAACAACGAGTGGCTGCGTCAATCCCATACCGGTCATCCATGACGCAAAATCCTTGAGAAGGCCTACTTTATTGACGGACGCAATGACGATAAATATGCCGATTAAGAAAAAGATGGAAGCCCAATCGAACTCTTTAATGGCCTCTTTTTTATCTTTTACCAATATTAAAGATGCAAATCCCAGAGCCAACCCGACCAGACCCGGGTAATTACTTGTCGGGGGAGACGCTAACGCCACAATACTGAGGAAGAATATTAATAACGCTCCATGCGTCATCTTAACCGGTTCGGGTTTCATATCCACCGTATTGTTTAAGTTTCTAAATTGAAACAAAAGCGTCAGCAATGCTGCAATCACACCTACGGCAGAAAGGGTCCCCAGACCGATTCTTCCCTGAAACCAGTAGAAGTCCAAGAATTTCATCTGGGTGGCCATTGCTAAAATAAGTGCCGGTGGATCAGCCACCATGCTTACGGTAGTAACCACATTGGAAGAAATCGCCAGGGCGATCAAATAGAGGAAAAGCGATGCCCTTAATCTTGTTGCCATTTCGATTGCTAGAGGCGCCAGCATCAGGACAACAACCGGGTTAGCCATGAAACTGGAGAGAACCGCCGAAAGGGTGCACAGAAAAAGCAGGGCATACTTTTCCTTCTTGACTTTAGGAAGTATCCAGCTAGCAATAAAAGAGGGCATCTGGCTGTCTCGAAGGGCAATCGCAAGCATCCCGTACCCAAAATATATAGCCAGCACATCCCAGCTAATGCTCTCCAAAAACGCAACCTTAGGATGCATGATGCCCAATAGGATCAGGATTGCAGCAGCGATCAGGGATAAATAATAAATCGCTATTTTACGGTAAAGAATTAACCCGAAAACAACGATAAGGAGGATCAGGACAATCCATTTTTCTATATCGGGGCTGAGTAACATATTCTTCACCCTCCTCACCTAAAAACTAACATAGCCCCAGGTTTTCTAAAACCCGGGGCTATTTACCCCTTGGAGAGAGTTGCGGAAGAAACTATTTCCAATCTTACCGGATAGATTAGATGATCCCCATACCCTTCAGCACGGAGAGCATGACCGCAGCGGCCATGACCGAACCCACCTGGCCACCTGTGTTGGCCCCCATGGCGTGCATCAGAAGGAAGTTTTTCGGATTATACTTCTGGCCTTCCCGTTGAGCCACCCGGGCGGCCATGGGGTAGGCTGAGATGCCTGCCGCTCCGATAAGGGGATTGACCTTCCCGCCTGAAAGAACCTTCAACAGTTTCCCGAACATAACGCCGCAGACCGTATCGAGGCAGATGGCAATAAAACCCAGGCCTAGAACCATCAGTGTTTGTGGTGTTAAAAAGTTTTTGCCATCCATGGTTGCTCCAATGGAGATACCCAGGAGGAGCGTGACGATATTGGCAATCTCATTTTCAGAGGCCTTGGTCAACCGGCTCACAACCCCGCTCTCCCTCATCAGGTTTCCTAACATAATTGTTCCAAGAAGGGGCAAGCCTTGGGGTGCGATGAGGCCTCCGATGACCGTGACAATCAGGGGAAAGAGGATCTTGGTCGTTTTTGAAACCGTTTTTTTCACCGCGCCCATACTAATCTTTCTCTCTTCTTCGGTGGTGAGAAATCTCATAATGGGAGGCTGAATAATGGGAACCAGCGACATATAGGAATAGGCCGCTACCGAGACTGCACTTAATAGATGGGGAGCATATTTAGAGGAGACATAGATCGCCGTGGGTCCATCACAGGCCCCGATCACTCCAATGGCAACCGCATCTAATTTAGAAAAGCCCAGGGCCAAGGCTAACGCTAAGGTTAAGAAAATCCCGAACTGACCTGCCGCACCAAGGAGAAAGATTCTGGGATTCTCTAAAAGAGGACCGAAATCGGTCATGGCGCCGATTCCGATGAAGATGAACAGGGGGAAGAGTTCCGTGGCAATGCCTGCGTCATAGATCGTCCTGAGAAAACCTTCCTCTTCCATTAAACCCGCAAGGGGGATGTTGACTAGAATGCATCCGAATCCAATGGGAAGAAGAAGTAAGGGTTCAATGTCTTTCTTAATTGCGAGATAGAGGAGAAGGCAACCCAAACCGATCATGACCGGATTTGACCAGTGGAGGTTGGTAAATCCGGCAATCAGTCCGTATAATCCGTTTCCAATGGCGTCAAACATAATTCATCCTCCTTCAATATTTGCCCCGTTAGAAAATTCCATCCATGGATTGCGGGCATGGTTCAGGGGGTTTACTTTCCTGCTTCCTCTTTTTTATAAGGGAAAAGCTTTCTCAACAGTCCCATCAATAAACTGAGGACCCACATGGTTAAAATGGTCCCTCCCATCCCGACAATGATCATCGTGATTCCGAATGTCCAGTTGTCCATCGCGTTCTCCTTGTCACTACATGATCTTCGGATAGAGTCTATCGTAACATCGCCAGAAACATCCCGGCCGCAGTTGCTGTGCCAATCACCCCTGCCACGTTGGGCCCCATGGCATGCATGAGAAGGAAATTCTTGGGATCTTCTTGTTGGCCTATCTTTTGAGAAACCCGAGCTGCCATTGGAACGGCCGAAACTCCGGCAGAACCGATCAAGGGGTTAATCTTTTCCTTAAGAAAGAGATTCATGAATTTCGCCAGGAGTATTCCTCCCGCCGTACTGAAGGCAAAGGCGAACAATCCTAAGATGAAGATGAAGATGGGCTCGGGCTTTAAAAATTTATCGGCGATCATGGTTGAACCGACCGCCAAACCCAGGAAGATGGTAACAATATTGAGCAACTCATTCTGGGAGGTCTTCAACAATCTCTCCACAACCCTGGATTCCCGGAAGAGGTTCCCGATGAAGAGCATGGCTAACAGGGGGGCGGCGTCCGGAACGATCAATACGGTGAAGGTGGTCCCGACGAAAGGAAAAAGAATCCTTTCAATCTTTGAGACCGGTCTCAACTGTCTCATCCTGATCTTTCTCTCTTTTGCGGTGGTCAATAATCTAATGATGGGGGGTTGAATCAAGGGTACCATCGCCATGTAGGAGTAAGCGGCGATGGCATTGGCGCCCAAAAGATGGGGAGCCAGTTTCGTGGTCAGGTAGATGCAGGTTGGACCATCGGCTCCTCCGATGATGCCGATCGATGCGGCCTCGTTGATGTTGAACCCAAGAAGGATAGCTCCGAAAAAAGCCACAAAAACACCGAATTGGGCGGCCGCTCCTAAGAGCAATGTTTTAGGATCTGCGATCATCGGACCAAAATCGGTCAGCGCCCCAACACCAAGGAAGATGAGAGGAGGAATCACCTCCTTTTCAAGGCCATAATGATAAAAAAGGTAAAATAAATGGCCCTCGCCTACCAGGGGGGCTAAGGGGAAATTCACGGCAAAGATACTAAATCCGATGGGGAGCAACAGTAAGGGTTCAAAATCTTTCTTGATGGCCAGATAGATAAAGGCGGCCGCGATCAACCACATGATGACATGGCCAATGGTGAGATGAAGAAACCCTGTCTTCAATAAAACGGTGCTGATGGAAAATCCAGCCATCTCCCAATCTTACCTTTAACTTTTTTTAGTAAAAGTTCTTATGGCGAAGGACGTTAACTTGATAGCCCACATCAGAAGGATCAATGCGACAAACACCCCGGATAAACCAAAAAAAGCCACTTCAAGCACGGTGATCCATTGTTCCATCTTTTCGGTTATCTTCCTATCGGGTACGGTATTAAATTAATAAAGATTCGATTTTTCTATAGCATCTTCATTAAAAATAATCAATAAAAAAGTGATTTTTTTAACAAGCTTGCGAGAAAAAATCATTTTCTTTTAATTTCAACAGGTTAAATCTTTTTATTCTTTCTGTTCTGGAACCCTTTTGCTTGGTGCATGAAGGCTTCGAGGCGGGTTAGAGTATTGGTCTGCTCCTGTCCATCGTAGGCCATATTGAGGATGGGAATATTATTATTCTCCTCCCGATACCTTTTCAGAAGGGCGCTGACAATCGTTCCGGGCATGCAGGTAAAGGGCATGATATTGACGATGCCGCTTGCACCCCTTTTGGCAAAATCGATCGACTTACCTATGGAGAGGATGGCCTCCCCTTCAAAGGTGGAGTCAATATAAGGCCTGGCTTTTTTCAAGATCGATCTGGTCTTGGGTTCCCCAAAGTTTCTGAGTTGGCCCTTAAATACCTTTTCCAGATGGTGTTCATCCTTCTTCTGGTAGTAGTCGGTGAGATAGACTTTTAGGAGGTTCGAAAACGACTTCTTCCTGAGGCTTCTCCTCTTTGAGATGGTGTTGACATAGAGAATCCATTCGGTCATGGGAGCCATCCATGCCTCGCCTCCGAACTGCTCGATCTTCCGGATCACATCCTCGTTGCTGAACCGATTGAGCCGGACATAGACTTCTCCCACGATTCCGATCAGGGGTTTTGTCCCGGGTCCATACACCTCAACTCGATCGAAGGCTTCAAGGCTCTGGCGAAGGGCTTCCTTGAGATCGGTTCCCTTCTGGATCGCTTCACAAACCCTGTTTAATGATTCCTCATAAATCCGATCGGCCTTTCCTTTTTCTTTCTCGTAGGGACGGGTCTCCAGGAGCTTCTTCATCAGAAGGTCCACCGCAACGATTCCCTGCCATGCCAGACGGGCGAATTGAGAACCCATGATGCCCAGGTCATTGTATAGCGTCTCGTCCTGATTGGGTGCGTAGACGGGGACATGTTGAAAACCCAGGTCATCCAAAACGAGGCGATGGAAACGATGGTACTGCCCGAATCGGCAGGGCCCGTTTCCGGAAGGCATGAAAAAGGCCGCTCTCTCATGATCGAAGTTTGGAGCCTTGACTGTCTTTACCATATCTCCGGTGGTGAGGATGCAGGGATAACACTCTTTTCCTGAGGTAAGCTTTCTTCCCCAGTAAAGGGTCTCCTCATCCGATTCGGGAAAAACTTCGGCTTCCACCCCGCATGCTTCAAAGGCCGCCTTTACGGCAAAGGCGCCATCATACATGTAGGGGATGTAGATCTTTTTTGTCCGGTCGGTGATCAGCTTCTGCCGTTTCGGAGAAACGGTCTTTGTCAGCTTCACATTCTTAAGGCTATCGAGAAAAGCTTCGCAACGGGTGATGGCGCCTGCATCAGCGCTGTGTTCATCGATCTCTAATTGAAGGTAGGGCTTCCCTTTGGAGAGATCCCTGTAGAAATGAATGATGAAGGAGTCCGGACCGCAACCGAAATTGGTGATATAGACCGCGTAGAGTCTCGGATCTTCATTGATGATCTTCCCGGCAGAGAGGATTTTCTGTCCGTATCGCCAGTACATCTCCTGGATATCTTCGGTCGGTTTGACTGAATCGAGAGGAAGGAAATCCATGGGGATGGCAAGGACTCCCATATCTCTCAATTTTTTCGGTATCTCAAGATTAACCCCGGGATCGCAGGAGTTATAAGGCCTTCCCACAATGACCATCACCTTTTCATCGGGCCCGATCCCATTCAGAATCTCTTTTCCCCTGTTGAGGAGCGATTGGTAGAAGAGGGCCTGAAACCTCTCTGCCTTAACGAAGGCCCTCTTCACCTGCTTCGATCCCCGGTGGAGTGATTTTCCAAAATCGATCAGTTCCTTCTCTAAATGATCCCTTCCGAACCGGAAATGGAAGACGGGCTGAAGGACCTCCACATGATCCTTTTTAAAATCGATGGAGGAATGGGCCGCATAGGGAAAGGCCTGGGCGTAAGGGCAGGCCACGCTGATTAAAATTTCAGGGTGGGGCGACTTGAGGTTGACAATGCTCGGCAAAAAGATCCTCTTCACCCCTTTCTCAAGAAGGTTCAGCACATGGCCATGACTCACTTTGATCGGATAGCAGGTCTCTGCAACGACATTCTCCACTCCTTTTCGGATCAACTCTTTATTCGTCGCATCGGAGAGAACGGCGCGATAACCCAGCTCCGCAAAGAAGGCTTTCCAGAATGGCATCATCTCGTGGAGATAGAGAATTCTTGGGATTCCGATCTCCGGAGCATCGGCTGGAAGATCTTCCTCCCTTTCATAAGAGGCGAAAAGCATCCTCTCCCTCTCCTCGAAGAGGTCGGGGAGGTCTGATCCCTTGGTCCGCTTGATCACATCATACTTCTCGCAACGGCTCCCGTAGAAGAGGGGTTTCTCGCTTTCCACGTTCACCTTTCGGATGAGACAGAGATTGGGACAACCTTTGCATTCAAAGGAGGTCTGCTCATAACGGCGCTGGCTGAGGTCGAACCCTTTAAAGCCCGAACGCTCCCAGGTCCGCTCCTCCTTGGCCAGGATGGCGACACCGATGGCTCCGGTGACATCGTGATTTTCAGGGACGATGATCTCTTTTTTGAGGACGCCTTCAAAGGCGGCCACCACCCCCTTGTTAAAAGCCGTGCCTCCCTGGAAGAAGATCCGGTCTCCGATGCGGCGGTCTCCGACCACCCGGTTCAGATAGTTTTGAACAATGGAATAGCTGAGGCCGGCTACGAGGTTATCCTTGGGAGCGCCCCTCTGCTGGTGATGGACGAGATCCGATTCGATGAAGACCGTGCACCGCTCTCCCATCCTCACCGGCTCTCCGGCAGAGAGGGCAAGGTTTCCAAACTCCTCTTTGATCGAGATGTCCAGTTTTTCCGCCTGCTCCTCTAAAAAAGAGCCTGTCCCAGCGGCGCAGACCTTGTTCATCTCGAAATCGACGACCACCCTATTATCGAGGCTGATATACTTTGAGTCCTGTCCCCCGATCTCAAAGATCGTATCCACAGCCGGATCGATGTGAACTGCGGCCGTGGCTTGGGCTGTAATCTCGTTTCGAACCAGATCCGCACCCACAAAATCTGCGGTCAGATAACGACCGGAACCGGTCGTTCCCACACCCTTGATCTCAACCCGGTCGCCGATCTCCTCACCGATCTCTTGAAGGCCGATGCGAACCGCTTCAATGGGCCGGCCTGCAGTCATCAGATATCGCCTTGAAAGAACCTTCTTATTGTTGTCAATCAACACAAGATTGGTGCTGATCGAACCCACATCCAGACCTAAGTAGGCTTCGATCTTATTCCCCTCTCTTTCGGAAACGGTGTCGCTCGTAGCCATTCGCCCTTCGACACGCTCAGGACGAACGGCTACGCAATTAATTTCTAATGTTTCGTGGTCCGTTCGTGGTGAGCCTGTCGAACCATGAACGGACTGTGGACATAATCTCTCTGGTCGTGTTGGGGGTGAAACATGATTCGAAGAGAGGCAGAGGGGGGCTAAGGGGACCTCCTTCTCCTGATGATGCTGGAGATAATCCCGCAGGGGCGTCAAATTTAATGTCCCTGCCCTTTTAGATCGTTCGCTTTCCAGGGTCACCAGGACCGCGCCGATGGCTCCCATGGAGGCAAAATGCTTCGGAACGATCAACTCCCCATCCGAGAGTTCCAGAACATCCTGGAATGCCTTTCTCATTCCCACATTGGCCGCCACGCCTCCCTGAAAGGAGATGGGTTTGACAAACATCTTTCCCTTGCCAATGTTGCTCTTAAAATTTCTGGCCAGCGCAAAGCAGAGACCGGCGACGATGTCGTAGTCCGGTGTGGCGATCTGCTGAAGGTGGATCATATCCGATTTGGCAAAGACACTGCATCGTCCTGCAATGCGCGGTGGGTTTTGGGACTTGAGAGCCAGCTCGCCAAACTCCTCAATCGTCAGACCCAATCGAGAAGCCTGTTGATCCAGAAAAGAACCTGTGCCGGCCGCGCAGAGAGTGTTCATCGAAAAATCACCGATCTTGAAATGGCCATTCTCCTCTTCGATAAAGATCAGTTTTGAATCCTCTCCTCCGATATCGATGATCGTCCTGATCTCAGGATAAAACTGTTGAATCGCCTTGGCCTGCGCGATGATCTCGTTGACGAAATGACCGTCGAGGAGTTCGGAGAGAAGTTTTCCTCCGGTGCCTGTAAACGAGAGGCTGTGAAATTGCTCGGGTGGAATGCGGCTGAGGATCTCTTCTAAAACTCTCTGAACCGCTTTGAGAGGCTGTCCCTTGATCCGGGTATAATGCTCCTCCAACACTTCTCCCCGACCATTCAGGATGACCGTATTGGCGCTGACTGAGCCGACATCGATGCCCAGATAGATTTTCTTCATTCTCTTTTCCCATTCACCTCTGAAAGCAGAAATGTATCAATTCTAATTGATTCGATCTCTCCTTTTCAAGTTAAGCTTATTCCCCGTGCTTCAAGAAATGTTGATTCCAGAAAGAAAATGGGATTCAAGCTTGTAAAAAGAAAAGGATTGTCACCTTTTTACACGGAAGGCAACAAAAAGAAGGCGGAAAAAAGCTAATTATAGTATGTAGACCTAAAGTTAGCATACATATATACTGCAACCAGTAATATTCCCAATAAGACAACCCTATGATAAAGGATCCTTTAGTAAAATTTGGCGAAAAGGTTAAAAAGGAAAGGCTAAAAAAGAATCTTTCTCAGGAAGAGCTGGCAGCAAGAGCGGGTGTTCATCGTACCTACATCGGAATGATAGAGCGTGCCGAAAAAAATATAACTTTGGGAAATATAGCAAGAATAGCAAAGGCTCTGGATCTTGAAATTATGGACCTCTTCAAAGATTAAAGGGCTTATGAAGCAAAAGATTCCAAAACTACCACAATTGCTCAATCGTAAAATATATAAAACAGGGCAGACACGGGGGGCTGATGATGATGTTATATACCAAAACAGAGTTGCTCGGAGCAGCACGGTATTGATACCATTTCAGTTTTGGGGACCCTCTTTTAAATACCCGCCGGGGGAATCTTCTTTTGAAAATGGGTTTATCGTTCTGATTCCACCGAGTAAGTTTTTTGAAAATAAGAATATCGAAAAGGAATTAGCAGCGAAAGGGCTATCTTTGGGTGGTAATTGCCTGGTTTGCTTTGAAACTCGTGAACAATGGGATAAATATGATCCCAACAAACTAAATTGGAAACCGGCCAAACAGAGACACGCTCCACTTGGAGGTAATTATATTGCACGTGTGCCTGCCACAACAGCTTTAAATGGAGGGGGAAAGATAATCCGTGGTTTTACGTCCACTAAAAATAAGGGGGCTGGCATCAGATTATATGAATACGCCAGTTCTAAAACAATTGTTGGTTGTAGACATCAGCTCGAGGCAATATATTGGTTATGCTTTGATTCAGAAAAAGTGGCTGTAGAAAATGGTATGCTTGCGAAAGATGTGCAATTAAGAAAATCCGAAATTCTTAAAATTTGTAAAAAGGAAGGTCTTTTAGACTTTACTAAACTGTCTGATGCAAGAATCCTCAATCGCGAACGTAATGCCATTTGTCCATTTTGTCTTGAGGAACTTTCTGGTGCGGGTTTTTTTAGTCGAATGGCCCAAGCGGAAGGTCGCGAGGTCCCGGACCTTACAGTTACCGAGATCAACCTATTTCACATAAAAGAATTGAGGTATGGTGAATATAATCATCGGCCGTATAACATCGCTTGGGGCCATCATCACTGCAATGTTGTTACAAGGGACTCGGGGATTGAGGAAACTTTAGAGTGGATGAGGTGTATATTAGAAAGAAATATCAAATGCGGTTATAAATTGAACAAATTTCCTTGAAGCGTGGGCGTGTTAACCATCGTCTCTTTTGCTTTATAGTTATCGGGGAATTCTTTGTATTGTTTTTTCTGGATGGATTTAAGAAGCTGAATGGTTTTTTTCACCCATACTGCGTCAATCTCAATTGAAATAGCGTATCTACCAAGCTTTAGAGCTGCAATTGCAGTGGTTCCAGAGCCTCCAAAACAATCAAGAACAATATCTCCCGGGAAGGTAGTAGCTTCAATGGCATGAGTTAAGAGCGCAATAGGTTTCTCAGCTGGGTGTTTCCCATCATAAGGGCGAATCGTAGGAAAGGTCCAAACGTCCGTAAATTCTTTTGTCCCGTCAATAATAAAAGGACGAATTAAATCCCTGTATTCAGGCATCGATTCAACTTTTCCGGTTTTAAAAATAGCGGCCCGTATCTTCTCGTATTGCTCTTCGCTTGGTACGTTTCTACCAGCTTCCCAATTAGACACTGCACCACCATGATTTATTTTTCCGTACGCCCCAATAATTCCCGTGAGCTTATTCATAGTAAGGCCCGCTTTCTTTCTGCATTCTCTGAGGAGATTTCCGAAATAGGAGCGGTGCAAATTACCATTAGCAGCGGGCTCCGCGAAAACAATTCTTTCGGAGTGATTGTACCATTGTCGCAGAGCCTCTTTTTTCATCTTCTGCTTCCAGCCATCAAACCCAGGATCATTGGGCTTTGTCCAAACTATCTGAGAAAGTATATTAAATTTTTCTAAAAATAGAACTTCTAATCGAGCGGCCATTGAAGGAGAGCAGAAACAAAACAAAGAGCCGTTAGGTCTCAATATCCTCTTCCATTCTACCGCGTATTGAGCCATCCACTCTAAATAATGTTGATCCTCTTCAAAGGAAGTATCACCGTATACGTTTCTCTTTTTTGTTGTATGATAGGGTGGATCGGTAAGGATTAGCGAAACGGAATGACTGGGAAATTTTTTAAGGATTTCCAAAGAGTCGCCTTGGATTAGGAGACTATTGGGGATAGAAAATTTCACATAGTTTGAAATTTCTTTATGTATTTTTTCAAAATCTTCTGATCGACTCATATTAAAATTTAGGTGAGAAAAATGCTAATCATAGTATACATGATGTATGGAAATCGCGCAATAGAGCCTTCCCCTTTTCGTCTGAAAATATATTCAATATAAGTTTATATCAAATCAATTGGAAGGTCAATTTTTTTTATTCTCGAACTTGAATTCATTATTGATAAAAGGATGATCCTGTGATAATACTCAAATCGATATGGACAAAGCCAGGGCGCGGGTCATTGTTGAAGGAAGGGTTCAGGGGGTCTTCTTCCGGGCCCACACGCAGGAGATGGCTTACCTTCTAAGTTTGAAGGGCTGGGTGAAGAATAGAAGGGATGGCCGGGTGGAAGCCCTCTTCGAAGGAGACAAGGCAAAGGTGGATGAGATGATTCAATGGTGCCATCGAGGACCCTCTGAGGCGAGGGTGACCAATGTCCGTGTCATCTGGGAGGAGTTTGCAGGAGAGTTTAAGGATTTCTCTATTACCTAATAAGGAGACCAGGAACTCAGGAAAAACCATAAATTCTTTCTTTGAATTATTTCCTGCTCCTGCTGCAGGATGGCTTCCTAATTCCTACTGACCCTTCTTCGGGACCTCCTTCTCCTCTTTCAGGATCTTCTTCTTAATATCCTTTCCTGCCTCATCCCTCTCCTTCTTAATCACCTCTTCAAGGTGCTCCATCCTCTTTCCCGTCTCGGTCAAACCTTCACCGACCTTTTTCACGACCTGGCCACCGCCGAAGTAGATGAAGAGTAAGAAGATAAGGACGCCAACCCCCACTCCCAATAAGAATCGGATCATCTCTCTTTTTCCACCCCCTTCTTTTGACCCCAGAGTAACAAGAATTCTCCTTTTTTTCAATCGATTTCTATCAACTTGGGTAATGCCTCAAAAGGTGTGAAAAAATTGTTTTTTTAGAATCGGCTTCGTTCCGGCCCACAGGGTTGGGGGGATTGGAGAAGCTTTAGGGCGGAACCTCTAATATTAAACTACGTTGCCTAAACCTGGGTCATACCGCTATCTTACTGAAAACGAAGGTTACTCATAACATCCAATGACCCGCATTCTAAAGCTTGTACAAGACCCCTAACCCTGTGGGCCGAGCCACGGTGCGCCAATTTTTTTATACCTTCTCAGTTTGGGTGTTTTGATCTCCCTGCCTTGACCCTCTTTTCCCACTGCATTATAATCCAGACCAATAGGACAGGAAGCCAAAAAACTGGCTGATGATATGAGATCATTGGATGATGGCGAGGACGTGGTGAAAAAACAAAAGCAAACCTCCGATCAGATTCAACCCTCAAACGCAACATCGTTTATCGAATTGGGGCGAGATTTTGACTCAGACATTCGGACGGCGAATCTGCCGGTTTACCGTGCCTCCACCGTCCTGTTTGAAACGCTCGAGGAGGCTAAGGCCAGGGTTGAAGCATCGGACCGAGGCGAACTGGGAGCTTCTCATTATGGCACCATCGGGACACCCACGACCTTTGCGCTCAGGGATGCGCTCGCCCGGATCGAAGGCGCAGGCCATCCTTGCCGGGCTGCCCTCATGCCGTCAGGCCTGATGGCGATTACAACATTGCTGCTGGCCTATTTGAAACCAGGCGACCATCTTTTGATGACAGACTCAGCGTATGGGCCGACCCGCGTCTTTTGTAAGGGAATTCTCTCAAGGTTGGGGGTGCACACCACCTGGTACGATCCCACGATCAGGCCTGAGAAACTCGAAACCCTGATTCAGCCAGCCACGCGGATGATCTTTCTCGAAAGTCCGGGCAGTTATACTTTTGAAATACAAGATGTTCCCGGCATCTGCGCCATGGCCCGCAGGCACAAGGTGATGACGGCGATCGATAATGCCTGGGGATCGCCTCTCTTTGCCAAACCCTTTGACTGGGGTGTGGACGCCTCGGTCTTACCTCTCACGAAATACTGGAGCGGGCACGCAGATGTGCTCATGGGAGCCGCTGTCGTGCGCGAGGAGCACTGGTTGCCGCTGTGGAGGGCTGTGCGCGAACTCGGGATTTCTGTCGGCGGCGACGACGCGGCATTGATTCTCCGGGGGATGCGCACCATCGATGTGCGCATGCAAAGGCACCAGCATAATGCGCTGGAGGTTGCACGCTGGCTTGAGCGCCGGCCGGAGGTCGGCGCAGTGCTTCATCCCGCCCTGCCCGGCCACCCTCAGCATGCGCTCTGGAAGCGCGACTTCAAGGGCTCAAGCGGTCTCTTTTCGTTCGAACTTAAAACCAACTCCGAAGGACAGAATCCCACATCCACACAGATCGCTGCCCTTTGCGAGGGACGCCGCTATTTTGGCATCGGTTATTCCTGGGGTGGTTTTGAAAGCCTGATCTTCCCCGCCCGGATCGGTTCACTGCGCAGCGTGGCGCCGTGGCAGGGTGACCCATTGATTCGTGTCCACATCGGACTGGAAGACCCCGCCGACCTGATCGCCGACCTCGAAGCAGGATTCTCTGCTATGGAGCGCGCAACCTGAGAAGGGCTCACTTTTTCACAAAAAGTTTCAGATACTCTCCGTAGCCCTCTTTCTCCAGATCCTCTTTGGGAATGAATCTCAAGGAGGCGGAGTTCATGCAATACCGGAGTCCGGTCGGGAGCGGCCCATCATCAAACACATGCCCGAGGTGAGAGTTGCCATGCTTGCTCCTTACCTCAATGCGCTTCATAAAAAAGCTCCGGTCCTCTTTTTTGACAATATTCCCTGACTCAAGAGGCTTGGAGAAACTGGGCCATCCTGTTCCGGAATCAAACTTTTCGAGGGAGCTGAAGAGAGGCTCTCCGGAAACAATATCCACATAGATTCCCTCTCTCTTATTGTCCCAGTATTCATTTTGAAAGGGCGGTTCCGTGCCATCCTTCTGAGTCACTTCATACTGCAAGGGAGTCAGTCTCTTCTTCAAGGTGGCATCGTCAAGTTTTGAATAGGTCTTTCCTCTCTTATCTCTGGCTTTCTCCTCGTCTTTTCCCCACACCCCGGTCAAAAATTGGTCCCGGCCAGAGTTGAACCTGTAGAATTGATATTTGAGGGCATTCTTCTTAGAGTAATCCTGATGATAATCCTCGGCTTCATAAAATTTTGTGAATTTAACGATCTCCGTAACAATCGGCTTGTTGAACTTTCCGGATCGATTGAGATCCTCTTTCGATTTCTCTGCCAATCGTTTTTGCTCTTCATCATGATAGAAGATAGCGCTCCGATACTGTGAACCCCGGTCAACAAACTGTCCTCCGGAATCCATGGGATCGATGTGTTTCCATAAGGTATCGAGCAACTCTTCATACGTTATCCTCGTTGGGTCGTAATAGACTTGAACCGCCTCCACATGCCCTGTTCTCCCTGAGGAGACCTGCTCATAAGACGGATTCTTTTCACCCCCACCGGTATAACCTGAGACAACCTTTACAACACCGTCCAATTTCTCGAGGTCTGCTTCTGTGCACCAGAAACAGCCTCCAGCAAATGTAGCCACGCGTAATCCTTTATTTTCTTTAGACATATCCCTTACCTCCCCTTGGCCTGAATCACCTCTTTGGCATCCACTTATGATCAACATGAGCATCAAAGCCGCGATGATCAGACTCTTCATCAAACTCACCACCTCCCTATCAACTATTTCCCATAAATATAATCATTCCAATCAAAAAGTGACATAAATAAAACACATCTTGCCTCCAACAGGTCGGTTCCCGTCCCCTCCAAATTCCATATCTTACTGATCTTATAGGGTTTTCAAAGAGAGGGACGGGTTGCCATGATGATAGATGTGGACGACACCAGCGAATCCGCCACCACCTATTACGGAGATATCCTCTTCAAAAAATGAATCCTCCCCTTATCCTTTTTCTCTCTACTGACTTCTTGTAGTCAATAAAATGCCCCTCTTCCCTTCCAATGCAGGTTCCAAATAAATATCTCCAGTTTGGGTAAAGTGCATATATTGGCAAGATATCAGGCTACTGGGGAGCGCGAGGAACTTTCAACTCCATCGCGTCTGTTATTGGAATCCACAGATCGTCAACAACGATGAAGGCGGATGACTTCCAACCGTAATTATAGGTGATATTTTTTCAGTATTTGTGATATGTATTTATTACAATTGATTATGGTCTTGTCCGGAAAGGATTCGACGAACCGCGGTAGGAGTTATCATGAAAGTGAGTTTTGAGGAATGCCACTGATATGATTATACAAGTGTAGCGTGCGCACTTTAAAAATCCGAATAAATCCGAAACCCCCTCAAATAATATTTATTATTTTGAAAATATCGGCCATACTTGGTATATATTATTGAATTACACGTGATTGCTCTTGCGATGAAACTAAGCCTCGAGCCTTGATCCGATCCAGTGCTTTACTGAAAGATGGTTTTTTAAATTTTCATCATTAAGAAAGGTACCTTATTTGACCCATGGGCAAAATCACTAACCTATCCCCTTTATCCAATAGGCTTTGTCTTTTAGTTCTATTCCTATCCATCTTATATTTCCATGGATGTGTTGGAGTAAGAAAAGTTGAGGTGAGACCCTCACCCTTACCAATCTTTCTGGAAGAAAAGATCGAGCAAAATGATTTTTCGGTTTCAAAAGGAGATGACGTCATTGGCCGGTTTGCAGTCATCAGGCTTGAAAAGGGGGATACGCTACCGGATATTGCAAGACACTTCAGTTTGGGGATCAATGCAATCAGTGCAGCAAATCCTGGGGTAGATGTATGGGTGCCTGAGGCCGGAACACGTATCCTGTTGCCTCTGAGTTTTATCCTGCCGGATGCCCCAAGAAAAGGCATCGCGATCAACTTAGCCGCTATGAGGCTCTTTCAATTTAAAGGAGAGAGTGAGTCACTGGCAGTGTCCACCTACCCACTCGGTATCGGTACCATAGAGCGGCCTACCCCCGAAGGTCAAATGTATGTGATGCGCAAAGTAACCCGACCGACCTGGCATGTGCCTGCCTCAATTGCCAAGGAACATCGAAAAAAAGGAGATCCTCTGCCCGCTAAAGTTCCGCCAGGACCTAAAAATCCCCTTGGAGAACACGCGCTATTTTTAAGCAAGCCGACTTACTTGATCCATGGTACTAATAAACCGGCCAGCATTGGTCTCAGGGCAACCAATGGGTGTATCAGGCTCTATCCAGAAGACGTGAAGAAACTCTATGAGAACACTCCGTTGAAAACACCTGTAAACATCGTTAACCAGCCATATCTTTTGGGTCAATCCGATGGGGTGATTTACATGGAAGTCCATGCATCCCCAGAAGAAATGGACACGATTGAGTTTGATAAGATATATACAAAATTGAAAAATATTGAGAAGGAATCGGGACGCACGCTTAACTGGAGCAAAGTTAAGAAAGTCCTATCCGAGGCCCGAGGGATTCCTGTTCCCATATTCGAGGTCCGTCAAGGAAGTGAGAAAGGATCCGCGAAAACCATAGAAGTGAAGCACCCAGAAAAATTGTATGGTAGACCAGAAATACCAGAACTTCGCATAGAGGCGTGGTATGTTTGGGTTGCTGATGAGCGTGAGGAGATTGATGCTCTGAGGATTGCCGCCATCATCAATCACCAGGGGCCACAAATCCCGGCCAGGGTATTATCAAAGAGCGATAGCTACCGTGTTATTGCTGGCCCTTTCAATGATATCCACGAGGCCAAAGATGCAGTCAAACGGTTGAAAATTGATTTGGACATAGACGGTATATTGATTGAACCTGTCAGAAAAAAATAGCCGATCCTAGCGTTTCTCACGCATTCAAACCGCATTGCCTGTTGAATTATCGTCCTCCGGCACTGGAGGCCACCCGCATTGAGAAACAAAAGACACCTGCACTTAACCTCTAAAGGGTGGATAATTTTTTTCAAACCAGTCAATCCCTCATGTTGCTGTCTTTTTGAAGTTGCGCTGAATTTTGACAAACACTGTTTAAAAAGGTAAAATAATTTAAATAAAATAGAGAAGGAAGGAGGTAATTCAATGATGAAGAAGAGTCTTTTGGCAATCTCAATGATGTTTGTTTTTGCTATTATGGGGATGGGTTGTGCAACAAAAGGTGATCTCGAGAAAGTCCAGTCGCGGGAAATGGTGATTGGTGCGAAAGCTGATCAGGCAGCGCAGGATGCGCAAGCTGCCAAGGCGGCGGCTGATGCGGCCAACATAAAGGCAGAGGCTGCCGCAGCCCGAGCAGAAAACGCTATAAAGATGGCAGAAGAAAGGGCGAAGATAGCTGAGGAAAGAGCGAAGATGGCTGAGGAAAGGGCAAAGATCGCTGAGGAAAAGGCGAAGAAAGCTGAAGAGGCCTTCCAGAAATCAATGAAGAAGTAAGTCAGCGATACGAAGGACTGTTAACTGTGCCTTTGGCGCTATGGGAAGGAAGGTGCAGGGTTTTATAAGAGCCTGCACCTTCCTTATACTTCCACCTATTGACTCTATTTAGACCATTCCAGCATAGACTCTGTGAGGAGCCAAATGGTTTTGCGATCGTCTAACCTATAATTAACGGGCACAAGAGCGAATATGGGTAAAAAGCAAAGCAGGAGTGGCGAGCCTATTTACCTTTTCTTTATCTGCCTCCTCATAACACCCGTTCTCATAGGCGGATGCAGTTACTTTAGTAAGGAATATCAGGCCAAGTCAACCTTCAAAGAAGCGAATGATTTTTTTAGCCAGGGGAACTACCAGGCCTCTCTGGGTAAATATGAGCAGATGATTGAACGATATCCCAAACTGGGAGACAGGGTTCTGTTCGAGATGGGAATGATTTATGCGTATCCTAGGAATGAGCAAAAGGATTATCAGAAATCCCTGGAATGTTTTCAGAGACTCATCAAGGATTACCCGGGGAGCGGGTACAGGAAAGACAGTGAGATGATGATTTTTCAAATCAATAATGTCATTATGAAAGATAAGGCGATTGTTGCGCAGCAAATACAAATTGAAACTCTCCGGCAAACGCAGATGGAGACTCTTCAGCAAAAGGATAAAACGATTGATACTCAGCAAACAAACATTGTAATGCTCCAACAAGAGGTAAAAAGCAAAGCGGATGAGATGACGACACTGCAAAAAAAGGTTGAAATGCTCGAACAAAAGGTTTTTCTCATCCAGAAAGGACCGGCAGAAAAGATCCTGATAGAAAAGAAAGAACGACGATTGACGTTGATCGCAAAGGGCCAGGCGCTCAAGACCTACAAAATAGCGTTAGGGGGGAACCCGGTTGGTCCAAAAGAAAGGCAAGGCGATCAAAAGACCCCAGAGGGAACCTACGTGATTAATTCAAGAAACAAGGACAGCCGTTATCACCTCTCTCTTCAAATTTCCTATCCAAACGAGAAAGACAGAAAACGGGCAAAAGAGCTCGGTGTTTCCCCGGGCGGAGACATCATGATCCACGGCATAAAGAAAGGTTTCTCGTGGGCTGGTAATTCCCACACAGAGGTTGACTGGACGCAAGGGTGTATTGCCGTTACAGACGAAGAAATAGAGGAAATTGAAAATTTAGTGCCAAATGGTACGATTGTTGAGATCAGGCCATAGAGGGTCGCACACCTTGTCGTTCTACCGACTTATGTAACGCTCAACTGTCCGCACCATTTCTACCGTAATTCCTACAACCTAAATTGAGCGATTCACCCTATCTCACAAGGGAGGCCGAGATGCCTCCCGCCAAAGGCGAGGCTCGCCTCCGGCGGCAAACCCTTTTAGAATGCTATACATTGAAAGAAAGGGGAATTGGCCATAATGATTCACCAAACAGGTGATGATTGAACAGGCCGCCTGGTTAATTCAACCTATTAAAGGTAATCGCTCTAAAAGGCTTTCCGGCCTCCCCGCCTCCTCGAAAGAAGACAAAGAGGAACTAACCTTTTATAATCGGGAGCCGGTCATTACCCTTTTCTGGCTTGTCTTATTTCTTCCAGATAGAACTTGATCAAAGGAGACATCTCGGGCGGCTGCCAGTCGGTCTTTCTCGGATCCTCGGGCCAGGTGAAGGGAAGATGAAAGACCTCTCCGGGCCGCTTTGCCTTTTCGAAAACGGAAACGGCCTCGAGAAGAACCTTTCTCTGCCCTTCTCTGTCTCCTATCTGTCCAACGGGCCTGCCATAAGGGTATTCAATCGCCGCTACTCGCGGAATACCCTCCGCCCGGGTAAACTCCCAGGTTGGACTAAGAAGCACGGTTGAAAATCCAGCTTCCTCCAGGACCCTTGCAGCCAGTCCAACGGACTGGCAACAGAAAGGTCAGGCAGGGGTGAGAAGAACTGCCTCCACTTTCTCGGTTTTCATATGTTTTGAAATCGGTTCAATGGCCTCCTTAAGAAAGTCGGTATTCTGCCACTGAAAGCCATAGAACGAATAGGCAGTCGGAGCGAGGCGGCCGATAATCCCTTCCTGTTCAAACTCGGCCATTCGGGCTAATGGAAGGATCACATTGATGTCCTGTTTGACAAGGTTGGTGTTGATATGGAGGTGATTGACATCAATCCCCTTTTCGGTTGTCCCTCGAGGAATCTTCCTGTAGGAGCGGTCGCCCCAGATGGGTTCTTGCTTCTCTCTTTCCATATCAAAGGGAGGATCGGTTTTCAGACTAATACCGGCGCTGGTCACAAGGGCGAGGGTCGTCTGATTTAATGGTTTTAACATCGGCGTCCAGGGAATTGTTCCTTTAAAATCTTCATCGGGAATGAACGTTTTTACCCATGCCTTAAGCCCGGGCGGAAGAAACTTAAACCCATCCACGCTCTTCACCTGTTCCATGCAAACCTCCTTTAACACTAAACGTGTTAAGTTTCTTATATTATAGCTGCCACCCAATAATCAAGTAAAAAAGTAGGGCTTGAATGCAATCCCAAGCCGAATTAAAATGGAAGCATATATCTAAAATTTCCCCAAACCTTTGAATCATCATAGGAATGGATAAAAAAAGAGGTCTTGGGACCGTGTTGATGTAAAACTCTCAGGGAAACACCCTCTACTCCGTGTCATTCACAAAGATATGGAGCGCTTGAGAAGAAAAGGCGATGAACATTTCACGCCCTTCAAAGGTGAAGGCTAAGGCCAAGGTTGAGGTTAAAAAGAATTTGCAGGGGCGCCACTTCACTATGATCATAAAATCCATTTTTTTCATAGTTCTCTTTCTGGGTTCTCCTTTCACTTCCTATAGTCAATCCCAGCCCATCCTTGAGGTGGGAAAATTTTCAGCAGAAAAGATAGAGAACAAAATTCCATCCAATTGGAAGCCCCTGACCTTCAAGAAGATCGAACGGCATACAACCTACTCCCTGGTGAAAGATGGGGAGACCGTCGTTGTGAAGGCGGTTTCCGAAGCTTCTGCCTCAGGGTTGACCCGGGAGATTCAGATCGATCCGAAAGAATATCCCATCCTCCAGTGGCGCTGGAAAGTGGAGAATATCTTAAAGAAAGGAAATGTCCGCCTAAAGGAAGGCGATGACTATCCGGCACGACTCTATATCGCCTTTGAATATGACCCCTCTAAATTGAGCTTTTTTGAAAGGGCAAAGTTTGGAGCGGTCAGACTTCTCTATGGCCAGTACCCGCCCATTGCCGCCATCAATTATATCTGGGAGAGCAAGGCTCCGGTGGGGACAATCGTTCCTAATCCTTATGCTGACCGGGTGATGATGATTGTGGTTGAAAGCGGCGAATCCAGACTGAACCAGTGGGTGAATGAAGAGAGAAATCTCTATGAGGATTTTAAAAAGGCCTTCGGTTATGAGCCACCGATGATCTCGGGTGTGGCCATCATGACCGACACGGATAACACGGGTGAATCCGCCATTGCTTATTATGGCGATATCGTGTTTAGGAAATGAACCATCAACTTATCCATTTTCCCACTGCTGACTTCCTTCCTGAAATTTTCATTTTTATAAATCTTTAAAAAAGTGTATATTACTGCAAATTGATAATCGAGATATTGTTCCTGAGGCTAAAGGGAGGAGGTCATATGGTTATGGGGGAATTATCAGTTGGGCGACCAATCAAAATAGATGGGATGGCTTATGCACCTACTAATGAACAAGGTGTGGTTTTCCTATTTGGACGGCTTGCTTCTAAATTAGGCTTTCATGTGGAATATGTTCAAAACAGGTTTCCAGATTGTTGGGCACGACGTCGAGGAAAGGTGTATCGCATAGAATTTGAGCATCGAGCCAGTAACTACAAGGGGCATCCTCCCCATGGAGCAGACATCATTGTTTGTTGGGAAAATGATTGGGAAAACCGACTAAAACAATATCAACATTTAGAGATCATTTCTCTCAAAAAATATGTTGGTGCTCCATTTCGTGTTTTTGCTGTTGGTGCTTCGGTAGATAGCTGGGGAAAATTCCTTGATACGCATAGCAAAGTGGGGTGGCCTGTCCCTAATAGAGCAGAAGTTGGCGACCTGGTTATTATGTATCGCCGTAAGCCGGCTTCCGAAATTCGTGATCTTTGGAAAGTGGTCGGGCCTTTTTATGAAATAAAGAAAGGGGGGTTAGGCGCATACATGCGACTTATGATAAGACTCAGGAAACCAATTGCTTTCGATTCTCTCAGGAAAGATCCAACTACTCGAAATTTAGGGGTTGTTCGTAAGCAATTTCAGGGCAAAACAGACATTACCTCTGACTGGCCACTGTTCTTCACAAAAATAATTGATGGCAATCCCAAAGCAAAATCAGCGCTTCATGATTACCATGCCGATTGATCTGTGCTGCTATGCTCCATTTCAATTAAAACCTTCGATCCATGACGCAACCTCATCCTCTCTATTTGAAGGTGGAAGCATTAAACTTGGAGGGCGTCCCTTTTGTGATAAATATCGTTTCTGAAGTGTTGATTCTTGAATATTTTCCAACAATATAACAAATGGAAATCAATAAATCAGGATGTTGAATAATGGGAAATAATTCACGGGCTGAAATGCCAACTCTTCGTATATTATTGACTTTCCTATTAATAAGTAATAAGCTTTTGCCAAAAGAATGTGTTTCAATTCCAATCTAAAATCTTAATCTTTAACTGGTTGGCATTGGAAGAAAAGGAGAAAACTAAAAGTGAAGAAAATAAGGGAAAACAAAAAAATCATCGTCACACTCGATTTGTATTCCAAAGGGAAACCAACATCAATCTATAAGGTACTTGATGGGATTATGACCAGATTCGGTTTTTCGCACAATTCACCCAAAAGGGGAGTCAAGTTCCCTAATAACACATACTACGGAACTATTTTGGGCACCGCAAAGAAATTTCGTGAGAAATTGTGGCGGAGTCTAAACGAAAACAACTTGCATCCAACAGCATTGTTTGGCGGAGAACTCAGAAACTGGGGAACGAAACGGAGACCCAAGAAAAAATGACCCTTCCGCCCATGCGAGTCAGAAGGAGGATATTATGGGAATTATCAGATCAACATTTACATCTAAACTGCCATATAAGCACATGCTCCAAATCGCATTAATTCTAAATTTGTTTTTCGTGGGTATCTCTGAATCGAGTGAACGGTCTAAAGATAAAACTCTCAAGGGAATAAAAGACGAGTTTTTAGGAAAAGAAGTCGTTTTACTGGGAATTAAAGTTTATAGCTCTCTTTCAATCTGGAGTTTTGCTAAAGAGGATACACGAGAGGGATTCCAAAGGTCGTATCAAAATGTTCCTTATAAAATGAAGGGAACAAGGGGGGGGGTGGTTTTTATAGGTCAATCGCAACATCTTGGTCGAAAGGCGGTTGTCGATGCATTCGGAGAGAAAATTCGAGACGAGGATATAGTAGACCCTCTAATAAATATTGTAGTAAGATTACAAGATGGCAGGCTAGTAATGCATGAAGGTTATTATGTGAGCATTCTTGGTGACTTAGAACTTGTTTCCCGCTTTGAGGAGAAAAGAGAGAAGATATTGAGCAAGATAGATTCGATGATTGGTAAAACAATATATCCAATGGCATCATCCTGTATTTTTCCATCTGATTCGGAAATTGACATAATGGCTGAATTCTCCTTAACTTGCTGGGGACACAAATTGAACATTCCCAATCTCACCCCATTAAAAATGGTTCTTCCGGGTTTTTAATGGGTGATAGTTTAGGGTAAAATGGCTCCAAGGAGGACTGGAGCCATGCGAGACACTGAACTTTACCGTTACTTGTTGGGTATTGAAGAACCTTGGACGGTGGGACGAGTGACGTTGGATGTCGAGAACCAGAGAGTAGATGTATGGGCAACCCATCCGGAAGGGATCCGTTGGCCCTGTCCGGAATGTGGAGCCATGACATCCCTGTATGATCATGCTCCTGAGCGGGTGTGGCGCCATCTGGACAGTTGCCAGTTCAAGACGTTTCT
>JAGXTA010000096.1 GCA_018333535.1 Deltaproteobacteria bacterium | reverse complement strand
CCTAAGACGACCTCATTGCTGGAACGAGTTTTTAGAGAGATTGGCCGTCGTCTCAAGAAAATCGCATGGGGATGGTCGGACCAGGCAGTAACCAATCTTTCCAAAATGATCCTGATCAGACAATATGCAAGAGATAAATGGGAACAATATTGGAAAGAAAAATTAGGCATCAAAGGTTATTTCACCATTCAGATCCAGTCGGTCGAAATAATATGATGCCTCACCTTTTGAACGATACCAAAGATTTTGAGCCTGTCCTCAATGTGGTGAGCGACCCCTCCATGTTTCTCATCCGATCAGATATGCCCTGGAAGAACCTTCGGGAATTTGTGGACTTTGCAAAGAAAAACCCGGATATGATTACGGTAGGGAATTCCGGGGCAGGAGGAGGCGTCCACCTCGTGGCCCTTGCCTTTGAGAAGGCCGCCGGCGTGAAGTTTAACCATATTCCTTTTTCTGGCGGAGGTCCGTCAGTTACGGCCATTCTCGGCGCCCACATCAATGCTGTCTCTGTCTCTCCTCCTGAAGGCATCGAGCATGTGAAGGCAGGTAAATTAAAAATCATCGCCCTTTTTGCTGAGAAGCGACTTGAGATGTTTCCGGATGTGCTAACGGTAAAAGAACAGGGCATTGATTTTGCGATGGGGATGTGGCGCGGACTGATCGCCCCCAAGGGCACTCCTGCCGATGCGATCAAGAAGCTCCACGATGCCTTCAAACTTGGGATGGGGGATCCGGCCTTCCAAAAAACAGCTAAAGATATGGCCGTCAACCTCTCCTACCTCGGCCCGGAGGCATTCGGTAAATTGATGGCCAATGATCACGAGTTCTTTGGAAAATTGGTCAAAGAGATCAAGAAATGATCTTGATCAGAAAGGAGGGTAAAGAAATGAAGGTAATGAGATTGGGTTTTATTCTTGTAATGATTGCTATGGCCTGTTTTCTGTTTGCCTGTGCCGGGGCAGGCCCATCCGTAAAGCCGGAGGAGAAAAAGACGACCATTCGTCTCGCAAGCCCATTTAAAGGGGGGATTGTCGTTGAGGCGGCTGAGAAGTTCAAGGAGCTGGTTGAGAAGGGAAGCGGAGGCCGGATCGAAGTTAAGATCGACGCAGGGACGAAGGCCGAGATTGACATCAACAAAATGAGCCGGAACGGCGAAATCGAGATGCAGTCCAACGGCACCGCTTTTCTCGAACACTATGCGCCGCCATACTATTTCTTCACCGGTCCCTATGTCATGAAGGACTTCGATCACTACATGCGTATTTGGAATGGCAAGCTCGGAAAGGATGCACGGGCCCAACTTGAGAAGAACGACCTCAAATACTTAGCCACCATTTATCGAGGGCTCAGGCAAACGACGGCGAAGAGGCCCATCTACACGCCGGCTGATGCGTACAACCTGAAGCTACGGCTCCCTCCTATTCCCAGTTGGATGGCTGTCTGGAAGGCAGTCGGTGCAGACCCCGTCGGAGTTCCTTTGCCTGAACTCTACAATTCACTTAAGACGGGAAAGGCCGAAGCCTCCGAAGGCGACCTGCCACAAATTCAATCTTTCAAGCTTTTCGAGGTCCAGAGTCATTTGATCATCACCAATCACCTTGTTCAGACCGCAGGAATCCTGATTCACAAGCCTTTCTTCGACAAACTGCCCAAGGCGGACCAGGACCTCATTGTCAAGGCAGGCAAGGATGCAGAGGAATGGGCTATTAACAAGATTAAAACCGGCGAGGCAGCGATCCTGGTGGATCTCCAGCGCAAGGGCATGCAGGTCATCATTCCGGATGCTAACTCGTTCCGTGAGAAGGCCAAGGACGCCGTCAACGACCTGTTCAAGACCCAATGGACGGTCACAACCTGGGCAGAGGTTTTGGCTCAGTAAGATTCACCCTCAATCCTCTTTCTACCTCTCAAGGGAGAGGGGTTAAAAGGTTTCCCAAAGGGTCGTCATTCTGGCGGAGGCCGGAATCCAGTATTTTCAAGACTTTCGTCATGCCGGATCAAGTCCGGCATGACGAAAAATGCCCATTTACAACCAGACCCGAATTAACCTCACTTCTACCCCTAGGGGATAGGGTGATGGGGTTAAAATCTGAGGAGAAACAATGTCGATCGCAGATGAAATCAAAGAAAAAGAAAGAAGAGTTCGAGAGTTTCTTCAAATAAAAGGCCTGAAGGCACTCCTCCTCAAACGTCAGGCAAATTTTTGCTGGATGACCGGAGGCAGCCTCAATCTTGTTGGCATCACAACGGAGATGGGGGCCACCTCGCTCCTCATCACTGAAGAATCGAAGTTTGTCATCTCAAGTAACATCGAAGCCCCTCGTATGATTGAAGAAGAAAACCTCGAGAAACAGGGATTTATTGTAAAAACATTTCCCTGGCATGAGGATCAGGAGGCCTCCATCATCAAAGAACTGACCGGAGAAGGACCTCTGGGAAGCGATGCTCCCTTTCCGAATGCCCAGGCGATGACTGAGGATGTGGCAAAACTGCGATATTCCTTAACGCCTGAAGAACAGAAGCGGTATCGATGGTTAGGAAAAAAAGTTTCCAAGGCATTGGAAAAGACGATGATGAAGACGAAGAAGGGGGAAAAAGAGTCAGCAGTGGTGGGTAGGCTTTGCAAGGAATTGTGGAAAGACCGGATTGATCCCATCACGTTGATGTCAGCCGCAGATGAACGAATCTCCAAATTCCGTCACCCTATCCCGACTGAGAAAAGGGTGGAGAAGTTTCTGATGGTCTCTGTCAATGCAAGGAAATGGGGACTCATCGTATCTCTGACCCGTTTTGTTCATTTCGGGAAATTGCCTGAGGAATTGAGAGTAAAGTATGAGGCCAACGTTTTTATCGACTGTATGATGATGGCTCATACACGGCCCGGAATTCCCGCAAGGGAAGTCCTCCAAAAAGGGATCGACGCCTACAGGGAAAAAGGATACCCGGAAGAATGGAAACTTCATCATCAGGGCGGCTCGATCGGTTACACGGGTAGGGATTATCGAACCAATCTCAAAACCCCGGATATCATCCAGGAGAACCAGGCTTTTACCTGGAATCCATCGCTCACCGGAACAAAATCAGAGGACACCATTCTTGCTACATCAAAGGGACCGGAAATGATCACCCGTTCCATCCTCTACCCTACTCTTTCAATGGAAGTCGGTGGCATTTCTTTTGCTCGACCTGATATCTTCGAAAAAATATGATGAAATATAAAGGAAGAATATTATTATGATCGAACGGCACGTCACGTTTCATGTTATCCCAGGGAAAGAAAAGGATTTTGAAGCGCTTTTTAAAGAGGAATATAGCGTCGCCATGTCCAAACAAACAGGTTTCGTTTCCGTAGTCCTCCTGAAAGAGTATGAAAAAGAAGCAGTCTACCAGATGGTCATTCGTTTTCAATCTCTTGAGACATCGACCGCCTGGAGGGATTCCGCTGACCATAAAGCGCTCTCTCCCAAAATCAAAGCACTCTACAGCGAAAGTAGTACCCAGGTTTATGAGGTGATCGCACAAAAATAGATCCTGAAAGGAGAAATTGCTATGTACGACGTCGTCACTTTTGGAGAGGCAATGGTGAGGCTTTCACCTCCCAACTTCCAGCGATTGGAGCAGGCACACAGTTTCGATGTCAATCCGGGTGGAGCGGAACTCAATGTTGCAGTGGGCGTGACCCGCCTGGGATTGAAAAGCGCCTGGGTCTCAAAACTTCCGAAGAATGGATTGGGATATCTCATCCGGAATCGTGCCCAGCAATTTGGCGTGGACTGCTCCCATATCGTCTGGTCGGACAAAGGACGGGCAGGCATCTATTTTGTCGAGTTTGGATCCTCGCCAAGGGCATCCAGTGTCCTTTATGATCGAGCCAATTCTGCGATCAGTATGGTCCAGCCGGGTGAGATTGATTGGGGAAAGATATTCGCCGGATCGAAACATTTTCATATGAGTGGGATCACCCCTGCTCTGAGCGCCTCTTCAAGTGAGGCAACCGCGGAGGCTTTAAAGGCCGCCCAAAAGGCCGGATTGACGGTCTCATATGACCTCAATTACCGGAAAAAACTCTGGATGCCTGCGGATGCTAAAAAAATCCAGGAGCCACTGATGGAGAATGTGGACATTCTCATCACGACAGAGGAAGACACCAATATCGTCTTCGGGATTAAAGAAAAAGACTATGAGGCCGTTGCAGAAAAACTGGCTCATATTTTTAAATTTAAGGTTGTTGCCATCACGCTGAGGGAAGACCTCTCGGTCTGGAGGAACAACTGGACAGCCATCGCCTATCAGGATGGAAAGATTTTCAGGGATAGAAAATATGAAGTGGAGATTGTGGACCGGGTGGGCGCGGGGGATTCTTTTACGGCCGGATTTCTCTATGGGTGGCTTATGGAGAAAGATGTTCAGAAAGGTGTTCAGTATGGAAACGCCTTTGCGGCATTGAAGCATACGGTCCCTGGCGATTTCAACTGCTGCAACCTCGAAGAAGTAGAGGCGCAGTTAAAAGGCGCAGGGCTGAGGATATCGAGGTAGAAGAAGAAAGAGTTATGAGTTATGAGTTATGAATTTAAGCGAGGAGGACCTAAATGGAGAAGCGAGACATTTTCAACCGAATGATCGAAGAAGGGGTGATTCCTGTGGTGCGGGTCTCTTCCGCACAGGAGGCAATCGAGGTATCCGATGCCATTAAGGCGGGCGGGATCAGTTTAATAGAGATCACCATGAGCGTTCAGGGAGCAATTGATGTCATCAAAGAATTGACCCGGAAATATAAGGACGAAATTATCATGGGGGCAGGAACCATTCTCGATCCTGAAACAGGAAGGGCCGCATTGTTGGCAGGCGCTCAATTCATTGTCAGCCCCACACTCAACCTCGATCTCATCCAACTTGCCCATCGTTATAGCGCTGTCGTCATTCCGGGAGCAATGACCCCCACTGAAATCCTCACGGCCTGGAATGCCGGGGCGGATATGGTAAAGGTCTTCCCAGCCGCTCAATTAGGGGGACCGGAATATCTTAAAGCCATCAGGGGGCCCCTGCCCCAGATTCTCCTTGTGCCCACAGGCGGGGTCAACCTCCAGAATGTAGGCGCTTTTATCAAGGCCGGCGCCACAGCCCTTGGAGTGGGAGGGGAATTGGTAGATAAAAAAGCAGTAAAAGAAAAAAAATTCAATGTCATTACGGAGAATACAAGAGCCTTTCTTAAGGCAATTAAAGAAGCACGAGGAAAATGAACAGTAAGCAGTTGGCAGTTAGCAGTAATCAGTGAAAAATGAGGACTGAAGAATCAGAAATTGCTAATATAATGCATCATAAATCCCTTTCCTTTGATTGTTATTCCGGGCTTGACCCGGAATCCAGTATTTTAAAGTTGGATTCCTGCTGGAGTTTATCCCGATGGAAATCGGGGCAGGAATGACATTTTTAGAGGTAACATTAGGAGTTATAAATTTTAAATTGCTAATTGACAATTGATCATTGAGGAGTGGTTATGCGTATCACTTTTCCATATCGTGATTTAGGGTCTTTGGACGTTCCGGAGGAAAACCTCCTTGGAGTTTTCTCCCCTTCCATCGTCGAGGTTGAGATGAGCGAAGAACAGATCATTGAAGAAGCGCTCTCTCACCCCATTGGGTCTCTTCCCCTATCCCGTATACTTAAGGGGCATGAAAAGGTGCTGGTGGTGGTGGATGATTATACGAGGAGCACACCTGTCCAGAACATTCTCCCTTGTTTGATCAAAGAACTGGAGAAGGCTGGAATCAAAAAAGACAGAATCCGAATCCTTGTAGCCCTTGGCACTCATCGCCCCATGACAGAAGAGGAGATGATCGGGAAGTTTGGACAAGAACTTTCGAGACAATACTCCATTCTCAATCACGCCTGGTGGGATTCTTCTCAGCTCATCCATCTCGGGGAGACAGAAAAGGGAACTCCCATCCTCGTTAACTGGATGGTTAAGGAAGTTGATTTCATCATCGGCGTCGGCCAGATCGTTCCGCACCGGGTCTCTGGATTCAGCGGCGGATGCAACATCATACAGCCTGGAATCTGCGGAGAGGAGACCACAGGTAAGACCCACTGGCTGAGCGCCCGATTCCGGGGCCGTGAGATTCTTGGAAAAATAGAAAATCCGGTAAAGGACGAGATTGAGCAAGTTGCCCTGAAAGCAGGATTAAAATGGATTATTAACACCATTCAGGACGGAACTGGCAGAACCGTTGATGCTGTTGCCGGAGATCCGCTCCTGGCCTATCGAAGGGGGGCCGCTCGATCCCTCCAGGTCTATCAAGCCGAACTCCCCGGGGATGCGGATATCGTGGTTGTGGATTCTCATCCCTACGACTCCGAGCTCTGGCTCGCTTCAAAAGGAATCTATGCCTCGGAATTGGCGGTCAAACAGGATGGCGTGGTGATCCTGGTCTCCCTTTGCCCGGAAGGGGTCTCTCCAAGCCATCCGGAGGTCCTTGAGTTTGGATATCAGACCTTCGAAACGGTTGATCAATGGGTGCGCCAGGGGAAGATTCATAAATTGACAGCGGCAGCCCATCTCGTCCATGTGGGAAGGGTGATCAAAGAAAGGGCCAGTGGGATCATGGTGTCAAAGGGGATATCAAAAGAGGAAACAGAGAGGTTAGGCTTGACCCATTCCTCAAGTCCTCAGGAGGCGCTGGAAATCGCCTTTTCACGAATGGGCCGTCATGCAAGGGTCGCCATCCTTCAAAGGGGCGGGGAAATATTACCTGTGATTAAAGAAATGCAGTGACACATTGAAAGGAGAGCAAATGAAAGCCGTTGTAAAATATGGGAAGGGAAAGGGACTGGTTGAAATCCGGGAAGTTCCTGAACCCAAGATGAAAGAGGACGAGGTCTTAATCGAGGTGAAGGCCGTATCCGTCTGTGGAAGCGACCTCCACATCTACCATGACGCTCACCCCTACTGGCCTCCGGTTATTCTGGGACATGAATTTTCAGGAGTGATTATTGATGTTGGAAAGGAGGTCGGAGGATGGAAGGTGGGGGATCGGGTCGTGACCGAAACCCGCACCGGAGCCTGTGGGGTTTGCTACACCTGCCAGAGCGGTTTTCCCCAGGCGTGCGAGCAAAAGAGAGCCTATGGCATTGGAACCAACGGGGCCTATGCCAAATATGTAGCAGGTCCTGCCCGGCTTCTTCATCGTCTTCCGGATACGATCTCTTTTGAAGCGGGGGCGGTCATTGAGCCCATTGCAATCTGCGTCACATCGATTCTCGAACGTTCCCAGTTGCAGGCAGGAGAATCGGTCCTCATCACCGGGCCCGGTCCCATTGGTCTGATCTCCCTTGCCATTGCACGGGCGGCCGGAGCGAGGATGATAGGGGTAACCGGAAGAAGTTCGGACGAAGGAATACGGTTTGAGAAGGCCAGAGAGCTGGGTGCGGATTTTACCATCAATGTCGATCAGGGAGATCCCGTTAAGATGATTCTTGAAATGACGAATGGCCTTGGGGTGGATATCCTCATTGAAACCTCGGGAGGTGGAAGAGCGATTTACCAGACCTTTGAGATGGTTAGAAGATTGGGCAGGATATGTGCCATTGGCATCTCCGGGAAAGAAGAGATACCCATTCCTTATGACCGGGGAATCTTTAAAGCCCTCCGGTATGACTTCTGTTTCTCCAGTAGCTGGACGGCCTGGGAAAAGGCCATTGGTTTAATCGGAAAAGGGCTCCTGCCTGCCGAAAAACTCATTACCCATCAACTTCCGCTCGAAAAATGGGAGGAAGCGTTCCGTTTATTAGAAAATCTTCAGGCCGCCAAAGTGATCTTGATCCCATAGAGGAGAGGTTAAAATGAAGCAACATCCCTATCAGGTGGTTATCACTGATTGTGATCATGGTTCTATCCAAGAAGAGAAGGAAGAATGTGTTCAAATCGGGGCAGAACTGGCCTTATTCCAGGTCAGGGAAGAAGAAGATCTGATCCGTGCCTGCAAAGAGGCGGACGGGCTGATCAACCAATACGCACTGCTTACCCGAAGGGTGTTAGAGCAACTTCCCAATTGCAAGGTGGTTGCACGTTATGGGGTCGGAGTGGATTCCGTCGACCTGAAGGCCGCCACCGATCTTGGAATCATCGTCGCGAATGTGCCGGATTACTGCATCGAAGAGGTGGCGAGCCATGCGGCAGCATTGATTCTAACGCTTGCGAGAAAAACGGCCTTCTTCGATCGAATGGTAAAATCCAATCAGTGGGATTTTCGTCAGGGCATCCCTATTGGCCGGATCAGTGGAAAAACCCTTGGCTTGCTCGGATCTGGAAAGATCGGCCTCGAGGTGGCAAAAATGATCTTCCCTTTCGGGGTCAAAGTTATTGCTTATGACCCTTATCTCAAAGAAGTCCCTGAAGGCATTGAGCTTAAAGACTTCGATGCGGTTCTCAAGGAATCGGACTTCATCTCCATCCACTGCCCTTTGAATGACTCAACCCGCCACCTGATCGGAGAAAAAGAATTTAAAAAGATGGATAAAAAGCCTCTTCTCATTAACACTTCAAGGGGGCCCATCATCGATGAGAAATCCCTGATTCAGGCTCTGCAGGAAGGCCTCATCAATGGTGCAGGACTCGATGTGCTGGAGAAAGAGCCGCCCGATTCTAAAAATCCCATGCTCGCAATGGAGAATGTCATTTTCTCTCCACATGTGGGTTTCTATTCTGAAGAGTCAATCAGTGAATTGAAACGAAGAACAGCTAAAAATGTTTTGGATGTTCTGATCGGAAGGTGGCCCGGTTCCGTGGTGAATCAAGGGGTAAAAGGTAAGACACGGGCTTCAATCTCTCATGATTAAATAGTCAGAGAACTTATTTCAAAAATTTGGTAATGGTAACACTTTAGCTCTTTGAAAAAAGCTCTTTGACAACCGAATAAAGAAAAAGCTGGCGTCAGATTCAACAATGTTGTATAACGTTCTCCAGGAGCAAGGAGAGCGTTATGGAGTCAGTCGTCTTCCGGTACCGGTGCCGGGATATTGAGCCTCAAGACATTTGCTTCATCCAGAGGACGATTTCTCAATTCTACGGGAAAGGGAGGTCCCATATCTCCAGAGCTTTATGCAAAGCCTGGGGATGGATGCAACCCAATGGCAAGCTCAAGGAATA
>JAGXTA010000095.1 GCA_018333535.1 Deltaproteobacteria bacterium | reverse complement strand
ACCCAGAATCAATAACCCCTATTCTCTTTTCAAAGAACGACTCTAAACCATTTTAATGTATAAACCAAATCCACCTTTTTGTCAAGGAGAAAAATTTCTCAAACTATTCTATTTCAACTTTAACCAAAACCTTATAATTATAATTAATTTTTAATTATTGTCAAGTATTATTATTCGATGAAACTTCTTTTTTCCTGCTCTTAACAGGACCTCGCCCTTTTCATTGAAATCTTCAAGGGTTACCATAAGGTCAAATTTTTCAATCCTCCTCTCATTTAAATACCCCCCCCCTTGTTCAATCAATCGCCTTGCTTCTGAACCAGAGGTTGAGAGGTTGGTTGTCTCAAACAACTTAAATATTGGAATTCCCTGAACAAATTCCTTTTCCCCCAGATGGGTAGTTGGAATTGAGCCTTCATCTGTTTTCTCTTTGGAAAAAAGGGCCCTGGATGCTGCCCTTGCTTTGCTTGCTTGTTCTCCCCCATGAACAATTTTTGTCGCTTCAAATGCAAGAATTTCTTTGGCTTTTCTAATTTCAGCCCCTTTTAGCCTCCCAAATTCCTCAACTTCTTCCATCGGGAGAAAAGTGAAGAGAGCCAAAAATCTCCTCACATCCCGATCATCCGTATTGATCCAGAATTGATAATATTCATAAGGAGATGTGCGTTCAGGGTCTAACCAGACAGCTCCTTTCTCAGTCTTGCCCATTTTTCTTCCGTCTGCGGTCATGATGAGCGAAAAAGTCACTCCATAAGCCTGTTTGCTTTCGAGACGACGAATCAGATCGGTTCCGGCTACGATATTCCCCCACTGATCGCTTCCCCCCATCTGCATCAAACAGTCGTAATTCTTAAAAAGATGCCAGAAATCATAGGCCTGGAGGAGCTGGTAATTGAATTCGATAAAGGAGAGCCCTGTCTCCAACCGGGTCTTTATCGACTCTGTTGCCAACATCCGATTGACGCTGAAGTGAACGCCAATATCTCGAAGAAAATCGATATAGTTCAGCCGGGTTAACCAGTCAGCGTTGTTTAATAGAAGAGCCTTATCCTCTGAAAAATCTAAAAACCGTGAAAATTGCCTCTTCTGAGCTTCGGCATTCTTATTAATCTCTTCATAGGTTAAAATCTGCCGCATCTCATCTTTTCCGCTGGGATCTCCAACAAGACCTGTCCCTCCCCCTACCAATGCAATCGGTCGATGACCGTGTCTTTGCATATGAGCCAATGACATAATGGGCACCAGGTTTCCCACATGAAAACTGGAAGCCGTCGGATCAAAGCCGATGTAACAGGTAATCCTGCCTCCCAATATTTTTGGAACATTTATCTCATCGGTCACCTGCTCTATGAAGCCCCTCTCTTTAAAAATGTCGAAAACCGTTATCTTTCCGTTATGTTTGACTCTGCTCATGGCAATCCGCTCCGTTGGTCCAAGGAAATTCTGATCCTCTGAATCCCTTTTGCCTTCCCTGTCAGTGGGTCAACTTCAACGATCACCCCTTGCATTTCAACCTCATCCGTTGCCACATCAAATTTCCACGGAATCTGTGTTAAGAGCCGATTTACAGCCACCTGTTTTCGTATCCCGATGACCGAATCCAGCGGCCCGGTCATCCCCACATCTGTTATATAAGCTGTCCCTCCATCCAGAATCTTTTCATCACTGGTCTGAACATGAGTGTGGGTTCCCAGTACAGCCGTCACTTTACCATCTAAAAACCATCCCATCGCCACCTTCTCAGAAGTGGCCTCCGCATGGAAATCGACCACGATGATGGGAGTCTCTTTTCTTAATGGTTCAATCTCTTTTTCTCCAACGCGGAAGGGACAATCAAGATGTTTCATAAAGACCCTTCCCTCAAGATTGATCACCCCGATCTTTTCCCCGTTCTTCGATTGAAAAACACCCGCACCTCGACCCGGGACATGAGGCGGATAATTTGCAGGCCTTAAGATCCTGCTCTCCTTATCCAGGAAAGGGAAAATCTCTTTCTTGGCCCAGATATGGTTTCCTGAAGTCAGAAGGTCCGCTCCTTGCTCCAGAATCTCAAGGGCGATGGCAGGGGTTATTCCCATTCCCCCTGCGGCGTTCTCCCCGTTGGCGATCGCAAACTCAATTCCATAGTCACTGACGACTTTTCTTAAAAGTCGATCGATCGCCTGCCTGCCAGGTTTCCCGACAATGTCTCCGATAAAAAGAATACGCATGCCTAAATCCTTTGAAAACAGTGATCAGTTATCAGTAATCAGTCGTCAGTATTTGACGTCATTGTCACTGATTACTGGTGACTGATCACTTTAATTACTTGGCGATCTCCACCGCCCTCATCTCACGTATCACTGTCACCTTGATCTGACCGGGATAGGTGAGATCTTTTTCGATCTTGCGGGCGATGTCTCTTGAAAGAATCGCAGAGGCCTCGTCTGAGATCCGGTCGGGCTGGACCATCACCCGGATCTCTCTTCCCGCTTGAATGGCATACGATTTTTCCACCCCCTGAAACGACTGGACAATCTTTTCCAGATCCTCCAGCCGTTTGACATAGGTCTCCAGCATCTCGCGCCTTGCCCCTGGCCTCGCGCCCGAAAGGGCATCCGCGGCTTCTACCAGAACATCCAGAATCGACTCCGGTTTTTCCTCTTCATGATGGGAGGCAATGGCGTGTACGATCGCAGGCGATTCTCCATATTTTCTCGCTAAATCCGCTCCGATCCGGCCATGGGGTCCTTCCACCTCATGATCTACTGCTTTCCCTATATCATGGAGAAGCCCTGCTCTCTTGGCCTGTTTCACATTGATGCCCAACTCTGCGGCCATGATTCCGGTAAGGAACGCCACTTCCAGAGAGTGCTGGTAGACATTCTGAGCATAACTCGTACGATATTTAAGGCGCCCGATCAGTTTGATCAATTCAGGGTGGATGCCATGTACTCCTACATCGAAGGTGGCCTGTTCGCCGGCTTCGCGCATCGTGGTCTCCACCTCCTGCTCCACTTTCTGGACGATCTCTTCAATCCTTGCAGGATGGATTCGGCCATCGCTCACTAATCGTTCAAGGGAAACCCGGGCGACCTCCCTGCGGACAGGATTGAATCCCGAAAGAATGACAGCCTCAGGGGTATCATCGATGATCAGATCAATTCCTGTAGCCGCTTCAAGGGCTCTGATATTCCGACCCTCCCGGCCGATGATTCGCCCCTTCATCTCTTCGTTTGGCAAACTGACTACAGAAACCGTCTGTTCAGCCACATATTCTCCAGCATAACGTTGAACGGCTAAGCTGATAATTTCTTTTGCTTTCTTGTCAGCCGTCTCTCTTGCTTCATCCTCAATCCTCTTGATCCCTTTCGCTGCCTCATGTTTCGCCTCTTCCTCCATCGATTCCATCAGGAGGCGCTTAGCTTCTTCAGAAGACATCTTGGCTATGTTTTCCAACTGGATTCGCTGTTTCTGAATCAGTTCAGCCACCTTCTTCTCCTGTTCTTGAATTGTTTTCTCCTGCAGAATCATCGTCTTTTCTTTGCGTGTGATCTCGTTTTCTTTTGAATCAAGAAGTTCGATCCTCTTGTCCAGATGGGACTCTCGCTGGATGATCCTTCTCTCCAGATTCTGGAGTTCCTGTTTTTTCTCTACGGTCTCTTTTTCGAACTCTGCCTTCTCCTGATAGAACTTGTCTTTGGCCTGGAGCAGAGCTTCTTTTTTTAAGATCTCAGCCGCTTTCTTCGCCTCTTCGATCAACCGTTTAGCAGCCTCTTTGGCTGCGCCTATTTTAGCCTCAGAGTACCTTTTATTCAGAAGAAATCCGATGATTCCTCCGAGAAAAGCCATACCTAAAACCACAATGATATAAAATCCCACGGATAGGTTCAACGTTTAACTCACCTCCTTTTCTTTGCTGAAAAAAGGTTCGTCAAATGAGAGGAGAAAGGCAATGAAGATTGGAGAGAGAATAACCAGGGTTTGATGTTATCCGAGAGGGAGAAAGTAACATGGAAAATCCCGGGGGGAATTTCCATCTCGCCTTTTTTATATCATGAAATTCTGCCGGCCTTCCCAAGGGGAAAATATGACGCTTTCTCTGGTTTGTTAATCTCCTCACATCCCGGAGACGCTTTTCCAGATGGACCTTCGGTTGGAAGGACCTGCCAAGAATTTCAATCATATTCAAAATCAAAATCCGTATCAAAGCCATTCTCTTCTCGCCTCAGGATTCAAAACTCAATCCTCTTCTCTATCCCATCACACCTTCAATCTTCTCACGACGGTGTTCCTTGCAATTCCCCGTGAGGTGTCATCCGGTCGGCCGCCCGAAACAACCCATTGGGGAGGGTTCCCTTTTCGGGCTGTTTTATTTCGGCTTGTCCGGCCATCATAACCACCCCAGGGGAACTTTAGCCTGTAATGCTAATCTTCCCTGATTCCTTTCCTCCTATCTGGATATCAATTTTATCGGCCAGGTCTTTTGATCTTACTTCAATTTCTCGAAGAATCGCCGCTCGGTAATCTTTTTCCTTCAAAAGATCATCGGCAATATTGAGGGCCGTCAATATCGCCACATTCAAGGTAGAGACGCTTCTCGTTTTCTTCAGAACTTCGTTCATCTTATCATTCACATACCTGGCCACTTCCTGAATATGGCCCTCTTCGGCATCCGTCTTTACCGTGTAGGTTTGCCCGAAAACTTTAATTTCAACCGACCTCTCTTTTCCCATCACCCAACCTTCTCGCCCGACTCGATCACAGGTCTTAAATCTCAATAACTATACAGAGAACTTATAGATCGACGCTTCGTAAACGGTGAAGGAGCTGGTCAATCCGGGTTTTGACACTTTCCCTGTCCTGGGAGAGGAGTTCCATCCTCTTCTCCAAACGAACCCTCTTATCCCTTTCCGCATCGACCTCAGCCGCCAACCGGTCTTTTTCCTTTATTAGCTCCTGATATTTCGTCAGGAGATAACCGATCTTTTCCTCCAGCGCTCCGAATAGATTTCTCTCCTCTTCCGGCATCGTCTTTTCTAATGGTCCCTTTAATGATA
This sequence comes from Deltaproteobacteria bacterium, assembly GCA_018333535.1. Classification (GTDB taxonomy): domain Bacteria; phylum Desulfobacterota; class BSN033; order BSN033; family UBA1163; genus RBG-16-49-23. The sequence goes on along the minus strand of JAGXTA010000095.1, from coordinate 40,180 downwards.
TGTCTTCATTCATAGAAAGTCAATTGTTTCTCTTATGTTAAATCAAGAGGGGCTAAGCAGATAGGCCCGGATCAGCCCGTCGATCTCTCCATCCATCACCCGATCCACCTGGTGGATGACCGCATCGGTCCGGTGATCTTTCACCATTTTGTAAGGATGCATAATATAAGAACGAATCTGGCTTCCCCAGGCTATCTCTTTCTTGTTGCTGTGAAGTTCCCCCAATTTCTCAGACTTCTCTTCCATCTGCTTTTCGTATAGGCGGGCCTTCAATATCTTCAGGGCAGTCGCCTTATTCTTATGCTGAGATCGCTCATTCTGGCATTGGACAACCATTCCGGTTGGAAGATGGGTGATCCTGACCGCTGAATCGGTCTTGTTGACATGTTGCCCCCCTGCCCCGCTCGACCGGTAGGTGTCAACTCTCAAATCTTTCTCATCGATCTCAATCATAATATCATCCGGGACCTCTGGAATGACAAAAACCGATGCAAATGAGGTATGTCGCCTTGCCCCCGCGTCAAAGGGCGAAATCCGGACGAGCCGATGGATTCCCACCTCTGCCTTTAAATATCCGTAGGCATATTGCCCGTTGACCGTAAAGGTCACATTCTTCAATCCCGCCTCATCACCGGAAAGGATATCGATGATCTCAGTCCGGTATCTCTTATTCTCCGCCCACCGCAGATACATTCGAAGGAGCATCTCAACCCAGTCCTGCGCCTCTGTACCGCCTGCGCCTGCATTGATGCTGACAATCGCATTTCTTTCGTCATTCTCCCCGCCCAGCATTCTTTTGAATTCCATCTGGCCAATCGCTTCTTCACTCCTCTTTATCCTATCCAATAATTCCTGGGCTTCCCCATCATCTTTCTCCTCCTCAATCAACTGGAGGAGGATTTCCATCTCCTCAAGCCCCTTTTTCTCCTGTTCCCATGGCGATAGGCCATCAAGCAGGGAGGTTCTTTCTTTCAAAATTTTCTGTGTGGCCTCACCCCCTTCCCAAAAATGAGGTTCCAGCATCATCTTTTCAATTTCACCGAGTTTTTCATGTCTCTTTGCAATGTCAAAGATAGCCCCGAAGAATTTCAAGGCGATTGCTCAGTCCCTTTAAACGGTCTCTCAATTCAACAATCATATCTATCACCTTCCTTTTAAATTCTTAGCATTAAAATAACATAAATTAAAAAAAAGATAAACATTTTTTAAGAACTTATTAAAATAATTATTGTTTTTTATATAGATTAAGCCTTTTTCAGCAAACCCGAAAGTTCACTTCCGACCAATGCGGGATTCCTGACGACTTTGACCCCTGCTTTCTCTAATGCTTTCATCTTCTCTCCGGCTGTGCCTTTTCCTCCGGAAATGATGGCTCCCGCATGCCCCATCCTTCTGCCAGGAGGAGCGGTCAATCCCGCGATAAAAGCGACTACAGGTTTTTTCACATGCTTCTCAATAAATTGGGCTGCCTCTTCTTCGGCCGTTCCCCCGATCTCGCCAATCATGATCAGGGCTTCAGTGCCTGGGTCTTTTTCGAAAAGGTCCAATAAATCCACATAGTTCAGACCGATGATCTGATCCCCGCCGATACCCACACAGGTCGACTGCCCGATCCCCTTCTTCGTCAATTGATCCACCACTTCGTAAGTGAGTGTTCCACTCCTGGACATAATTCCCACTGTTCCTTGTTTGTGAATATATCCAGCCATTACTCCGATTTTGCACTTCCCTGGAGAAATGATTCCTGGAGTATTTGGGCCAACCAACTTCGTCCCCTTCTCTTTGAGATATTTTCGAACCATCACCATATCGAGCGTCGGGATCCCCTCTGTGAGACAGACAACCAAAGATACCCCTGAATCAGCGGCTTCCATGATCGCATCAGCAGAAAAGGCGGGAGGGACAAAGATAGCTGAAGCGTTTGCGCCGGTACTCTTAACCGCTTCCATGACACTATTAAAAACAGGAACTCCCTCAACCTTCTGACCTCCCTTACCCGGAGTCACTCCGGCAACAACCTTTGTTCCATACTCCGTCATCTGTTTCGTATGAAAAAGGCCCTCATTACCTGTAATCCCCTGAACCACCACTTTCGTATTCTCATCAACTAAAATGCTCATAGAATTCCTCCGGAATTAGGTTTAGACTAAGGTTTAGGTTGAGATATGCATGAGCCAGGAAATTATTCGTTATCTTAACCTTGACCTCAACCTTAACCTTTTGTTTTCAACGCTTCCACCACCTTCTGGGCCCCCTCCTGCATGCCGGAGGCAACGGTGAAATTAAGACCTGACTCCCTTAAGATCTTCCTTCCCTCTTCCACATTCGTCCCTTCCAATCTCACCACAATAGGTACATTCACCTTGACCTCTTCAACCGCCTCCGTCACTCCCCTGGCAAGCGTATCGCATCGAAGGATCCCGCCGAAGATGTTGATAAAGACGACCTTCACCGCCGGATCTGACATGAGAATCTTAAACCCATTCTTGACCATCTCGACCGTTGCGCCTCCGCCGACATCGAGAAAGTTGGCTGGTTCAGCTCCGAACACCTTGATGATGTCCATGGTGGCCATGGCAAGCCCTGCACCGTTGACCATGCATCCCACATTTCCATCGAGCTTGATATAATTCAGATTATATTTTGAGGCTTCAATCTCCAGAGGGGCTTCCTCATTAAGATCCCTGAGGGCAGCAACCTCCTTGTGCCTGAAAAGGCCATTATCATCGAAATTGATTTTGGCATCGAGGGCGATCAAATCCCCGCCTCCGGTGAGTACCAGAGGGTTGATCTCTGCAAGAAGACAATCCTTCTCGTAAAAGGTTTTATAAAGGCCGCTCACCACGCTTCTCAATTTTCCAACCTGGCCGGGATCAAATCCGAGTTCATAGCCGATCTTATTTGCTTGAAAAGGCCTTAATCCCACATAAGGCTCCACCCATTCCTTTACAATCTTTTCAGGGGACTCTGCGGCAATCTTTTCAATCTCCACCCCTCCTTCACGGCTGACCATGATAACCGGGCACTCCCTGGAGCGGTCCATCACAACACCGAGATAGAGTTCTTCTTTAATCTCCACCCCCTCTTCGACCAATATCTTCCGAACCACCCTGCCCGCAGGTCCGGTCTGATGAGTAACGAGGGTCATCCCGAGAATTTCCTTCGCAGCCTTCTCAGCTTCTGCAGGACTGTTTACAACTCGAATACCTCCTCCTTTGCCCCGGCCTCCTGCATGGATCTGGGCTTTGACAACGATCGGCTTTCCTCCAATCTCCTCAGCAACCTTTCTCGCCTCTTCAGGCGTTTCAGCCGCCCTTCCCTTTGGAACAGGAATACCGTATCCCCTGAGAATCTCCTTGGCCTGATACTCATGAATTTTCATTGCGTCCTCCCCCTCTTAAAAATAGGAGGACATATTATAACGGATTTCATCAACCTAAAAAAGGGTAAAATGATGGCCAAATTGAAATGAGTATTTTGGGTTTATAAATTGAATATCTTGCCCCCGAGGAGTATTTCCCAAATTTTTACTTCAAAAAATTCAAAAAAGGTGTATATTACACTCGAGAATCAAAGCATCCTTGATACAAACAGGCTCGACTCGATCCTTTCTCAAAACGGGTTGTTTGCTAAATGGGAGCAATTCGGGCGCAGATTTTTTGGTAATGACAAATGAGCGAGTGGATGCGCAAAGTTTTGGAAAGCAAACGGCAGATGCTAAAGCAAATCGCCACACTTCCTTTTTCTGAGAAGATCAAGATTCTGGAAAAACTTCGCGATCGCAGTCTGGCGATTGCGTCAAATCCTCTGCGGCGGCGGTCGTTTCACCAAGGTTGACCGCATCCTCGCCGCCCAGAAAAGGATTGGGGGTTGCTATATTTCAATATCGTTTAACTTTATCCATTCAAAAATGGCAATCCTAGGGGCAAGTCTTGCTTTTTGATAATTCATGAACATCAAAATTAAAGACCTGACCCTCTTTAATGCTATCTCTGTCTGTAACAGTTTAGTCCTTTTGTATTATTTTTGATCACGCGCCCACAATTCTCTTGACATGTGGGTATTTTTGTGGTTTAAATATATGAGTATAAATACTCACATTAGAAGGGAGACCAGATGAGCCGAGCAGATATCCTGAAGAAGCGCCAGGCCCGGCTGAGGGAGGACATTGCGGCAATGCTCGATCGTTTCCTGATCGGAACGATCTCAAAGTCGCCCTCCATGAGCGGCCATAGCCTGACGACCAAGGTAGAAAGAAAAACCGTAACGCTCTATGTACGAAAGGACATTGTTCCGAAGGCTTTGGAGATGGGCAGGCGCTACCAGAGGCTCTGGGTGCTTATCCAGGCGCTTTCCAAAGTCAACTGGGAGATCCTGAACCTGGAGAACAAGTAGGCGTGCCGCGTTACCCCTATCCGCCGCATGATTTTGAATGTTTATACAGGCACAGTTGCCCGTATCTGGATGGATTGTCCACCCAGTGGGTATTGGAAGAGTACCGGCGGGCCCATGAGGTGTATCAGGAGCATCTACGAATCATCGATCTCTTTGATGGCGACTTAAAAGCCAGGGATGAGCGGATATGGGTTCTGGAGCGGGACAATGCGCAGCTCAGGGCAAAACTTCAGGCATTGCATCGACGGCAATTTAAGCCGAATAAGAAGAAAGAAGTGGAAACAGGTGAAAACAATGCTGAGAGTCCCTCGTCGTCCCATGAGGGGAAGAAGAAAAAACGTGGAGCGCCGATAGGACATCCGGGATGGGTACGGCCCAAGCCAGACCATATTGATAGGACCGTTGATGTGCCTGCTCCAAGGATCTGTCCCCATTGTCAATCCGAGGACTTGAGGCCGATCCAAGAAACGACGGAGCACGTTCAGGAAGATATCGTGATCCAGCCCCGGACCCTGGTCACATGCTATCGGCATGGGCAGGCATTCTGTGCGCACTGCAATCGCCCGGTGGTTCAGGCAGGCAAGGGTGAGTTGTTGAACGCCCCTATCGGGCCGGTCGCAAAGTCCGTGGCGATCTACTTACGCTATCGGATTGGGATTTCCTATCGGAAAACAACCGAGTTGTTCCGGGAGCTATTCGGCCTTGAGTTTGTTCCTGCTTCCGCCCTGGGGTTCGACCGCAGAGCGGCAACGCGGGGAGAACCGATCTATGAGGATTTGCGCGACAAGATCAAGACCTCCGAGGTGGTCCCTCCGGCGCCCCGGTGTACCGCCCACCAACAATCACGCAGAACAGTCTCTCAGACATCTGGTGATCTTCCGAAAGATATGCTTCGGATCAAGATCCCAAAGCGGACTCAAAACCCACAGCATCCTTCCCTCTCTGGTCCAAACCGCCAGAAGGCAAGGTGTCCATCCAAGAAAGTTTTTCCAAACCCTACTCACTGCTGATACCCCAACGGCTCAAGCTGCCTTGTATAATAATTCAAGTTGATCTCTCGACGGCCAACGGATAAGATAAGGACTAAACTGTTACTCTGGCTGTGGGCCTTGAACAACACGACCCCAACGAGGGTCACCGTTTTCCTGTCGCTCAGTCCTATTACCGCAGCCGGGCTGGGAGCTTTGTTTCTTGCGGAGAGAATTTCAATGATGTTATTTCTGGGACTTGCCTGTGTTGTCCTCGGCCTCTGGCTCGCTCACCGGTAAGCCTCTTATGAGATTGCTTCGGTTGCTTCACCCCCTCGCCTGCCTACCGCAGGCAGGCAATGACAGTGCGACAAAGTCTCCAAGAGGAAGGGGAATTTTTTTATGATGGTGAAGTGGTAATTAGAAGCGCTATACGTTTTACCGGATTGTGCCTACATAGTGGGCGGTTAACTGACGCTCTCTCACTTTGGGATTGGAGTAGTCGGGAAGGAGCATGGGAGCCACGCGATCTGTGATGATTCCTGCTTCTTCCAGTTCTTTATGATATCTTCGGACATGGTCCAGGTTCAATTTTCCTTCTTTCGCTTTGTCTTTCGTATAGAGCGATGCACTTACTCCCGCAATCCTGCCGAAGACCGTGACGTCAAGAAGCGAATTCCCCATTAAACGATTTTCTCCATGGACTCCACCCGAAACTTCGCCCGCAGCGAAAAATCCCGGGACGGATGTTTCGCAAAGGCTGTTATATTCCAGGCCTCCGTTCTGGTAATGAAGCGTGGGATAAACCAGCATGGGATCCTTTGAGATATCGATCCCGAATCGCTTAAACAAAATAAATTTGCCCGGGAATTCCCGCTTCACCGCCCCTTCCCCCATAAGGATGTCGATCATCGGAGAATCAAGCCAGATGCCCAACTTACCCGTAGGCGTCAGGATTCCCTTTCCAACCTCATCACACTCTCTAATGAACGAGGCGGATTCCACATCTCTCGGTTCCCGTTCGTTGACGAATTGTTCGCCATCAATGTTGAGCACATTGGCTCCTGCCCCCCTGAACTTCTCTGTGATCAGGAGACCCTCTGCTTGCTCAGGGAAGACCGCACCGGTTGGATGGTACTGGACGGTATGGAGAAAACATAACTTCACCCCTGCCCGATAACCCATGACCAAACCATCCCCGGTCGCACCGTAATGGTTGGTGGTCATGAATCCCTGAATATGAAGTCTTCCCGAACCTCCCGTAGCCATAATCACCGCTTTCGCCTTTACGATGAAATATTCTTCCGTTTCCAGGTTATAAAGCACCGCCCCCGCACAATGGCCGTGTTCATTCAAGATCAGTTCCACAGCCGGCGAAAATTCCAGAACCTTAATGTCTTCTGCCCGGTTTCTTGCCTCATCTCTCAGGGTTCTCATGATCTCGGCGCCGGTAATATCGGCAGCGTAATGCATCCGCTTCCGGCATGTACCGCCCCCATGAAGTGACTTCAGCTGCCCTTCCGGTAATTTCGTCAGCATACACCCCAAATTTTCCAACCACGCCAGGACCTTTGGAGCCTCCGTGACAAGGGTATAGGCAAGCTCCGGAACATTTTTAAAATGCCCCCCCCCCAAAACATCGAGGTAGTGGTAATAGGGGGAGTCTTTCGTTCCCTTCGTGGCTCCCTGGATGCCGCCCTCCGCCATCATCGTATTGGCATCCCCGTGCCTCAATTTGGTAGCGATCAGGGCCTTAACTCCATTTTCCTGCGCGGTCAACGCAGCTGCCGTTCCCGCGCCTCCTCCGCCGAGAATAAGGATATCGGTTTTATAAGCGATTTTATTCAGATCAATCACATCAGGGTTGACACGACTTTTGGCTTCGAGAAGATGAACAATTTCCGGGGAGATCGAATAACCCTTATTGACACCCACACGAATCTCCGTTCGTGAACCTTTTTTGAAATCGGGATGATACTTTTTTAGCCGTTCCTCCCTTTCTTTCAAGGTAAGCAAAGGAAACTCTTCCCCTCTTCTCTTGGCTTCCACCCTGCCGGGGCGCGTTGCCTCAACCCTTTTGATCAACTCGTTCAACTCACTTGTATAGGGCATAATTCCTCCAAAATAACAGTGCAAATTGCAAATTTAGCAATGCAAAATGCAAAATTTCTCACAATCTTCTTTTAAGCGGTCCCCATTTTCCAATTTGTAATTTACATTTTGCAATTTGCAATGATCTTTACAGATAAGTTTTATCCTTTGGGGTCCAATATTCATCCCCCTGCTCTGGTTCGATCTCTCTGGCGCTGTAAAGGTTTTTTAATGTTTCCTCATCGGTGTCCATCAACTGACGGAGCATCTGTTCGTATTTCCCTTTCTCAACCTCTCTGACCATCGAGGCCAGATGTTCCGCTCTGGGCGCAACGTACTTTCCGTATAACCGCCTGCCCAGAATGGCGATGTTATACTGACAGATTTCCGCGGGGCACCTGGAGGTACAGAGACCGCACATGACGCAGTCAAAAGAGAGCTCTGCCAATCGGGTGATATCCCCTCTCATCCCAGCGGCGATATAATCCATCACCTCAATATCCATCGGGCAAGACTTCGTGCAGGTATTACACTGGAGACACCGGAGGAGTTCGGGATAATTTTTGACCAAGGTCTCGATCGCAGGCTTGACCTTCTCTATGTCATAGATGCTCTTGGTAGCCGGAAAGAAGGGAATCTGGGTCAGATACATGTCGGGCTGGACAACGGTCTGACAGGCAAGCCCCACCTCGATCTTATAGCTTCCTGGAAATCGGTAAACCGTCCCGCAGGCTCCGCATATCCCTCCGCGGCATCCGCATCCCCGGATCAGTTGATATCCGGCATACTCCATCGCCTTCTGAATGGTGAGAGAGGCAGGCACCTCATACCTCTTTCCCATGATGAAGATGGGAACCAGTTCTTCCTTCTTATTGGCCTCGACTTCCATGACATCCTCCTGACATGTCCCCCTCACCCTAACCCTGGTGGCCACAGGCGTCACGCCTGTGCTACCGGGGAGAGGGGAATTTGTGAGGGATTAATTAGATCGCTCCTGATTCGATCTTCAGTTCATCCTCTTTGAAGGTGGCCACAGGGGGCACCTCATTGACATCTCTTCCGGGAACATAGTTGAACATCTTCTGGATCTTATCTCCAACGCTCCGGAAGAGAGTGGCGACCGGCAACCGGCTCGGGCAGGCGCTGTCGCAGAGTCCGCAACCGATACAGGAGGTGACCATATGGGTCATCCGGATGAGGTGAAAGATGAGAGTATCGGTGGGCATCCGGATCCCCCCTTTGCGATCCGCCCATCTTAAGAATTGGTCTCCCTCATGCTCAAAGATGGCCGTCCTGAAGACACACTCCTTGCAATAACAGATCGGACAGGCCACCATGCAGTTGTGGCATCGAATGCAGGTTGAGAACCGGTCCAGAAAGGATTGGAGGTCTTTGACTCCCCCGCTAAATTCTTGAAAAGCTGCATCCCTCTTCTTCACTTTCTCTGCAACCACCCTGTCCACAACTTCCTTTCTCGAAGAAGGTTCATTTCCTGAAGCAGAGAGGAGTCCTTTCTCCTCCAGTTCTTTTTCCAATTTATCTCCAATCTCAAGTCCGACCTCTTCTTCTGTTTTGTAACCGAAGAGTTTGATATGAATATCGGCCTTTGGAACAGGATATTCACACATCTGGCAGGCAGGCCGGAAAGCATATCCCTGGGGAGCCATCGGCCCTCTCTTCTCCATTTCTTTCAACATCTCTGCCTCCAGTTTACCGCTTTCTTTCCCCTCCTGAACCATCTTTGCATAGTCCGTAACTTCAAACGTTCCCGGACAGTCGACGCCGACGACAATAAGGTTTTCCAGTTTGACCTGAAGAAATTTAGCCAGTTCCACGATGGCCCTGATCTCGCAGGCTTTCAATACGGCTGCGACTTTCTTGTTTAAATTCTTTATGGAGAGATTGGAGGCAACCTTTGCGGACTGAACGGGCATGGTCAGGGAAAGGATGCAAGCGCCATCCATCTTTTCAGGATCGTGGATCAAGGTCTGAGCAAATCCATCTCCGGAAGGAAGCCTCTTGGGAATGAGGATGGCCTCTACAACTCCCTTTTCTAAAAGCGATTTAAGAAAACCTTTGATGGTCTCTTCTGTCCTTCCTCCCGAAACTTTCAACACTGTCTGCTTTGCCATGTTCGGTCATTCTCCTTTCCTATTATAAAATCACCCTCAAAATCTCCTCCCCCCTTTGCGGGGGAGGATGAAGGTGGGGGGCGTTAATCGTTTTCACCCCCACCCTCGCCCTCCCCCGTCAAGGGGGAGGGTAAACGAGGATTATGCGTTCCACAACTGTTTCATGGGATTGGGTCCCATCTTCTTCAAATCGTTGGTCATCTTTGTCACCGTATCAGCGAAAAGTTTTCCCTCACTGGCACTGATCCATTTCAACCAGATTCGATCTTCGGTAAACCCCATCTGGTTAAGAATGCCTTTCAGAATCGCCACCCTTCTTCGCGCCTTATAATTGCCTGTCTGGTAATGGCAGTCGCCGGGGTGGCATCCTCCGAGCAAGACGCCATCCGCACCGTCGATCAGGGCTTTCAGCACATAAATGGAATCGACTGCTCCGGAACACATCAGATGGATGACACGGATATTGGGAGGGTATTGTTGCCGGGTGGTCCCTGCAAGATCCGCTCCGGTATAGGTGCACCAGTGACAAAGAAAAGCAACGATCCTCGGTTCAAAGTCTGCCATGTTAACCTCCTCCATTTCCCCTCACCCTATCCCTCTCTCCTAATGGGAGAGGGGAGTGAAGGGTTAATCAATCGCTTCATTGAGAACAGTCAGATTCAATCCTTTTTCAAAATTTCTCTGCTGTGAAGCCGCATTCCTACAGGCGACGACACAGTTCCCGCATCCCTGGCAGAGCGCATCCACGACCTCTGCCTTCACCTCTTCTTCATTAAGCACCCTCGCCCCATACGGACAGGTGGTTACGCAGAGTCCGCACCCGCAACAGAGTCGTTTGATCACATAGGCCAGATAGGCCTTCTCTTCCACCGTCTCCTTAGCAAGGATTGCCCCTGCCCGGGCCGCCGCCGCATTTCCCTGGGAGATGGCATCTTCTATCCCGTTGGGAGAATGGCAGAGTCCGCAGAAGAACTTCCCGCGGTCCACCGAATCGAGAGGGGCAGATTTTGGGTTGGCCTCCATAAAGAAACCGTCCGGGTTTAGATCGACATCGAATATCTTCGCCAGATCCAGGTGGTCATTGGGTTCGACACCGGCGCTGAGGATAAGACGGTCCGCAGGAAGCGTGACCTGACTTCCCATTGCCGGATCGAAGAGAGAAACACGAAGCCGGCCATTTTCAACGGCTATCTTCGGCTTCTTCTCCAGGTCGTACCGGATGAAGATCACTCCCTTACCCCTGGCCTCGTGGTAATAGGTTTCATAGAATCCATAAGTTCTCACATCCCGGTAGAGGACATACACCTGGACAGACGGATCCTGTTCTTTTAATTTAAGAGCGTTCTTCACCGCATGACCGCAGCAGATGCGACTGCAATAAGGGTGTTCTTCATCTCTTGACCCCACGCACTGAATCATGACCGCCGAACGGATCTCTTTCAATCCCGCATCCTTAAGATGTATCATCTTTTCCAGCTGCCTCTGCGTGATGACCCTGGGGTCTTGCCCGAAGAGATATTCTTTCGGAGTCACTTCCCTTCCACCGGTGGCAAAAACCAGGGCTCCGTGATCCAGAATCTCCTCTCCATTCGGACGCCTGATTTTCGTCTGGTAATGGCCATTCTTCTTTTCAAAACCGATGACCTCCGTCTCTAAATAAGAACGGATGGAGGGTTGATCTTTCACTTTTTGAATGAGATCCTTCAACAAAGACTGGGGATCGGACCCTTTCAAGGTATAGAAGGAATTTTTCAGATTGCCTCCGAGTTCCTTCTCCTTCTCGATCAGATACACCCCATAACCCTGTTCAGCCATGCGGAGAGCGGCGGTCATACCGGCCACTCCCCCTCCCACGACCAATCCTTTCCTTTCAACCTTTTGATTCCCTTTTCGGATGGGTTGAATCCTTCTCGCCCTTTCCACGGACATCCTAATGAGAGCCATTGCCTTCTCCGTTGCCAACTTAGGAAGATCCCGATGAACAAAGGCGCACTGTTCCCGGATATTGGCATATTCGATGAGATAGGGATTAAAACCCATCCCCTTTGCCATCTCCTCCATCGTCTTTCGAATCTCCCGATGGGTGCAACCTGCAATGACGATCCGGTTGATTCCCTGTTCTCCTATTTTCATCTTAATCTGGTTGAGATCTTCAGGAAGGCAGGCCAGACCCATCTCTTCCACATGCGAGACCTCTCCCAACTGTTTGGTTCCCTCGATCAATTCAGGGATGGAGAGGCTTTCCTTCAATTCGCCGCCGCAGTGGCAGATGAAGACGCCGATCTTCGGAACCTCGTTGGATAGCGCTCCCTCAGCAGGATATTCCTGCGTTGAAATCAGGAGGGAATTCGGACCGAGAAATGAAGCGACAGCCGCGGCCGCGCTTGACCCCTCGACAACGGTCTCCGGAATGTCTCTCGGACCCCGGAATGCACCACCGACAAAAATTCCATTGACCGAGGTCTTGGCAGGATGAAACTCATCGGTTTCGCAAAACCCCTGCGGATTTAACCGGAGGCCCATCCCAAAGGCTAAATCCTTGATGTTCTGGGGAGGCGTAAATCCAACGGAAAGAACAACGCTGTCAAACTCTCTTTCTTCAAAGGCTCCATCCTCCTTCACGTAGGTGATGAGAAGGTTCTTGGTCTGCTGCAGCTCCTTGACGGTTGAAATGGCGCTTCGAATATATTCAATCCCGTATTCTGCCTTCGCCCTCTCATAATACCGCTCGTAATCCTTCCCCATTGGCCGGATGTCCATATAGAAAAAAGTGACATTCAAACCAGGATCCCTTTCTTTGGCGATCATGGCCTGCTTGGTGGCATACATGCAGCAGATGGTCGAACAATGGTCCTGACCGCAGGAAGGGTCTCTCGATCCCACGCACTGGATAAAAGCGATTCGCTCCATCTTCTTCCCATCGGAGACACGGATTGGAAATCCCTGCGTGGGGCTTGAGGTGGAGATGAGCCTTTCGAACTGGATGCTGGTCAAGACATTCTCGTGCCGGCCAAACCCGTATTCCCCTTTTTTCTGCGCCCAGAAAGGTTCGAATCCAAATCCGAGCAGGATGGCCCCTACCCCGATCGCTTCCTCCTCTTCCTTCATATCAAGATCGATGGCGCCCGGAGCGCAGACCTTCACGCACTCTCCGCATCGGGTACAGGTCTTGGGATCAATCACAAGACTGTGAGGAATCGCCTGCGGATAGGGAAGATAGATCGCTTTTCTCCTCTCCAGGCCGCCTCCGAATTCCCTCTCCACCTCCACCGGACAGACTTTGATGCACGCCTCGCACAGGGTGCACCGTTTCGGGTCCACGCATCTGGGTTTCCGAACGATGGAGACCTTAAAATCCCCTGCGGCCCCTTCCACCTTCTTCACTTCCGAATAGGGCAACAGTTCGATATTGTCGTGAAGATGACACTCATAGATCGGACAGAATGCCGGAGGCGTGGGGCTCATAAAACAGACGCCGCACGAATTCGTTGGAAAGGTCTTGTCAAGAAGAGGAAAATAGCCTCCGATGGCCGGCCCCTGTTCCAGGAGAAAAACCTTCCTCCCCATCTCTGCAAGGAGCAACGCCGACTGCATTCCGGCAATCCCAGCGCCCACAACCAATGCCGAACTTTTGTCACCCTTAATCTTTCCCTGTGCCATTTGTTATCCTCTGTTTAATAAATTGATAATTTCAAATGATACTGGATTCTTGATGCTGAATACTTGACATTATTTACAGTCTCATAATTGAATTGACATGAACATTGAAAAATCTCCCCTCACCCCTCTTTGCCAAAGAGGGGTAATTCCTCCCTTTCGCAAAGGGAGGTCAGGAGGGATTTTACAAATCGATGTCTTTCCTATTTTGAGACCGTTATTAACCGGTCATCCAGTATCCAGAATCAAGCCTCTATCTCTTATACTGATCAAGGTTAAAACCTTGAGATACCCAGGTCATGATAGCCCTAACGATTCCAGCAATCCTTTCGGATTGATTAAATGTTTTTTCAACCATTTCTCTTGGTTCTTAACATCAAAGGCCACTCCCATCAGTTCGGTGAAGTAAAAAATGGGAAGGCCGATGTCCTGCCTCATCTCCAGATTCATCTGGCAAAGGCCACAGGAAGTTACGATACAGTGAGCCCCTGCCTCTTTCGCCATCGATACAATCTTCCCCACCAGTTTTTTAACCACATCCGCATACGTCATGGCAAGGTCCGCGCCACAACAATCCGTCTTATAAGACCAATCCACTGGCTCGGCTCCAAGGCCCTTCATCAGACGATCCAGGTATTGCGGATTTTCCGGATCATCCAGTTGAGTGATCTTAGGATGCCGAACCAGAGCGCATCCATAGTAACAAACAGGTTTTAATCCCTTCAAAGGCTTCTTCACCTTTTCTTCTATTTTCCCCAGACCGATTCGATTCAGAAACACATCCATCAACGCCAATATTTCAAGCGAAGGCTCATAGGTAAATCCGACGATCCCTTCTATCTCCTTTCGCTCCGCTTCATCATGTTGCAAAACATACTCCGTCCTTTTCAAATAGCTAAAACATCCTGCACAGGGAACCACCAGAGGCCCCACCTGCGCCGACTGCGCCTTGGAGATATTCCTGGCCGGAAGGCAGAGGGAAAGGAGGCGATTGAGACTATGAGTCGCCGCCGCTCCGCAACAGTTCCAATCCTCGATCTCCACCAGATCCACCCCCAGTGTTTCGAGAACAGCCTCCGTGGACCGACCGTATTCATAAGACGAAGAATGATCCGTACAACCCGGAAAATATGAGAATCGCATTATAAAACCTCCAAAATATAATTCATGGAATATTGGAATACTGGAATATTGGGTCGAAATTCAAAAAAACCTCCTTTCCCATCGTTCCATTATTCCTCGTTCTTATTTTTTACATTTCTCAAATATTCGTTTGATTTCTCCTTTCCCCTTTACAAAACTGGGGAGCAAGGGGAATTTACCCTTCAAAAAGAGTTTCACGCCAGGGATGAGAGAACCCTTCATCAAGTCTCTGCTCCGGAGGATGTATTCCATCAGCATGGTTACCTCATGCGCCCTTCCTCCCCTTCGGACGCTCTGGATAAAAGCCTCATGAAAGAGATGGATGTTTTTCTCTTTTGCGTGGACCCCCTCTTCCATGGCCATCTCTCTTAAAGCATCCATGAGAACCCCGATGTGGATCTCATTCGGACAACGTGTGCCGCAAGTCTGGCAGTAAACACAGAACCAGATGGCGCTGCTTCCCAGAACCTCTTGCTTCTTCCCCATCTGGATCATCCGGATGATGCTGTTGGGCCGGAATTCCATGTTAGGGGCTGTGGGACAACCAGCCGTGCACTTGAGGCACTGATAGCAGAGGCTGAGCTTTTCTCCGCTCCGTTTAGAAACTTCCTCCAGAAAAGTCTTGTTAGCCTTTTCCATGTTGGTCAGGGCTTCCATTCATTCCTCCATTAAGATCACTTTCGTGTCCGTGTCGCGTGACCGTGTCGGTTAACCTTGCCATACCATCTATATTCTCTTTTTTCATTCTCTTTTCCGGACACGAGTCACGGGCACGTGTCACGTGTTTATACAAACGTATCCATCATCCGAAGGGTCTGGATGGATGAACTATTTCTTAACTCACAGGCAAAATTTGGGCAAGCCCCAATACAGGCTCCGCATCCCTGGCAAAGCGCGCTATGGACAACCGAGATCCCCCGGCGGGAGTCCATCTCTCTGGCCTCATAGGGACAGATCTCAACGCAGATGCCGCACCCGCTGCAAATATGTTCGTCAACAAAAGCGATCAAGGGGTCCTGAAGGAGCTGGTCCGTTGAAAGCAGGGCCTGAATCTTGCTGGCCGTGGCCGAAGCCTGCGAGACCGTATCGGAGATATCTTTCGGGCTCTGGCCGCAGCCGGCCAGGTAGATTCCCTTTGTAGAACTCTCCACGGGATAGAGTTTGATATGGGCCTCTGTTAAAAATCCGTGCCGATCAACAGTCGCTCTCAGCTTGGCGGCGAGATCCTTCACTCCGTCGCTTGGAACAACCGCTGTAGCCAATACGACCATATCTGCCGCCACCTCAACCATATTGCCCGTAAGGGTATCCACCCCCAACACTCTCACCGTCCCATTATCCTGAAAAATCCTGGAGACACGGCCCCTGAGGTAGAGAAGCCCTTTCTCCTCGATCGTCTTCTGTAAAAATTCCTCGTAGCCTTTGCCATCCGACCGGATATCCATATAGAAAATATAGGGCTGTCCGTCCGGGACCTGCTCTTTATAGATCTTCGCCTGTTTGGCGGTGTACATACAGCAGATGCGGGAGCAGTAAGGCATATAACGGTCCGGGTCCCTCGATGCCACACACTGGATAAAGACCATCTCCTTTGGGACTTTCCCGTCGGAGGGCCGGATGATCTTTCCTTTGGTGGGCCCATCGACTGAGAGCATCCGTTCCAGGGTGAGGCCATCGATCACATCCGGAATCTCTCCATAGCCGTACTCCCCCAGCTTCTCCCGTGGATAGAGATCAAATCCTGTGGCTACGACAATGGCTCCAACCTTCTTTCCGATCCGTTCATCCTCCTGGTTGAACCGAATCGCCTTCTCAGGGCAGACCTCTTCGCATTTTCTGCAACTTCCATCAATAAAATATCGGCAATGGACGCGATGGACCACGGGCTTATCGGGAACGCTTTTCGGATAAAGGAGATCGATCGCCTTTCGAACGCCCAGCCCTCTCTCAAATTGGGAAACATATTCTACGGGGCAGTCCCTGATGCAGAGACCGCAACCATTACACTTCTCCCAGTCGACATAGGTGGCCTTCTTCCGGATCGTCAGTTCGAAATTTCCCACATAGCCCTTCACCTCTTCCATCTCCGAATAGCAATGGAGATCGATACCCGGATGCATCTCAATCCCCTTTGCCTTTGTAAAGAGATCCGGAAGCGCGGGATGAAGATCGGGAAAGGTCTTTGAAAGCTGGGTCATGTGTCCGCCCAGGGCCTGCTCCTTTTCAAGCAGGATCACCTCATAACCTCCCTCTGCCAGATCGAGGGCCGCAGTCATTCCGGCAATCCCTCCGCCGATGACCAGCACGCTCCGGTTAATGGAAACCGAAATGGCTTCAAGTTTCTCATTCTCTCTCACCTTCTTCAGGGTCGCCAGAATGATCTCTTCGGCTTTTTCTGTCGCCTTCTGCTTCTCTTTCTGGTGAACCCAACTGCACTGTTCCCGGATATTGGCGATCTCGCAGAGATAGGGGTTCATCCCTTCCGACTTAACCGCCTTTCTGAAGGTATTCTCATGCATGCTCGGCGAACAGCAGGCGACAACAACCCCTTCCAGCCCCTTCTCCCGAATCGCATCCCGGATGAGCTGTTGCCCGGGTTCGGAGCACATATAGATGTAATCGGCGCTATGGCTCACATCTTTCACTTCTCCCATTTTGCCAGCCACCGATTTGACATCAACCGTGCCCGCAATGTTCACTCCGCAATGGCAGATAAAAACACCAAGTTTTTTCATGATCGCTTCGCTTAAGGTTCGAGGATCGCTCCGCTTGAGGAGCGTTTCACTTAAGGCAAATTCTCTTGTTCTTTTGCCTCTTCCCTCAAGGCCGAAGGCCGCTCCTCTATCCTCCAGCATTCTTAATGTTTTGCAAACAATCCCTGTACCTTGCTCGCCGAAGCGTTGGCATGGGCCACGGCATCGGCAATATCTTTCGGCCCCTGGGCGCAGCCTGCAATGTAGATCCCTTCTATATTCGTCTCCACAGGCCGGAGTTTCCTCTCCGCCTCCGTGAAGAACCCATAGTCATCCGTGTTGATCCCCAGTTTTTGGGCCAGCCCTTTTGCCTCCCCCTGGGGTTGAATGGCCGTGGCCAGAACGACCATATCCGCAGAAATCTCCACCTTCTTTCCTGTCAGCGTATCGACCCCCCAGACCACGATCTTCCCGTCATCCCTGAAGATCCGGGAAACCCTGCCGCGGAGATAGAGGATCCCCTCCTCTTCCATCCCCTGCTGGATGAACTCTTCATAACCCTTGCCTGTTGACCGGATATCCATATAGAAAATATAGGCCTGCCCGTCATGGACTTTATGCTTGTAGAGCCTGGCATGCTTGGCTGTATACATACAGCAGACCCGCGAGCAGTAGGGCATATACCGTTCCGGGTCTCTTGACCCCGTGCACTGGATGAAAACGACCTCCTTCGGGATATTGCCATCCGAAGGCCTTTTGATTTCACCCGTGGTCGGCCCGGACGCGGAATTGAGCCTCTCGAAGGCCAAACCATCGATCACATCCGGAATCACTCCATAACCATATTCGCCGAACGTCTCCTTTGGCATCAGGTCAAAACCCACAGCCGCGATGATGGCTCCGACTTTCTCTTCGACAAAACGGTCCTGCTGTTCGTAGTCAATGGCTCCGACCGGACAGACCTTCTCACAGACCCTGCACTTCTTCTCCAAGAAATAACGGCAGTTGGAGGGATTGATCACGGGTTTATTCGGAACGGCTTGCGGCGATAGCGTATAGATCGCCTTTCCCAGCCCCATGGCCCGGTCAAATTCAGAAGGTTTTTTCGAAGGGCACTTCTCCTGGCAGAGGCCACAGCCATTGCATTTCTCCCAGTCCACATAGGCCGCCTTTCTACGTACCCTTACGGTAAAGTCGCCCGCCTTTCCTTTCACTTCGTCCACCTCAGAATAGGTGAGAAGTTTAATATGAGGATGCTGGCCTGTCTCCACTGTTTTGGGAGTCAGGGTGCACTGGGCGCAATCAAGCGTGGGAAAGGTCTCTGAGAGTTGAAGCATCCTTCCTCCGATGGAGGGAAGCTTCTCCACCAGAACGACTTCATAACCCGCATTCCCGATGTCAATGGATGCGGAGATTCCGGCAATGCCTCCGCCAATGACCATCGCCCTCTTGATGAATCTTCCATTATTCTTCATTTGTGACACTTTAGTTCTTTGAAAAAAGTTATCTAATCCTCCTTCATCCCCCTTTGGTCTCCGACCCAGAGCGGTCTCTGACCCGGAGGGCAAAAGGGGGAAATGTTTCTCCTCCCTTTGGAAAAGGGAGGTGGGGAGGGATTTTAACAAGTTTATTTCAAACCGCTAAATTGATACCTTCATTTAGATAAAACCCTTTTCCTTTAGAAGAGGCAAGGGATCCACAAAGTTCTGTTCAAATCCCAGAGACTGATAATCGAGTCCCATGGCCATACCTAAGAGCTGGGTGAAATAGAGGACCGGAATGGGCTTGAAGCCCAGATATTTTTCTTTAATATCGGACTGTTTATGGTCGATGTTGAAAGTGCACATCGGACAGGTTGAAACAACGACCTCTGCTCCGTTCTTAATGGCAGAACCCAGAATCTTATAGCTACACTCTGTGGCCACTTCTGGAGAACCCACGGACTGGAAAGACCCACAGCATTCGATCTTATAAGGGAAATCAACCGATTCTGCGCCCATGGCCTCCAGGAACTCTTCAAACAGGGTGGGGCTCTCCTTGTCGTCAAATCCCATCTCATCAAACGGCCGCAGGAGCATACACCCATAATAGGCCGCCGCCTTAAGTCCGGCTAACGGCTTCTTCACCCTCTCTTTGATTTGAGGAAAACCGATCTCCTGTTTCAGTATCTCCAGATAGTGGAGGATCCGGAGGTCTCCCTGGTAGTTCATCTCGATAAAGTTGTTGATCTTCTCTCGCTTCTCACCATCGTTCTGAATCAACCGGTTTGTCCTCTTGATCACATTGAAGCAGATGGCGCAGAGGGTCGTCAGCGTTGTCCCTTCTTCTCTCGCCTTGGCTAAAATTCTCGATGGCGGGAGAAGGGCCATGATATTGTCTGTGGTTAATGGAAAGGTCGCTCCACAGCAGGTCCAGTTGGGAAGTTCCTTCAATTCAAACCCGAGGAGATGGGAACAGTCCCGGGCTGTCTGATCGAAATTTTTGGCCTTGGTGTAGAGGGTGCATCCCGGGAAATAAAGATAATCCATAAATACTCCTACCCGCAGAGCGCATAGGGCATAGCGCATAGCGTTACGAAAGAAATTTTCGGAATCCGCTGACGAAGGCGATCTGCGGCAGCCTTTCCAGAAAGCCTTCGGGGAAGTCCGGAATCTGGATATGATCCTTCCGGTCCTTCTTCCTCAGGATCACCATTCTTAAGGCGTCCATCACCCTTGCGATATCGATCCCTTTCGGGCATCTCGACGTGCACTGGAGGCACGAAGCGCAGAGCCAGAAGGTATTGACTCCAAGCGCCTCTTCTTCGAGACCGAGAAGCGTATAACGGATGACCTCATGAGGGCCGACCTCCATGGCAAAGGCCACCGGACAACCGGCCGTACAATTTCCGCACTGATAACAGGCGAAGAGGTTCTGCCCGCTGATCAACTCAACCTTCTTCGTAAATTCGTTGTGAACTTTCTCACGTGTAAGTTCAATTTTCATTTCTTGTTCTCCAAAAATAGGCTCACATATTAATCATCAGACATCCCTGGTGATAAGATGAGTGAGGGCGGAGTTGATATAAGGAGATTTTTCTCAACCTGAACCTTGACCTTAACCTTTATGGTATTTCTTCTCCCCTTCAATATAGAGGTCGTTTCCTCGAACATCATTGATGACGATCACCG
Source organism: Deltaproteobacteria bacterium (assembly GCA_018333535.1). GTDB lineage: Bacteria > Desulfobacterota > BSN033 > BSN033 > UBA1163 > RBG-16-49-23. The sequence goes on along the minus strand of JAGXTA010000095.1, from coordinate 19,931 downwards.
GAAGGTCTTCAACCTCGAGCCTCCGGATGGCCTCCGGGCCAAGATCCTCATAGGCCACCACCTCTGCTTTTTTCACCTTTTTGGCCAGCAGAGCGCCTGCCCCTCCGGTGGCCGCGAAGTAGACAGCTCGATGTTTCTTCATCGCTTCTTTGACCGCATCGGATCGCATCCCTTTTCCGATCATCCCTTTCAAACCTTTCTCAATCAAAGCAGGGGCATAGGCATCCATCCGGTAACTGGTCGTAGGGCCTGCAGACCCGAAGACCTGTCCGGGTCTTGCGGGTGTCGGGCCGACATAGTATATGATCTGTCCCTGAATGTCAAAAGGAAATTTTTTCCCCTCTTTCAAGAGATCGGAGAGCCTTTTGTGTGCGGCATCCCTTCCCGTATAAATCACCCCATTGATCAGAACCCGATCCCCGATCTCCAATCCCTCCACATCCTTATCGGTCAGGGGCGTCTTCAAACGAATAGGCTCAGTCATAAATCCTCCGGATAAAAAAGATGGGGAGATAGGGGAATTGGGTGATGGGGTGTTAATAGATTTTTTTATCTCCCCACCTCCTCATCTCCCTATCTCCCTAAATCACAATCTCCTTATGTCTCTGGGCGTGACACTGGATATTGACTGCCAGCGGAAAGCTGGCGATATGGCAGGGCATCATCAGGACGTGAACTGCCAGCGAGGTGGTTCGCCCTCCCAAACCCTGTGGCCCGATTCCCAGTTTGTTGATCTCTTCGAGGATCTCTGATTCCAACTTGTCCAGCTCCGGATCCTGATTCTTCCTCCCGAGAGGGCGGAGAAGGCTCTTCTTCGCAAGGAATGCAGCCATTTCAAATGTCCCTCCGATTCCCACTCCGACAATGGTCGGAGGGCAGGGATTCGAACCGGACTCTTTCACCCTCTGGACGACATATCGTTTGATCCCCTCAATCCCATCCGATGGGGTAAGCATCACCACCCGGCTCATATTCTCGCTGCCGCCTCCTTTCGGAGCCACAGTGATCTTAACCTGATCTCCGGGAACGATCTCCGTATGGATGATGGCGGGAGTATTGTCGCCGGTATTTGCCCGGGTGAAGGGATGGCAGATCGACTTTCTAAGATACCCGTCACGGTATCCCTGACGAACCCCTTCAAAGATCGCCTCTTTCAGGCCTCCCCCGACCAGATGAACATCCTGCCCCAATTCGATGAAGACCACTGCAAAACCCGTATCCTGACAGATGGCCACTCTTTCGTCCCTTGCAATCCGGGCATTCTCCTTCAACTCCTTCAATATCTCCACTCCCAGGGGAGATTCTTCTTTTTGTATGACCCGATCAAAGGCCTCAAGCACATCCTCTCCCAGATCGGTATTCGCCTCGATGCAGAGGTCTCTCACCTTCTCGGTGATCAGTTTGACATCAATCTCTCGCATCTTTCCCCTCTTTTAGTCAAGGATCGCTCCGCTTTAGGAGCACTCCGTTTGAGGAACGCTTCGCTGGAGGGAGAGTTTTTATCTTTTGCCTCTATCCTCAAGGCCGAAGGCCGATCCTCGAGTCCTGCAAAGCAGGACGTTCCTTAAACCCTTAATTACAATTTCAACTCCAGAATGCTCTTTTTCACGCTTTCTGCGGACTTTGCTACCAGACCTTTCTCCTCTTCGTTCAGGTCGAGTTCAATGATCGACTCCACACCCTTTTCTCCAAGCTTCACCGGAACTCCAAAGCAGATGTCTTTCAAGCCATATTCCCCGTTGAGATAAACACAGCAGGGAAGAATCCTCTTTTTATCTTTAAGGATGGCCTCTGCCATCTGGATTGCCCCTGCCGAGGGGGCATAGAAGGCGCTCCCTGTCTTGAGCAAATTGACGATTTCTCCGCCGCCCTTGCGGGCCCGATCCACCAATTTGTCGATCTTCTCTTTTGGAAGGAGTTGTGAGAGCGGGATGCCGCTGACCGTGGTGTATCTCGGAAGAGGAACCATCTCATCCCCATGCCCTCCTAACAAAAGCGCCTGAATATCCTCAACAGAGACGCCCAATTCCATCGCAATGAAAGCCCTGTACCGAGCCGTATCCAGAATCCCTGCCATTCCCATCACCCTCTCTTTCGGCAAACGGCTCTTTTTCACGGCCAAATAGGTCATGGTATCCAGAGGATTGGTCACCATGATGAGGATGGCATTCGGAGATTTTGAGGTCACCTCAGCGACCACGGATTCGATGATCTTCCGATTGATGTCGAGCAGATCCTCCCGGCTCATCCCTGGTTTCCTTGGAACTCCTGAGGTGATGATGACGATATCCGAACCTTTCGTCTCTTCATACGTGTTTGTGCCGATTACATTTGAATCAAAACCTTCTACCGGCGCTGATTCAAAGAGGTCAAGTGCCTTGCCCTGGGGAATCCCTTCCAGAATGTCCACCAAAACGATGTCGCCTAATTCCTTAGCAGCGGCCCAGTGTGCCGCCGTAGCTCCGACAAATCCGGCTCCTATGATCGAAATCTTCTTCCTTCCCATAAAATCCCCTCCTTTCAGAGAATAAATTCGAAATTCGAAAATCGGGCGAAGCGTCCTCTTAGGACCAATTCGAAACAATTTCAAAATGCTTTAAATTTCAAAACAAATTCCAATCTATCCGTTTCGGTCATTTGAATTTAGAAAATTCGTGCTTGTTTCGAGTTTCGGATTTCGTGCTTCGTATTTGAGTTCATTTCGCGACTCCATTTGATACCCTTTCAGATGAAACCCACAGGTCTTCCGGATGATCAGTTCGGGCACGAGAAAAATCTCCTTGGCTGATGGCCTGTCATCACCCTCCTCAATCTTTCCGGCCAGCATCTCAACTGCGATGGCTCCCATCTCAAACTTTTTTTGGCCGATCGTGGTCAGCTCGATTCCCTGCATCGAGGAAAATTCGATGTCGTTGAATCCGATCAGGGCGACATCCTCCGGTATCCTGAGACCTTCTTCGAGGATCGACTGATAGACTCCCAATGCCATGTAATCATTGGTGGCAAAGATGGCAGTGGGCATCTCCGCCATTTTAAGAAATTGTTTTGCTCTCTGATAACCCGACCTCTTTAAAAAATTTCCTTCGAGAAAAAAATCGTCCCTTTGTTCCACCCCATAGGCCTCAAGCGCTTTTTTCCCGCCATCGAGACGTTCGAGGCCCACTGAGGATTCCGCAGACCCGCCAATCACTCCGATTCTATTATGGCCGAGCCTGATCAGATGCTCCACAGCCATAAATCCCCCAAGGATATTATCCACTCCTACATAATCGATCTTCTCTTTTACGGTTGGATGGTAGGTCCTTCGATTGACCATGATAATGGGAAATTCCTCCTCTGCCAGAGCAACGATGTTCGGATCTTCCATGTGGGCTGAGGAAAAAATGATTCCATCCACTCCCTTGCTTCGAAGCATTTCAATGTATTGCTTTTCAGTGGTGATGTTGGACTGGGTGCTGCAGAGGATGATGCTATATCCTAACTTTGTGGCTGTCTTTTCAATCCCCTGTGCGAGTTCTGTGTAAAAAGGGTTGGCAATATTTGTTATGACAAGGCCCAGCGTCATAGTTCGCCTCATCACCAAACTTCTGGCGATAAAATTGGGCCGATAACCCAACTCTTTTGCGATGGTGAGAATCTTCTCTTTGGTCTCATTGCGAATTCGAGATTTGTCATTGAGGGCTCTTGAAACGGTGGTGTGCGAAACTTTTGCAATCCTGGCAATATCTTTTATATTGACCTTTTTATTCATCTCGTTGCGTTCATGAGGGGAGGGGCCCTATCTTGCCCCCCTCCCCTCTTCTCGACTTATTTTTTCTGAGCTTCTACCTTTGCCTTGGCAATGGCTTCGTCTTCCCGCTTCACATCCTCCATCGTTTTGGGCTTCACTTTATCCGGAACAGGCTCCAGGCCATATTTCCACTTTAAGAACTGAGTCCCGGTCTGGGGGAAAAGAGCGTAAATCAACGTATCATAAAGATCTTTTGCGAGTTCTTTCGACTCCTCCTTCACCTTCTCTAACTCAGGTTCGATAACATCCGCGGGACGGCAGGTGATCGGTTCCTTCCCTTTCTTATATCCTTTGAGAACAATATTCTTGATTTCGTCCGATATCGGAACAGGAGACTTTCCATAGAGGCCATAGACATAGTCCTGCGTCTCCTTTGACAGCATCTTATAACGGCCGAAGAGAACATTGAGCACGGCCTGAACCCCCACGATCTGCGAAGTCGGCGTCACCAATGGAGGATACCCAAGGTCTTTCCGGGTCTGCGGCAGTTCCGCATAGACCTCTGAAATCCTGTGGATGGCATTTTGCTGTTTGAGCTGGCCCACCATGTTTGAAATCATCCCGCCGGGGATTTGATGTTTGAGCACTCCAGTATCGATCACGGACATCTTTGTCGTATCCAGAAAGTCGCGATACTTGGGAGCAATCGACTCCAGATAGTCTCCTAATTTGAGGAGTTTCGAAAGGTCAATCTTCGGATCCCAGGGCGTTCCCTGAAGGGCGACAAGAAGAGGTTCCACGGCCGGCTGGGAAGAACGGAGGGCAAACGGGGCAAGCGATGTATCGACGACATCCACTCCAGCTTCAATCGCCTTCAGATAGGTCATGGTTCCCATCCCGCTCGTATAATGTGTATGGAGCTGAATGGGAATTTTTACGACTTTTTTAAGCGCTTTAACGAGCTCATAGGCGTCATACGGAGCGATCAGTGCGGCCATATCTTTGATGCAGAGCGAATCTGCCCCCATATCCTCCAGTATTTTTGCCTTGTCAAGATAGTAATTGATATTGTAGATGGGCCCGCCCATCCGTGTCTCTGTCAGAGAATAACAGATCGTTCCCTGAATGTGTTTGCCGCATCGTTTGATCGTTTTAAAGGCCGTCCAAAAGTTGCGCTCATCATTGACCGCATCAAAGACTCGAAAGATATCGATACCCACTTCAGCGCATTTTTCTACGAACGCCTCCACCAGATCGTCGGCGTAGTGACGATAACCCACCAGGTTCTGTCCCCGGAGAAGCATCTGAAAGGGGGTCTTTGGCATCAGTTTCTTTAAAATTCTCACCCTCTCCCACGGGTCCTCTCCTAAAAAACGATGACAGACATCATAAGTCGCTCCTCCCCACACCTCCACAGAATGAAATCCCACCTGATCCAGTTCCTCGGCAATGGGGACCATATCTTCGACTCTCATGCGTGTCGCCAAATTGGATTGATGGCCGTCACGAAGGGTTGTATCTGTTATCCCGATTGGCTTCCTTGCTACTTTATCCATTCCCTCCATTTTTAAACCTCCTTTCATTCTTTAAACTCGATTCATTTTAGCTTATGCGTTAACGTTAACGCCTCTATGAAAATTTGTCAAGCTAAAAGATTGCTATTTTCCATTCTCTTCGGGTATTAATCTGCCCTTCATCTCCTCCGGACTGCCGAATTCCAACTTCATTACCCGCTGATAATAGGATCGTGAGGTATAAAGTGCGGCTACCGGATTGTGGCCTGTAACCCGGTCTTTGACGGCAAAGACGGTCGTCAGGCCCTCCACAAATTTCAAGAAGAGGGAATCATGGCCAATGCAGAGTCCCAGCATGATATTGAAATCGGTTCCGGCCCGATTCAAGATCTTTGCCTGGGCAATGGGGTTGCACATCGGCTCGAACTTGCCGATTTGGATCTTCTCCTCATCCTTGATGCCGATCCTCTCCTTTGGAATGCCTCCCACCTTGCAGGAAACTGAAATGACTTCAAAACCATGTTTCTCCAATATCTCTGAAAGAATCGAAGCTTCAAGGGTCAGTCCCCCGCAAAAGGCCAGGCCAAGTTTCTTATAACCCATCCTCTGTGAGAACTCGATCAACTCCTCGATCCGGCTCTTGGTGGGAATCATCACAAACGGCTTTGCATCCCGCTGGGCATAACAGGACCCTTCCTGAACCGAAGCCATGCGCGCAAACTCTTTGATCTCCGGATCATCATATCTTGATAGAGCCTCTGTCAGGGTTGGACCTTCCTTCTTTGTAGGACACGACGAAGGCCCCCTTCCCTTCTCCAGCCTGCAGATCTTCTCCACCACCGCACACTTCGCACAATTACATCCAACGTCTTCCATACATCTTTCTCCTTCCTTATGATTGGCTATCTATTTCATAACAATAAAGAGGACCATTCCCGCAGGTCTCGAATCTTTTCAAGGTTCCTTACTTGTTCAACAATCTTAACTCGTCGTTGTTTTGTCCAGAAATGGCCGCTCAGGTCATGAAACTTCACAATCAATTCCTCCCAGGAGAGGGGATTTTCAGGATCGCCCTTGGGAAATTCAATCTTCGTGAAATATCGCTTCCCGTCCTTTGTGAAAACCTCAGCCGTGGCACACCACTGCCTGGGAAAGGTTTTATCCAGTTCAGGATCAACGGCATACTCCACTTTTTTCATCATTGCCTTCACATCTTCAGACTTGATCCTGGAGACCTGAAACTCTCTCAGTCCTGCCTTCCTATAAAGGAGTGCAACCGCTGCTCCAAAAGGCATGCTGAACTGGGCATCCACAATCGATCGAGGGTCATACTTCTTCTCTGCAGGCTCGGCAATCAGGGAGGCGCCTGCGCTCAGAAGTCCCAGTCTGACCTTTTCCACCTGATCGGGCCTGAGATTACGCTCCGTCATTATCTTCAGGATAGCGTCAATGGGAGGCTGCATGTAACGACAGCAGGCATGGGGTTTCACCGATGTGAGAAGGATTTCAAATCCGGAACCGATTCCCTCTAACACTTTGGCTGCATCCACTCCATTGGAATAGGCATGCAGGAATCCATCTCTGCCTTCAATGATCGAAGTGGGTCCCTTAAACCCCTTCCGTGCGAGCAGGACCGCGATCATCCCGCTGTGAGCCGCCCACCCTGCGTGGAAACGCTTCGTCCATGCCCCCTGAGCCAAATATTCCATCGAACCGGATGCCTGACTCCCTGCGATTCCCATGGCGCTTACCATTCCATCCTTCTTAAGACCCAGCAGCTTTGAGGCAGTCACGCTTGCCCCAAAGGTTCCGCAGGTGCCTGTTGGATGGAATCCCCGTTGATAACTGTTCTCGGGTCCAATCGCTTTTCCCAGGCGAATCATCACTTCATATCCTGTGACAGCGGCCTCGATAAAGCTTCTTCCGCTTGATCCCATCATTTCACCAGTAGCAAGGGCAGAAGGAAAAACGACCACTCCGGGGTGGAGCGAGGCTTCGTTATTCACATCATCCATCTCAATCGCATGGCCTGCTGTTCCATTGGCTAGCGCCGCATAGACAAAGGGAGCTCTTTTTTTTGTTCCGATGAGTACCCCACCCTTGTTGGTACTTCCCGTCTCCTGGATGAACCGGTACATACTCTTGGATGAATCTTCCTTGGAGCCACGACAAGCCACGCCAATGAAGTCAAGAAAAAAATACTTCGCTCGATCAACCACCTCAGCAGGAAGTTGACGATATTTCAATTCGCCACAAAATTTTGCCAAGTCTTGAGTAATGCCCACAGGGTCCCTCTCTGTCCGACACTATCCATCAATGATGAATTAGTGAGCCTAATTATATTCAATATAACATGAATATTCAAACAAACTTTTGACAAAATTGACCATCAAGTATAGGATTTTAAGAAATTACAGTCTGTAGTTCAATTATTGTTATGCGAGGTCTCAAGGTGATGTATGGAAACTTGCAGATCATCCTGACCAGGAGAACTATCCCAGGCAAAGAGTATACTTCGTCATTGTAGAAGATTACATTTATCTTGTGCCTCATGTTGTCGAAAAGGACTGTGTTTTTTTGAAAACGATTATTCCCAGCAGAAAGGCAACCAGGGCATACAAGGGCGAGCAGGGGGGCTAACATATGAAATACGACAAGGAAGAAAAAGCTATTGTTGATGCCTACGAGAAAGGAAGAATGGCTCTTTCCACTCCGACAAAAAAGGAAGTGGAGGCAATCAAGGCAACGGCACGAAAGACGTTAGTAAAAGACAAACGAATTACCATACGTCTCTATGCCCATGATTATCAGGGCATTCAAAAAAGAGCGATAGAAATGGGGATCCCTTACCAAACGCTCATTTCCGGCATAATCCATCGATATATTGAAGGAGATTTGATTTCAAAAACAGGATAACACTTAGCACCTCTGCTGACCCTGGATCTTGCCCTTGAGCGTATGGAAGAGCCTTCGAATTGACCCCTGAGCAGACACGTAGCTCCCCTCCGGATGTTCCTTCAATCAACGCAACTGTTTCTACGGAGGAACTTGTTGAGATCGTGAGGAAAGAGAGAGGCAGAGCAAGAGGATGGAGGCGACGCGTGTAAAACCACGCGCCTCGCCCGCGGTGCACCGATGACCTAAATCGTTACCTGATGGTCCCTTCATAATTTGTGGTCAACTGCCTATCCCTGACCAGAGGATTCGAGTAGTCTGGAAGTAAAATGGGCGAAATCTTCTTTCGGTCAACCCCTGCCCCTTTCAACTCCTGATGGAATTTCCTGACATGATCGAGCGTGAGGCGGCCTCCCTGAGCCTTCTCCCTCGCATAAATGGCCGCATTCTTCCCTGCAATCCTTCCGAAGACAAGGACATCAATGAGCGAATTCCCTCCCAACCGGTTTTCACCGTGAACCCCTCCGGTCACCTCTCCGGCAGCATAGAGTCCCGGGATAGTGGTCTCCCCCTCTTCATCGAACTTCAGGCCCCCATTCTGGTAGTGGAGCGTAGGATAGACGAGAATCGGCTCTTTGGCAATATCAATCCCATATCTCTTAAAAAGTTTATATTTCCCGACAAATTGTTTAATCAGGGAACCTTCTCCGTGGAGGAGATCGATCATAGGCGTATCGAGCCAGACACCCGCTTTTCCCACCGGAGTAAGAACTCCTTTTCCCATCCGGGCACATTCTCTGATGATGGAAGAGGCACAGGCATCCCTTGGTTCTGTCTCGCAGACGAACTGCTCCCCATCGGTATTGAGTAGATGGACGCCCACTCCCCTGAATTTCTCAGATATGAGAAGCCCTTCAGCCTGTTCGGGGAAAATCGCACCTGTGGGGTGGAACTGGGTCGTATGAAGTAAACAGACGCCCACCCCGGCTCTATAACCAAGGACAAGGCCGTCTCCTGTTGCCCCATAGTGATTGGTTGTCGGGAAGCCGCCGATGTGAAGCCGACCGGAGCCGCCTGTTGCAAGAATCACAGCCTTTGCTTTCACCAGAAAATATTCTTCCGTTTCAAGATTGTAAAGAATAGCCCCCGCACAATGACCCTGCTCATTCAGGACCAGTTCCACGACAGGAGAAAATTCAAGGACCCGAATCCCATCCCTGTTTCTGGCTTCATCCCGGATCGTCCGCATGATCTCGGTTCCGGTGATATCTGCGGCTACGTGATCTCTTTTTCTCGACATCCCGCCGAGATGGAATACTTTGAGATTCCCATCCGGCTTTTTATCGAACATGACGCCCAGCCCCTCCAACCATTGAATGACAGAAGGGGCTTGAGTCACGAGAGTAAACACTAATTGAGGGATGTTTGCAAAGTGTCCGCCTCCAAGCGTGTCGAGGTAGTGGTAATAAGGAGAATCTTTGCCCGGTTGAGAGACCGCCTGGATGCCGCCCTCAGCCATCATGGTATTGGCATCGCCGTGTCTCAGTTTTGTGGCAATGAGGGTGTTGGCGCCATTCTCCTGAGCCAGAAGGGCTGCCGCTGTCCCGGCTCCGCCTCCTCCAATGATGAGAACATCCATCTCATAGGCAATCTTCGAAAGGTCGATTCGATCAGGATCGATCCGGCTCCAGGATTCCAATATCTCGAAGATCTCAGGTGGGACAGAATAGCCCTTGCTTGGCCCAACCGTTAATTCCTGTAACGAACCCTCCTTATAAGAGGGATGAAACAGCCTCACCCGGTCCTCTTTTTCAGCGAGACTCATCCTCGGAAATTCCCAACCCTCTCCCCTCTTAGCCAATCTCAGAGGCCGGGTCTGCTCCACTTTTCGGATCAGTTGTTTTAGCTCAGGTGTGTAAGCCATCGGATTTCGCTTTTGGAAGGAATTGCTAATTGGTTATTGCTAATTGACTATTTTGCAATGAGGGTTTAATGAACCTTCTTCTCGTAGCCTTTCCAGTATTGATCTCTCAATCCCTTTTTCTGGATCTTGCCGGAGCCGGTTCTCGGAAGGGCTTCGATAAAGTCGATCGATTTGGGCGCCTTGTAGTGGGCGATATGTTCCTTACAGAATCGGATGATATCTTCCACGGTGGCTTTATGCCCCTGTTTTAAAACGACGACACCCTTGACCGCCTCGCCCCACTTTTCGTCCGGCACACCAACAACCGCACACTCTAAAATGGCCGGATGCATATAGAGCACGTTCTCCACCTCTGTCGAATAGACATTCTCTCCGCCGGTCAAAATCATATCCTTCTTTCGATCAACGATAGTCACATATCCTTCCTCATCCATCACTGCCATATCGCCGGTATGGAGCCAACCGTCTCTGATCGATTTAGTCGTCTCGTCGGGAAGCTTCCAGTAGCCCTTTGTCACAATATCCCCTCTGACGATGATCTCGCCCACCTCTTTCTCATCCTTCAGGATCTCCTCCCCCTTGTCATTGACTACTTTCAGTTCAACGCCGATGAACTCCCTTCCTGTCTTCGACTTGAACTTAAGCTGTTCCTTGTCGGGCAATCTTTTCAGATGCTCTTTTAAGATGGAGAGGGTGAGATAAGGACTCGTCTCTGTCATTCCGTAGGTCTGAATGTAGTCGCATTTGAAGGTCTCGACGATCTTTCGGACTACCTCGGGAGCAATGGGCGCTCCCCCGCTGAGGAGAACCCTTAAACTGCTATAGTCATATTTCCCCACATCAGGAGAGTTGACCATGAGGTTGAGCATGGTGGGGATAAGATTGGTGAGCGTAATCTTCTCCCTTTCAATCGTCTCGAGGACGGTCTTCGCATCAAATTCTCTCACCAGAACATGTGTCCCGCCGACCCAGGTGATGGCCCAGGTGGCCCAGGCATCGGCAAGGTGAAACAGAGGAGCGACATGAATCCAGACATCCTGATCCGTCAGATGGATCTCCGCAATCGTTCCCAGAGCATGGGTCGTCACATTTTTGTGAGAGAGCATCACACCCTTGGGCCGACCCGTGGTGCCGCTCGTGTAGTAGATCTGGGCGATGTCCTCGCCGGTGATAGGTGTCTCGGAAGGTTCCTCCGGGTCTCCCTGTTTCAGGACCTTCTCATAATGGAGGTCGCGATCTTCCTGAGCGGTTATTCCATCCCCTGTCCAGAGAATCTTTTTAATTCCTGATATCTTTTCTCTAATCGGATCGACCTGCTTTTGAAAGGCCGGGTCCGAAATCAACACCTTTGACTCCGAGTCCTGGAGAATAAACGCAATCTCTCCGGGTGAAAGCCTGATGTTGATGGGAACCGAAATCGCCCCGATCTGAGCGATCCCATAATAGACTTCCAAAAAAGCGTGGCAGTTTGGATGAAGAATGGCGACCTTATCATCTTTCCCTACTCCAAAGGCTTTGAGACACTGGGAGAACCGGTTGACCCTCTCATGGAATTCCCTGTAGGTCCACCGCCTCCCTCCGCAGACAATGGCCTGCTTTTCAGGAAATAATTTGCTCGCCTTTTTTAAAGTCTCTGTGAGAATCATTAGTTCCTTAGAAATGAAATTGTACGCAAAATGGCAACAAAGTTATTTTAGATCGAGCGGATTTTAAATCCGAAGCACGAAATCCGAAATTCGAAACAATCTCAAATGACCAAATTTCAAATGTTCAAAACCAAAAAAACCTTTAAGAAATTTGAATTATGAAAATTCGAATTTGTTTCGCCTGCCTGCGCGAAGCCGCTTCGGCTAAGGCAGGGATTTCGATATTCGGATTTCGAATTTTTTCAACTACAAAAGCCTGTTTGGTCCCCGCTATGCCGGGTTAGGTCTTTTCCCGATTACTCCTGTTCGCTCTTGGTCAAATCTTCGAATCGAATGTCCAGACCCAGGATCCCCTTGATCTCTCCCATCTCATTTCTGATAGGGCCAGAAAGAGTGATACAGAGTGCGCCTGTATGTTTTGAAGAATAAAGGTCGGTGACATGGATCTTTCCATCCTTCAGGGGGTCGATGAACCAGGAGCGGTCCGCGTAATCCTCCCCTATTCCCACATGGGCAAATTTCGATTGATCCACGGGCTGGCAGATGGTCCTTGTAATTTTTATCCCGTGGATATTGACCACATAGACATACTGCAGATAGGGATATTCGTCTACCATCGATTGCAGGATGGGCTCGATCTGCTCCACATTCATGGACTTCATTCCGGGCTCCTCTATCACCCGTTCGATGATATGGTAAGCCATTTCGCGCGCCCTTGCCTTTAACATGTCAAATTCTGAGATGAAGATTTCGGCAAGGTATTTCCGTGCCACTTTCTCCATCTCCGGGTCGGAGATGGCGGTTGTTCTTCCATCCTCATATTGTTTGGTCACCCAGCGATTGATCTTCGCCACCCCCGGATGGGTCTTCTCGATCCGGTCTTTTCCGGTAAGGGAGAAGTGGGAGTTGATCCACTGGGCAATGCCAGCCAACCCTGATTTGTCGTTGACAGAGATCGAAATGGGCCGGTTGAGAATTTTAGATGTGTTGAAGATGTTATAGATCTCCTCATTCTTCAGAATTCCGTCCGCATGGATGCCGGCGCTGGTGGCATTGAAATTGGCGCCGACAAAAGGCATGTTGGGAGGAATGTGGGCGCCGATGGTCCGTTCGAAATAATTCCGGATCTCTGTGATCATGGTGGTATCAATGCCGTTGTTGTGCCCCACAAAGCTGATATATTCCATGATGAGCCCTTCAATCGGCGCATTGCCCGTCCTCTCTCCGAAACCCAATAGTGTCCCATTGGCTGCCGAGCATCCGTAGAGCCAGGCTGTGGTCGCATTGATCAATCCCTTGTGGAAATCGTTATGACCGTGCCATTCCAGACATTCCGAAGGCACCCCGGCATCGTCTATCAAGGCCCGGATGATCTTCGGCACACATCGCGGAAGGGCCGCGCCCGGATAGGTCACGCCATATCCCAGGGTGTCGCAGAGCCGGATCTTGACCGGCAATTTCGCTTCCTCAGAGAGGCGCATAATATCCTGAGCAAAGGGAACGCAGAACCCGTAGATATCCGCCCGGGTCACATCCTCAAAATGGCACCTTGGGGTGATCCCCAGATCCAGGGCCGCAGAAACAATGGAGAGGTATTCCCTTAAAACCACCCTCCGGTTCTTCTTCAATTTTAAGAAGATGTGATAATCCGAAACCGATGTGAGAATGCCTGTTTCCTTCAACCCCATCTCTTTGACCAGTTTGAAATCTTCTTTGACGGCGCGGATCCATCCGGTGATCTCAGGATAGCGGTAATTCCTTTCCTGGCACCTTCGCAACGCCTCCTTGTCCTTCTCGCTGTAAAGGAAGAATTCGCACTGCCGGATCACTCCATTGGAGCCCCCCAGCTTATGGAGCATCTCATAGAGGTCAACAATCTGTTCCACGGTATAGGGAGGTCTTGCCTGCTGGCCGTCCCGGAACGTGGTGTCCGTGATAAAAATCTCCTCCGGAGGATCGATGAAGACAAAACGATTGTCAAATTCGATCCGGCAAACCTCATCGTAGGGAAAGACATGCCGGTAGAGGTTAGGCTCCTGGCTATCCAGAAGTGGAAATTGGATCGTTGCTACCTTGCTTTGAAATGCCTTCTTCTTTTTTGTGATAGCCATGTTTTCTCCTCCAAACAAAAATAACTTTTGTATTAATTTAGCGCTTTGAAAATTATTTTTTAATATAGCCCAATAAGCTTGTCATTCCTGCAGAAGCAGGAATCCAGAGGTTTTAGATTCTGGATTCCCGTTTTCACGGGAATGACGAAAAAAGAGACTTTTCAAAGTCCTCATGTGTGATTACATCTTCAACTTAATCCACAGCTCATCGAGTTGCTTTCCATCCACTTTCGAAGGGGCGTCGGTCATCAGGCAGGTTCCCTTCTGGGTTTTTGGAAAGGCGATCACATCCCGGATTGACTCCGAATGGCTCAGGATCATGACGAGCCGGTCGAACCCGAAAGCGATCCCTCCATGAGGAGGAGTCCCATATTCGAGCGCCTCCAGCAGGAACCCGAACCTATCCCTCGCCTCTTCCTCTTCCATCCCCAGCTTCTCGAAAAGAAGGGATTGGACCTCCTTCAAGTGGTTCCGGATGCTTCCTCCTCCGATCTCAGAACCGTTTAAAACAAGATCATAAGCCTTGGCCTTCACCTGCTCCGGGTGTTCCTTCAATAAGGGGATATCCTCATCCTTCGGAGCGGTAAAGGGATGATGAACAGCCGCATACCGCTTCTCTGCCTCGTCATATTCCAATAAGGGAAAATCCAGAATCCACACAAACCTGTACTCGTCTTCCGGGATCAACCCCAACTTCTTGCCGAGATGGAGGCGTAAGTTTGCCAGCGACTGATTCACCACTTTTGAAGGACCGGCGATGAAGAGGAGAAGATCGCCCTCCGATGCCTCCATCATTTTTTCCACGGATCTTCGCTCTTGATCGGTGATGAATTTCTGCATGGGCGATTGCCAGTCCTCCCGTCCCACTTTGGCAGAAATCAACCCTTTCGCTCCAAAGTCATAGACAAAATGGGTGAGGTCATCGATCTCCTTCCGCGAAAAGGTCGCTCCTCCCTTCACGTTAATCGCCTTGATGATCCCTCCTCCGTTCAGCGCATCCTGAAACACCTTGAAGGTTGAGCCTTTTAATATCTTTGAGAGATCCTTCAATTCCAGCCCGAACCGAATATCAGGCTTATCCAGGCCGTACCGGTCCATCGCCTCACCGTAGCTCAATGCCGGAAACGGAGTCTTAAGTTCCATTCCCATGACCTCTTTGAAGAGGTGAACCATCAGCCCTTCCATCGTCTTTCGGATATCCTCAACGGTCACAAAAGACATTTCCACATCGATCTGTGTAAACTCAGGCTGACGGTCCGAGCGGAGGTCTTCATCCCTGAAACATCTCACAATCTGAAAGTACCGGTCATAACCGGCTACCATTAGAATCTGTTTGAAAAGTTGAGGAGACTGTGGCAGGGCGTAAAAATGGCCCGGGCTGAGGCGGCTCGGAACGAGAAAGTCTCTTGCCCCTTCAGGGGTGGACTTGGTGAGCATCGGTGTTTCGACTTCGAGAAAACCCAGCCGGTCGAAATAGTCCCTCACCTCTCTGGCCAAACGGTGCCGGAGAATTAGCTTCTTTTGCAATCCCGGTTTTCTTAAATCAAGGTAACGATACTTGAGCCGGGTATTTTCAGCCACCTCATCCTCATCGTCGATGAGAAATGGCGGTGTTTGGGAGATATTGAGGATCCTCAACTCTTTGACAGCCACCTCAATCTCTCCGGTGGTCAGTTTGGGGTTAGCCGTTCCTTCAGGTCTTAATACGACTTCTCCCATTATTCCGATAACATATTCGCTCCGGAGAGCCTGAGCCTTCTCATGAACTTCCCGGTTCGCCTCTGGATTGAAGACCACCTGAACAAGCCCATGCCGGTCCCTCATTTCAACAAAGATGAGGCCTCCCAGGTCCCTCCTCTTCTGCACCCATCCGAGAAGGGTCACTGTGCGACCTGCGTCCTTCTTGCGGAGTTCCCCGCAGTAATCCGTCTTCTTCCAGTTACCTAAAAAATCGATCATTGTTTGGTCCTATTGTCTTATAGTTTGATTGTTGAATCGTCCCATAATCTAATCGTTTTTTATTGACGATACGAATACGAAGTAAAAAGACCATCAGAATAATTTAGAATATTAACTGAATCTCATATGAAGGTCAAGGATTTGAAAATCACATGAAAATCACAATGATTTGAATTCTTTTTGAAATTTTGATAGATTAAGCCCATCCAAGCCATATATTGTTAGTATGTTCACACAGAGGTCAGAGAAACGGAGCCGGAAGACCGGTCTGAATTGCCTCCTGACGCAGAGGGAAGACTGACCATCATCCAAGACAGACTGCTCTTTTTGACCTGAACGGAGGGAAAGGCGGTAAAAGAAATGACTGATCATCTTCCCGAAAAACGGAAATCCTCTTCAGAGATCCTTTTCTACCAAACCGAAGATGGACGGAACCGAATCGAAGTAAGGCTGGATCAGAATACTGTCTGGCTATCCCAAAGGTTACTTGCGGAACTTTTCCAGAAAGATGTACGCACCATTAACGAGCATATACAAAATATTTACGAGGAGGGAGAGCTGGCTCCCAAGGCAACTATCCGGAAATTCCGGATAGTTCAAAACGAAGGAAAACGCGAGGTTGGGAGGATCGTTGATTTTTACAATCTGGATATCATTATCGCTGTGGGCTACCGTGTGAAGTCCCATCGCGGCACGCAGTTCAGAAGGTGGGCGACCGAACGGTTGCGGGAGTATTTAGTCAAAGGCTTCACGATGGACGATGAGCGGCTCAAGGAAGGCAGGAACATCGGGGCAGATTACTTTGATGAACTGCTTGAGCGCATTCGTGACATCCGTGCATCCGAAAAACGATTTTACCAAAAAATCAGGGACATCTATAAATTGGCGATTGACTACGACCCCGAGGCGGAAGAAACAAAAGAGTTCTTCCAGATCGTACAGAACAAACTTCATTGGGCCATTACCGGTAAGACGGCAGCGGAGTTGATTTCAGAACGTGCGGACTCCTCCAAACCAAACATGGGACTGACGAGTTGGAGAGGGTCCAAGGTCCGAAGGACCGATGTTACCGTTGCCAAGAATTACTTGAGCATCAAGGAAATGGGCGAACTTAATAGGATCGTCGTCATGTACCTTGATTACGCCGAGGATCAAGCCCATCGCCGGAAACCCCTTTATATGCGTGATTGGCGCGAGAAAATCGACGCTTTTCTGAAATTCAACGAGCGTGCCATTCTGGAAGACGCAGGAAAGGTATCCATGGAGGTTGCCAAGGCGTTGGTTCTTGAGACATACGAGAAATTTAACCGGCGTCGCCTTGTCGAAGAAGCGGCTAAGGAGGAAGAGGAATTTGAGAAGATCGCCAGGCAACTTGAGCAAAAGGACCAGAGGAAGAGGAAATGAACGGTTCCTATGTTAACACGATCTCTAATCGTCTATGCCTTCGCCGGCCGCAACGCATTATTCTACTTATCTCTGGTCAAAATCAATAAGGTTTTCAATTCGAATGGTACGAATATTTTGAGTTAGAGTTTTTGGAAGGTTACTTTGCGAGCATGATCGTTGAAGCAGATCTGAAACTGATCAAAGATTCCTTTACGACCTAAGAAATTGAAGCCAACTCCAAGACGCTCAGAGAATCCAACTGGGGCAGTAATTTGCCATTGATCGATTTGGATGGAGAGGTCGTGAAAATATGCGGGGATGAAGCTTCCATCCCCGACGACAATCATTTGTTGACTTCCCCTTTCCCATTCTATTCCCATTCGTAGTGCGTCATCCGTGCTCAGGATAGTAAAGGTCGCCCCAGAATCAACAAATACCCACACTCGATGACCCAAGATGGTAATTGGGATGATCGGCATCAGGTAACCTTTATGGAAGGTATAGGGAAATTCTATAAGAGACACGCCATATCCTCTTCGCGAGGTATTCGGAGTACAGAGGGTATCTTATGCGGTTCAACTTCACGAGCTTTATCCTCTACTTCTTTACCAGACTTGCCAACAGCTACTAATTTTTCATTCACAACAGCGACATATTTGCCGGCGTATTTGGTTACGAGTTCACTAAAATGTTCGACAATCCAAAAATCATCCTTATCCATGGCCTTCTCCATACTTCTGAAATGATTGGAACTAATTAAATTTTAAAAAATCCAAAATAGAAAGTCAATTTAAATTCTCGTTCGGTATAATTCTACCGGCCCCAAGACCATCAGCAGTGGGGATCTGGTGATTTAGTAAATAAGCTCGATTGGCACGAATATTTCAAAAGATGTCCAGATGATGTGCCGAAATCGGTTTTATTCGTGGGTTGGCTTTCTTTGAATAATTCTGTTATTTCTTCTTCCGTCTATTCTTTATTTGATCTGCAATGCTTTTAATATCCGATTCTTTTAGCCACTGCTCTCTTTCTTTAGTATAGTCGCCCACCCCCGTCTCGAATTGTTGAAGAAATCGCACCATCCCGACGGGCCCCAGGGCCTTAGTGAGAGCCTCTATCCCCAATTTCCTTAAGGCAGCTGGATTTAATGTTTGGATGTCCATTTTTCATTCTCTCCATCAACATGTTTACTCGATTTTCCACCCTGACTTTAAGAGCCTTCTTTTTGTACGATGCCTTACGTAATAAATCATCGTCTGTGGTGAACAGAAAATTATTCTGTTAGACCTAGAAGGGCCCATCACTCTGGTCTACCCAACAGAAATTTCAGCTCTTGTTGTGGATAGATAAGAAAGAATTTCCTGTTCGCGCTGTTGAATTTCTAATAAAATGGGCTCCGACATGGCTCGATATTCTGTTACCGAGTGGACTTTTCTAGCTTCCAAAAGGACCTTTTCTAAATTAAAAATTGCTTGTTGGGCAGATATGAGCTGGTCGTCATTCGTAATCATGATAATTTCACCTCCACAATTCCACGGCGTTTAAAATCTTTTGTCAATTGGTAGGTCTCCAGAAAGAGTGTCAAAACCTCTTCCCCGATTGAAGCTTTACACCAAAAGATATCTGCATTAAACCTCACTCTGGCCGTAATATAGTCGAATAGATGTTTAGATTCTATAGGTACTTCCCCAAGCTGAAAATCCTCAGTCATAATAAGAAGTATATCCACATCATTCGGAGATTCTTTAGCAGTGACGAAACTTCCCCAAACGAAGATCCGTTCTATTTTACCTGTTGCCCTTGCTATAGTAAAAATTTCTCTCAACCTCTCTCCCAGCCATTTCCTCCTCGCAGAATAGGTCGAAAATCTATTCAGAAACTCTTCAGTGTCGACTGAATGAATACCTTCTGGAAGATTTCCATCAATGTTGAATTCAGGTATCACAAGCTTTTTCACCAAGACACGCGGATTCGGTTAATAGCTAAGGAAATCTATTTAAAATATATCAGATGAGCCGCTGGAGGTCAATCAAACAATAAAGAAAAGATGAGGATAAGGACGTTGCTCACTATTTCTACTTATTTTTATTTTCACAAAACCAATTCATTCTCCCTTTTCGCTAACCATCACAATACAGAACATACAGGGCATAGCATGCCTCCAATCATCAGACGTGGAGTCCCATGGTATAGCCCATGACTCTCTCCTGCCGGGGGCCAGTCAATAAAACCATTTTGGGGAAAGATCCCTTTTCATGGGATTAAACTGATAACGGTCCATGATGGCTTTATGTCATTACTTTGCACAAAAGTCATGACTATTATGCAAAATATTGCATTTTAGTCCAATTTAATCCTGTTTCTGATATCCAAATTTTTCAAAAAATCACTATTATTATAAATAAATTAGTCATGGCCAATTACCCACCCCTGCCTGCCAGCAGGCAGGCACAAACGATGAAAGTTGATTTATAATAACACATCGGGGGTGTCATTCCCGCGAATGCAGAGATTTTAATGGTGCAATTTATTTTACATAGTCCCTACTTAAACCGGAAATCAAGTTTAAAATCATAAAGCCAGGGGATCGTTGGATTGATCCCCTCTGAAGAAAGTTTTTCAGGCATATTTTCATAGTGCTTTTTCATGAGATCGGGATTAGGGGCATTATAATAGGTTATGACAATCGAATCACGCTGCACACGGATATCACCCTCTAATCCCCTGAAGAAATCTTTGGATACATGTGGGGCATCCCATTGATCC
>JAGXTA010000094.1 GCA_018333535.1 Deltaproteobacteria bacterium | reverse complement strand
ATATTTGGCCGGTTTTCCGGGGAGATTTATTTATGTTCATACTCCTAAACACGGTTCGTGGTTAAATTTGGTTGAAACCCTATTTGGTAAAATGGCCAGAACCTTTCTGAAACATATTCGCGTGACTTCCAAGAAGGAACTCAAAGATAGAATTCTTCTCGGTATTAAAGAAATCAACGATTCTCCTGTTGTGCACAGATGGAAAAAATTCAATTTTGCACAAAACTTTTAATGTATATGGTTTAATGAAACGTTATACTAGTTTATAATTTATCTTATCCTAAAATTATTTTGGTTGTCAAACTATTTTTTGTCGGTTAGGCAATCCCTGAGTTGGGGGGAGTAGATTTGTAATTTGTCCCTCATCCCTGCCCGCCAGCCCCGGTCCCGGCCGAGGGCGGCGGGCAGGGATGTTCACCCTCTCCCCACGGGGGAGAGTGGAGGGTGAGGGGAAAACCTTGTAAAAATCCTTAGAAGAGTGTTAGATTATATCAGGGAGAAAACATGATCGCTTACGATCTCATCTGTTCTAATGGCCATCTTTTTGAGTGCTGGTTTAAAGACAGTGCCTCTTTTGAAGAGCAGCACTCTGCCGGCATCATCAACTGCCCCATCTGCGATGATACCCAGGTGGTGAAAACCCTTTCTCCATTTATGATTAAGAAGAGTGACGGTGAGAGAAAAAAAGGAGAGGAGGCCGCTCATCAGGCCTTGCAGTTAATCCATGAGTATGTGGACAAACACTTCGAAGATGTGGGAGCCGAATTTGCCCAGGAAGCACTCAAAATCCATCAGGGAGAGGCAGAAAAGAGAAACATCCGGGGAACGGCCACGACAGAGGAGGAAGTGATCCTGAAGGAAGAAGGAGTCCCGTTCCTAAAGGTCCCGATCGTCAAGCGGCTTCTGAACTAAGGTTTTGTAGAGAGGTTGACCTCCTGAAATTTTTCATCTCTAAAAAAGACAATCCGAATCGCACTTCCCGGTTTAAGAGCATCGAAGATTTCTTCAAATTCTTGAAGGCTTCCCACCTCTTTTAAATTGATTTTGGTGATGATATCCCCTGCCTTAATCCCGGAGGCCTCCGAGATACTTCCTATCAGCACCTCGGAAACCAATACTCCCTTTTGCCCTTTGAAGTTGAAGTGAGAGGCGAGGGAGGGTGTGAGCTCCTGAATCCGAATTCCATGCCGTTCCCCAATTCCCTCCTCCCTGGAAAGGGCAAGTCCCTGTAGATCTAAAACCTTGGCGGAAACAAGAATGGGAACTTTCGATTTCAGCGCAAGGATAATGGCATCACTCGGCCGGGCATCGACTTCGATCAGTCCTTTGTTTAAAATAAGAAAGAGGGTGGCATAATAGGTCTGTTCTTTGAGATCAACGATCTTTACCTCCTTCACCTTCATATGCGTCTGTGTCAGAATGGAATGAAGGAGATCATGAGTCATTGGCCTTGGAGAGGAGACTTGTTTGAGCTCCTTATCAATGGCATTGGCTTCAAGAAGACCGATCCAGATGGGGAGCGCTTTTTTCCCATCCCTGTCAGCAAGGATGACCACCGGGCTCTGACTCACTGGATCTATCCTTACTCCTTTCACCTCCATTTCAATGAAGGGAGGAATTTTTTCCTTACTGAGGGTGACAAGCCCCAGAGAAGCGATCAATAAAACTGCCAGACCGATCATGATATATTTTTTCATTGCGCTCTCCTTTTCTGATCTAAAGACCTCTTTCTCAATATGGCCATGAGACCGATGATGATCTTCTGTCCATCCCTTTTGGTCCGCGGTTCAGGGCTTTTGATGATACGCTTGCAGAAGGCGTGGTAATGTCCCTCGTCCCACTTTAACTCTTTCAGAAGATAAGAAATAAAATCATTTTGGCTCTGGGTGATCGATTCCAGGCCCTGGGGGCTGTCCGATGGGATGAGCCTGCCCTTCGGGGCGGGATGAAAGGGGTGGGGGAGGAGACCCCTAAATCCCATCTCCTGAAAACGTCTCATCACCTTTTCAAACCCCTCCTTGTCCAATTGGGTTGAACTCTCTACCCCTGCCACTCCCTTGAGAATCCGGCGATAAGATTCCTCATCGAGGTGGAGGTCCTCTTTCGCAATATGGACAAGGGCCTTTTTCTTGCGACCAATCGCCACAAATTCATTATAACTCAGATCAGGGGGAAAAAGGAAATTCATCATCAATTGACAAACCCTGTTTTTTTTAAATACCATTGTTCTGATATCTCATTCGATTGTGGAGTAAGACATGAAGATCGGTTTGCTTTCGGACACTCACTTAAGGGAGCCCCATTCTGACTTTAAGAAGATGATCGAATTCCATTTTAGGGATGTGGAAAAGATCATTCATGCAGGGGATTTTGTGGACCGGTCTGTAGCGGAATACCTTTCTGGGTTTAAAGAGTTGATCGCTGTCTGCGGGAATATGGACCCCTATGAAATCCGAAAAGTTTTTCCGCAGAAGCAGGTCGTTGAATTAGGGGGATTTCGAATCGGTTTGATCCATGGAGGCGGGGCGCCCTTCGGGATCGAGTCAAGGATCAGAAACGAATTTGACGAGGTGGATGCGATCGTTTATGGCCATACCCATACTCCTGCCAATCACCAGAATAAAGGAGTCTTCTTCTTTAACCCCGGCTCGCCCACACGTTCTTTCTGGCACAGCGCCACGCTTGGCATCCTTCATATTGCAGAAAAGATCGAAGGCGAAATCATTACAATATCACGATGAACTGGGGACGATGAACTTTAAAACCATAAAGCTGTTTAATTCTTTATGGCAACCTTTAATAATTATCAATTCGTCACTCCCACCCCGTATCAAAGTACGGGGTAAACTTCGACGGGATTCCAGTGATTTCAATTCCGTCTAAGGCGGGACTGGATTCCTGCTTTCGCAGGAATGACATTTTTAGAGGAACCCTTATGTCTTGTCCATCGCCCATTGTTCATCGTTTATTTGTTTTTTCCAACGCGCTCACCAGGTCTTCGAGGGGAGGCCTTTTGTTGATGTCGTGGACATCGATATATTGAATGGTTCCTTTCTTATCGATCACAAACAGTGCCCTCTCTGAGACTCCATCGGAGCGTAAGACGCCATATTTCTTTGCAACGCCCCCATGGGGCCAAAAATCGGAGAGCACGGGAAACCATAGCTTCCCCATCTGGTTGATCCAGGCGAAGAGGGTAGGGATATTGTCCACCGTCATTCCGAAGAGGATGGCATCGTTCTGGACGAAAACATCTTTGATGATATTATACCCAGGCCATTGATCCGAGCAGACAGGTGTCCAGGCCGCTGGGACAAAGGAAAGGACGACATTCTTCTTTCCACGGTACTGGCTCAAAGAAACCTTCTCTCCGGATACAGAGGGAAGGGTGAAATCGGGCGCACGATTTCCAACTTTCACATTGAGTTTACTGTCCACCGGTTTAAGGGCGCCTACCTTATAAATGTTCTCCTTAAAGGCATCTGATGCGCCATAAACCGCCGGAATAAACGCCAAAATTGAAATGGTGAGTAAGATCAAGACCATTTCAACCCGTCTTATCTTTTTCATCGCCTTCTCCTCCTTATTTGAGTCCTGAAGCTTTTAGGACAATCTCCAAAAATGGTTCGCCCCCCGGATAATTTCCTAACTGGGCATGGACAATCTGATGTGATCCATCGTCATTGATTTTAACGACGATAAAATAGGGGGTTCTCACCTCTCCACAGGCTTTATGGATGGAAAAATCTTTGTCCGAGAAGAGTGGAAAGGGGACCTGATAGGTCTTTTTAAATGTCTCCACTTCGAAAGAGGTGTTTCCTGCGCCAATACCAATGATTTTAATTTTGTTCTTGAGGTTGGGGTTTTTTTCTATCAGGTTATAAAGTTCGTTAATCCCGGGAGCATCCTTCTGACAATAAGGGCAATACATACTGTAAATTTCGACAATCACCACCCTGGCCTTGATCTGTGGAATTTTGAAAAGGCCATCGCCTGAAAGGCCGAGGTAGGTTTTTTCAGCGGGATTTTTAGGGATCGGAAGATTGAAAACAGGCAGGGTCTCGCCTTTTTCCGGTGGCTTGTTGGCAGACAAAACCGGAAAAACCAGCGCGAGAAGCAGAATCGGGATGACAGGCATTGTTAAATAAGTTTTCTTCATAACTTCTCCCTTATGTCAATTTTTTTAAGGCACTCAGAACGGCTTCATAGTCCGGCTCGCTTGTCGTCTCCTTGACGATCTGGATATATTGAAGCGTTCCCTTTCGATCCACAAGGAAAACAGCCCTGGCAAGAAGCCTCAGCTCTTTAATCAACACCCCATATGAGGTACCGAAAGAGGCATCGCGATGATCTGACAGGGTTTGAACCTTGTCCACTCCGCTTGCCGCACACCAGCGTTTCTGCGCAAAGGGGAGGTCCATGCTGATGGTCAAAATGACTACATCCGGACCAAGACGGCTTGCTTCCTCATTAAATCTCCGAGTCTCCATATCGCAAACCGGTGTGTCGAGGGAGGGGACGGAAGACAGAATGCAAATTTTCCCTCGATAAGATGAAAAGTGAACGGGAGAGAGGTTGTTGTCCAGGGTAACAAAGTCCGGAGCTATCTCTCCCACTTTAGGGTCATTCCCGATGAGAGTGAGTGGATTTCCTCGCATCGTTACGATTCCTGTTCGTTCTTTCATGGGAACCTCCTTGTTCATTGAATTCTTTTATACCCCTTACCCACTCCCTCTCCGAGTAGCACAGGCGTGACGCCTGTGGCCACCGAAGAGGGGAAGGGTGAGGCCTTTTTTATTCAATCTTTTTGAACATCTCTCCTTTGGCTCCGCAGACAGGGCAGGTTGCTGGGGCCGCTTTTTCAGCCGTGTATCCGCAGACCGGGCAGATATAATAAGGATAATTCTCCTGAGGTTTTCCCAGTCCATCCAGCAACTTTTGGTAGAGCTGGGCATGGATCTTCTCAACCTCATTAGCGAAGTGAAAAGTCCTCTCTGCCTGTTTATTACCCTCTGCTTTGGCTGCTTCGATCATCTCCGGATACATGCTCTTAAACTCATGGGTTTCACCCACAACAGCCGCCTGAAGGTTCTCTTTGGTGCTTTTAATCCCTCCCAGAACCCTTAAATGACTGTGCGCATGGACGGTCTCTGCTTCGGCTGCGGCACGGAAGAGCCTTCCCACCTGTGGAAGACCCTCCTGATCGGCTTTTGCCGCAAAGGCAAGATATTTACGGTTTGCCTGGGATTCTCCTGCAAATGCCTCTTTTAAATGTTGATCTGTTTTCGACATAGCAACACTCCTCCTTTCTCTTTATTTTGGTTAAATTTTATTAACAGGGGATTCGTTTTCTGTTTTTTTAGGCTCCTGACTCATTCTTACACTTTGAACAGATCCCGTAAAACTCAATGTGATTCCCGATAATTTCAAACTCCTCAGATTCAATTTGTGGTGGTTTGAGAGAAAATTCGTTTTGGATATCGAGAATTTTCTGGCACCTGACACAGATGACGTGATGATGGGGTTTGGGATTAGGATCGAAACGTTTCTTATAGGGGTCGAAGTTTAGCTCCATGACCTGGCCAAACCTTCTTAATGACTCCAGGGTGTTATATACTGTGGCGAAGGACATTGTAGGGAACTTTTTTGATACCGCCTTATAGATTTCATCTGCGGACGGATGTTCCTTGTTCCCCTCAAGAAACTTCAGAATCGCCAGTCTCTGGGGTGTCAGTTTCAATCCCACCTCTTTATATTTTTCTATCCCATCTATCCTCATCTAATAGAATAATTATCATATTAGAATTATTATTGTCAAGTATTATGTGAGAGATTTCCGATTAAGTCCAGAAATTTCTGATTACACCCATTAGGGGCCGATTGCAACGATTAGAAATCATTGATAAATAAAGAAAAATCTGTAGAATCATTTTTAAAATCCATGTGATCAGAGAGCAAAGGGTAGTTTTTCAGAGCTCTCTTTAGGGGGTCCCAAAAGTACCTCGGATGGTATTCGAGGTACTCCCTGCCCTTAAAAAAAGTTTTTCCCAAAAGATCAAAGTTTTATGTTATAATATCACCAGATAGCTTTAAAGCGGAGGGGAGATGAATACAATCTTTTTGGGTCTTGTTGCTTTTGCCTTCACTGCTGGGGTCATCATTTTTATTATTGTCATGATCGAGCTAAAGGGCGCGATCAAAGAATTAAAAGAGTTGATCAGGACGACGGAAAAATCGATGAAACCGACCCTGACAGAACTTCAGGAGACCCTTAGAAGCCTCAGAGATTTTACCGACAATATTAACGAGGTGGCTGAGGATGTAAGAGATTTTTCAGTCTCGATCAGAGGGGTGAGTGAAAGCGTGAGAAATGTAAGCGAGAGCGTAAGGCAAGTAAGTGAATTGGTTGGGGATGTGAGTTTACTGGCAAAGGCCGAGACTTCAGGCGTGAAGGCAGGTCTCAGGGCAGGTTTGCAAGCTTTTTTAGGAGGTCTATTGACGCAAAATAGAGGCGGGTCCAAAGATTAGATCTTTGGATAAAAGAAAGGGGGCAATCCATGAAACATGAAGAAGAAAGTTACAGTGCTGGTCCTTTGATCTTCTCATTCTTTCTGGGGGGGCTGATCGGAGCAGGCGTGGCGCTCTTGTTAGCGCCGAAGTCAGGGAGGGAAACAAGGGAGAAAATTAAGGAGTTAGCCGTCGAGGCTAAAGGGAAGGCAGAAGAGGTGATCGAGCAGGTAAAGGGCAAGGTGACCTCTGTTGTAGAAAAGGGGAAGGATGTGATTGAAGAAAAGAAGTCAATTGTAGCCACGGCTATTGAGGCTGGGAAGGAAGCCTACGAAAAAGAGAAGGAAAAACTGGCCAAAGGACATTAATCCCAACGCTGTTCATCTTAGCCGTTAATGCTAAGCCCTCCCTTCGACTTTGCTCAGAGGACATTCGGAAAAAAACCGTTCGCCCTGAGGCTCTCAAAGGGTGAACGGTGACAGCCTAACTAAACAATATTAGATTCTTACACATTAAAGTCTGAGAATTTATCTCTAACACTTGAAAACAAATGGTGTCATGCTTGGTTCAGCATCTCGTTTTGCCCAAAGGGTGAGATCCTGGAACGAAGTGATGAACGAATGTGAATCAACGAGTTCAGGATGACAAGTCTTTAAAATTTCATATATTTTTTAGCATTAACCCAGTTCTCATTTTCCCTTTTTCAAATAAACAAGAGTGGCTCCCCAACCGCCTTGATCATCAGGCGCTATCCTGTAAGATTCGACAAGCGGATTTTTCTCGAGAAGGGAGTGGACGATAGTGCGTTGCACTCCCTTTCCTTTTCCGTGGATGATCCGGACCTCTTTAAATCCCTTCTTCTGACATTCCTCAAGGTAATCCTCCAAAAGAGAAGAGATCTCCTTAGGAGAGAAGGTGTGAAGATCAATCCAGTCTTCAATGGGGATGTGAATGGCCATAAACCATAGGTCGTATCGTCACATCGTCAAATAGTCGGATAGTCAAGAACGATAAGACGATGAGACGATCAGACTATAGGACTATTCGACCACTCCCTCCTAATTCTTTCCTGATCATTTTAAAAATCTTATGAAACATCGGTCGGGTCAATTTGCCGGTTAAGGTGTTCTGCTGACTCGGGTGATAGGTGGTGATTAAAGAAATAGTTCGGAGTCTGGAATTCGCCTGCCCCGATTCTATCGGGGGAGTTCGGAGAACATAATTCTTACCATGACCGAAGGTCAATGGAGGAATTTCAAATCCTTTCAGCCTCAAGGACTTTAAGGTCTGTGTAAAGGCAATTTGACCCAATGGAACAACGACCTTAACATTTTTTAATAAATCAAGTTCCTTAAAAATATAGGGTCGGCAGTTCTCTATCTCTTCGGGCAGGGGTTTATTATCGGGCGGGGCACAGCGGATCGTTGCCGTGATGTAACAATCCTTTAAAGTAAAATCGTCATCCCGTCTGGCCGAATTGGGTTGATTGGCAAAGCCAAAACGGTGAAGGGCTTCAAACAGCCACTCTCCGCTCCTGTCGCCTGTAAACATTCGTCCTGTCCGATTTCCACCATTGGCCGCAGGCGCAAGACCGATGATAAGAACCCGGGCCTTCGGGTCTCCAAAACTGGGCAGGGGTTTAGACCAGTAGCTCCATTGTCTGTATCGCCTGGGCCTGCGGTCCTTAACCTCTCTTAAATAATTGACCAGTCTTGGACATTTTCGGCACCGGATGATTCTTTCCTGTAATTTTTTGAGTTTTTCTTCTGAACCCATCCTGTCCATCTCGTATCACACTTCGAGTTGATCTTTCAAGGAGAAAGAGATTTCTGAAAAAGTCCAGAAATCTCTGATTACACCGATTATGAAACGATTACATCGATTTAACATGGATTAAAAACTAAAGAGAAATCTGTGGAATCAATTTTTTGAAATCTGTGTAATCAGAGAGCGAAAGATAGTTTTTCAAAGCTCTCAGAAATGTTTTTTGACAGGGACAGGAATTCTTGTTAAAAATAGTTATAATCTTCTACAAAACGAAGATGAGGTAACGGATGCCAGCCTATTCTCATTCTCAGCTCTCCACTTATGAAACCTGCCCCCACCAATATCGGCTTCACTATATCCAGAAGATTAAGGTTGAGACAGAGGGAGTTGAGGCTTTCATGGGTTCGAGGGTTCACGATGTCCTGGAGAAACTCTACCGGGACCTAAAAATGACCAAACTCAATACTCTCGAAGAACTTCTCGCCTTTTATCATCAATGCTGGGAGAAAAACTGGAGCGAGGCAGTTCAGATCATCCGAAAGGAATACCGTGCCGAGGACCATCACCGTCTGGGAGAAAAATGCATCACAGACTATTACACACGTTATTATCCTTTTGATCAGGGCAAGACCTTGGGCCTTGAAGAGACCATTTATTTTCCCCTCGAAGAGGAGAAAGGGTACTGGATCCGGGGAGTGGTCGATCGTCTTGCGCTCTTGGACCACTCCACCATCGAGATTCATGATTATAAAACCTCCAGCAGGCTCCCAACCCAAAAGGATGTCCAATCCGACCGCCAGCTTGCCTTCTATCAAATGGGGGTGGAAGGGAAATGGAAAGACATCAAGGAAATTAAATTAATCTGGCACTATCTTGCCTTCGATGCGGAGATCCAATCTCTGAGAACTCCTGAAGAGCTTCAACAACTCCGGCAGGAGACGATGGAGCTCATCAAGAAGATCGAGTCAGACAGGGAGTTTTCTCCCAAGGAGAGCCCCCTCTGTGACTGGTGTGATTATCAGGGGCTCTGCCCGAAACGGAGACACCGGGTCGTTGTGGACAATCTTCCCCCGAATGAGTATCTGCAGGAAGAAGGAGTGAATCTGGTCAACCGGTACGTGGAACTGAAAGAAAAGAAGGGGATTTTAATTGGGGAAATTGACGCAGAACTGGCCAGAGTGGAGGAGGCTATCTTTGCTTATACCCAGCGGGAGGAGTTAGAGACAATCTACGGGAGTGACCATGTCGCCAAGATTAAGACCGAGGTGAAAGAGAAGTATCCTTTGAAGGGAGATCCGAATCGAAAGGCATTGGATGAGTTTATCAGGACCGCCGGTAAGTGGATGGAAGTTTCTGATTTGAACCCCTGGATGCTGGCAAGAATTCTCGAACGGGGAGGGTGGCCTCCTTCTCTCGCTAAAAAAGTTAAGGAATTCTCCACCGTAGAAAAAAACCGCTCCATCGTCGTATCGAAATTGAAGGAAAGAGATTAGTATTGATGAGAAAATCCGAAATCCGAATATCGAAATCCGAAACAAATTCAAAATTCCAAAAATCAAATTTTCTAAACTTTTTACTTTGAACATTTTACATTAATTATTTGAAATTGTTTCGAAATTCGGATTTCGTACTTCGGATTTAATACCTAAAGCAATAAGGGTACTGAGGAGAAACTTATGAACATTCGAGTTGAAAAATGCATTGCCGAGAAATATCCTTGTGAACTTCTCCTTCTTTTTTCTTTTGAATCGCCAGAACCCCTGGAGGGGCCAATCAAGAGCGTTGATCTGGAATGGAAGGGGTACCTCTCCACACTCATCAGCCAGGGTGATTTCAAGGGGGAGTTATTCCAGTGCCGGCTCATTCATACCCAGGGAGGGCTTCCGGCGAGAAGGGTGTTGCTGGCAGGTCTTGGCAAAAAAGAGGAGTTCGACCTGGAGAAATGGAGAGGCGGGGCTTCAAAGGCCGGACAGTTTATAAGGGATTCGGGGATCAAACAGTTTGCCTTTCAGATAAAACCATTCAAAGACCTATCCGGGGAGGAGCTCACTGAATCTTTTGTCACAGGACTTCTCCTTGGAACTTACCAGTTCAATGAATTTAAGACACTTGAAAGGGGAAAAATCAAAACGATTGAGGAAGTGATCCTTCTCGGAGAGACCGATAAGGAGATCCAATCCATTGGGGAGGGGGCAAGGAAAGGGACGATCATCTCGGATGCGGTCTGCACAGCAAGAAATCTGGTCAATGGCCCCAGTAACCAGGTCACTCCTACGTTATTGGTTGAAAAAGCCAGTCAGATTGCAAAAGATCACTCCCTTGAGATTCAAGTGCTGGAGGTGAGTGAAGCCGAGGCCATGGGCATGGGAGCCTTTGCCGCTGTGGCCAGGGGAAGCCAGGAACCCGGAAAATTCGTCGTTCTGGAATATAATAAAGGGAAGGGGCTGGATACCATCGTTTTGGTGGGGAAAGGGATCACCTTCGACAGCGGCGGGATCTCCATTAAGCCTTCGGAAGGGATGGAGAGGATGAAAGACGATATGTCCGGGGCCGCCGCCGTTCTCGGAACGATGCAGGCGGCTGCGCGGCTCCAGATCCCCCTTCATTTGGTGGGGATTATTCCAGCCACAGAAAATCTTCCGAGCGGGAAGGCCTATAAGCCGGGCGATGTGTTGAAGACCCTTTCCGGTCAGACCGTGGAGGTGATCAGCACGGACGCCGAGGGAAGACTCATCCTTGCAGATGCCCTGACCTACAGCCTTCGTTATAAACCAAAAGCTATCATTGACCTGGCAACCCTTACCGGAGCTTGCGTGATCGCTCTGGGAGATCATGTGATCGGTATCATGGGAAATGATGATGCCCTTTTAAAGAAGATCGAAGAAGCCTCCAGAACCGGAGAAAAGGTTTGGCAATTGCCTCTCTGGGATGAATACTTTGATTATCTTAAGAGCGATACTGCGGATTTCAGAAATGTGGGGACCCGTGCTGCGGGGACGATCATTGGAGGAATTTTTTTAAGTAAGTTTGTTGAGAAGACGCCCTGGGTTCACCTGGATATTGCCGGCCCAGCCTTCATTGAAAAGGAAAGACCTTACATTCCCAAAGGGGGAACAGGCGTGGGGGTAAGACTCCTGCTCCAGTTGTTGAGAGATTGGAATAAATCTTAAAATACGAAGCACGAAATACGAATTTCGAAAAAAATTCGAACGCCTAAAAACTCAAAATTCAAAATGAGAAAGAGATTGTTTTGAAAATTTGAATTTCGGATTTGTTTCGGATTTCGATATTCGGATTTCGGATTTAGTTATCGAAAGCCGGGATTATTGAGATGAAAGAGCCCGAACATCAATATCCATTCCTTCTGGCCTGCCAGAGAAAGCCCGCCGAATATACTCCCATCTGGCTGATGCGTCAGGCAGGCCGGTATATGAAGGAGTACCGGGCCCTCCGGAAGAAATTTTCATTTTTGGAGATGTGTAAGAAACCGGAACTGGCCGCAGAGGTAACGCTCCAGCCTCTTCAGAAATTGAACGTAGATGCGGCGATTATCTTTTCGGACATCCTCATCCCTCTGGAACCGATGGGAGTGGCATTCGAGTTTGCAAAAGGAGAAGGCCCTGTTTTTCATCGTCCCATCCGCGGAATGAAGGATGTCGAGCGGTTGAGGATCATCGAACCGGAAGAGGAAACGTCTTTTCTCATGGAGGCGATTCGGATCGTCCGGAGGGAATTGGAAGGCAAGGTCCCTCTGATCGGATTTTCAGGGGCCCCCTTTACCCTTGCCAGTTACATCATCGAGGGAGGCCATTCGAGGAATTACATCCTTACTAAAAGCATGATGTATCAAGATCGGCCCACCTGGAATAGGTTGATGGAGAAACTTTCAGAGGTATTGATACGCTATCTCGATGCTCAAATCAGGGCAGGCGTCCAGGCAATACAAGTTTTTGATTCCTGGGTAGGTTGCTTAAGCCCGGACGATTATGAGGAATATGTCCTGCCTTATTCAAAGAAGGTTATGGATGCGTTAGATAGGAGCGTGCCGATGATTCATTTTGGGACTTCCACTTCTGCCTTATTGCCATTGATGAAAAAGGCGGGAGGAAATGTCATCGGGGTGGATTGGAGAGTTGATCTGGATGAGGCATGGGCGCGCATCGGATATGATGTTGGTATCCAGGGGAATCTCGACCCGGTTGTTTTGTTTGGCCCTGTCGATTTAATTAAGAAAGAAGTAAAGCGCATCCTCAATCAAGCAGGAGGCCGGCCCGGCCATATCTTCAACCTGGGCCATGGCATTTTACCCAATACTCCTGTTGAACATGTATCTGCCCTGGTCGAAATGGTCCATGAGTTTAGTTCAAGGAAGAAATAGTTAGAGGTTAGAGGAGCACTGCCTGCCAATGAGCAGTCGCTTGAGGTTAGAGGTAAAAGAATTTGCCTCAATCCTCCACCCTCAAACCTAAAACTGAGGTATTGATGAAAGCCCTTCTTCTTTTAGCTTTTGGAGGCCCTCGTTCACTTGAAGAGGTTGAGTTTCTGCTGACTCGCCTCTTTGGACGGCAACCCTCTCCTGAACTGCTCGAAAGGGTTAAGGAACGCTATCGCTTGATTGGAGGCTCTTCGCCCCTTCCTGCCATCACGGAGAGACAGGCCAGGGCTCTGGAAGAGAGGCTGAATGCGAGGGGTTATTCGTTCAAATCCTATGTGGGGATGCGATACAGTCAGCCGTTGATTGAGGAAACCTTGAAGGGGATCCTTCAAGACGGAATCAAAGAGGTCGTTGCCATTCCAATGGCTCCTTTTCGTTCGCGATTTAGCACAGGCGCTTATCAGGAGGAGTTACATCGAACCAATAACATCTCAGGCAAAAAATTAAGAATCACTTTAATCGAGGAATGGCATTTGCATTCTCTTTTTTTACAAGTGGTGGCAGGGAGTATAGAAGAAGGGTTGAAACAATTCACTCCGGAAGATAGAAAGAAAGTTCATCTCATTTTTACTGCCCATAGCCTTCCTGAGTCAGTCATTGGGAACGATCCCTATGTTGACGATATGAAGGAGAGTATCAATGAAGTTCTGAAAAGAATCGGGCCCTTTCCCTGGCATATGGCCTTTCAGAGCAAAGGGGGTGGAGCAGAGAGGTGGATTGGTCCAGATGTTGAAAGCGTGTTATCGGAAATGAGCAAGATAGGAGTTCGAGAGGTTCTCATTGTGCCGATTGGTTTTGTGTCGGATCATATTGAGATTCTCTACGATATCGATATTCTTTATAAAGAGAAAGCCGAATCCTTGGGAATGGTATTTAAGCGGACCCCTTCGCTTAACTCCTCTGAAGGGTTTATCGAAGCTCTAGCAACGATTGTGGAAGAGAAAATCCACTTTTGATCCCCCTCTCCTTTGGTGAATGCAGAATATTCCCTCTCCCTTGACGGGAGAGGGGAAGGGTGAGGGTGGAGATTGGAGAATAAGTGAAACAAATCATCATCATCGGAGGTGGGATTGCCGGACTTGGCGCCGCCTACAAAGTAACCAGGGCGGCCTCTGAAGGCCACAAAGTCGAGTTTATTCTTATTGAGAAAGATCCTCGCCTCGGCGGGAAGATTCTGACGGAGATTGTGTCGGATCCTTCTGGCGAGGGCAGATTCATCGTGGATGGCGGTCCGGATTGTTTCCTGACCGAAAAACCGGCCTGCCACCGGGTTGCTAAGCTTACGGGGATTTTCGATGACGAGTTGCCGACCGACGACTCCCGGAGAAAGACATGGATCCTTTCACGAGGGAAACTTCATCAGATGCCTGATGGCGTGATGATGTTTGCGCCCACGAAGTTCGTTCCATTTGCCACAACCGGTCTATTCTCATGGCCCGGCAAGATTCGGATGGGTATGGAGTTCTTCATTCCGCCGAAGAAGGTTGTCCCAGGCGAGTTGAACGAGGAGACACTTGAGAGCTTTGTCGTCCGCCGGATGGGGCGCGAGTGCCTTGATCGTCTTGCCGAGCCGCTCGTGGGCGGCATCCATGCGTCCGATCCTGCAAAGATGTCATTAGCCGCGACCTTTCCCCGCCTCCTTGAAATGGAGCAAAAGTATGGGTCGCTCATGAAAGGTTTCATCGCAGTCCGTCGCATGGTCGAGGAAATGCGGCGGAAATATCCGACCAAGCCGGGTGAGAAGCCTCGCACTTTTTTCACCTCGTTTGTGAATGGCATGCAGCAACTAACAGACCGGATGGCAGAGGTGGCAGGCCGCGAGAGGATGCGCACGGGCGCGGCTGTCAGTTCGCTCCAACAAACCTCCGCAGGCGGATGGCGCAGTTTGCTCTCCGACGGGTCCGTCATTGAGGGCGACGCCGTCATCATTGCTACAGAGTCTTGGGCCGCAGAGCCGCTTGTTCGACCGCATGACCAGGCAATCGCAGATGCACTCGCCAACATACCGGCTTCGTCCTCGGCAACGATTTCATTTGCGTTTAACGAGGACGAAGTCGGTTTCGATCTAAATGCCTTCGGAGTTCTGTGTCCTCTGGTAGAGGGTCGTGCGCTCATGGCGGCGAGTTACTCCTCAACCAAGTGGCCGGGCCGGGCACCAAAGGGGAAGGTTCTGCTGCGTGGTTTTGTGGGAGGTCCGCATAATCAGGAAGTGATGAAGGGTTCGGACGAGGAGCTTGTGCAGTTAGTCCGTAGTGAGTTTCGAGATATCCTGGGCCTCAACCCGAATGCAAAACCACTCTTCACACGGGTCTACCGATGGCACCTCGGTATGCCGCAGTACACCATGGGGCACCTCAGTCGTGTTGAATTGATCGAAAAGCGAAGCGCTGAAATCCCTGGTCTTGCCCTTGCGGGCGGATGCTACAGGGGTGTGGGGCTTCCAAACTGTGTTGAGAGCGGTGAGAGGGCCGTTTCAAAGATTCTCAACGAATGGGGCATCGACCTCGCCGAAGACCACCTCGAAGAAAAACGGTATTATTAAGTCCTTACTTGTCCCTAAATACCTCAAATCCCTTTAAGTAGTCATCAAAACCTATGGGCGCTCCTATTCCAAGCTCTGCAAGCATATCGATGGTTTCGCTCATTGAAAGGTCAAGCTTTTTAGCCAAACCCTCAAGCGAAAGTTTTCCCTCCTTATAATTCTTAAGCATTCGGAATTCCCACCCATATTCAAGAAGTTCACGGGCTAAAGTTGATCTATCTTTGTGTTCAAGCTTTGAGAGCTCGTTAAGTTTCTCCAAATCCCTATCTTTTAATCTCAGGCTTATCACACCCATTAGTTTCCTCCTGTCAGACGTTTTGCGGCGTCCTCAATCATCCCTCCGCGATATCTGCCGTAATGGGATAATTTCTCAAGTTTTGCCAGGGCGATTGGTACTTCCAATCTTTTTTTCGATGCAAGATTTATAAGAAAATGAATTGCAGTTGTAAATCTCTGGCCAATAACCTTGCATGCCTTTATCGTTGGGCCGTCATCCACTGCTATCGGACAGTTGAGCCTTTTTGCCAACCAGAGAGCCTCAGCTTCCCCGATTTCTATTTTAAAATCTCTCTGAAGCTTTTTAATCGCTTCTATATTTCCGGCTTTCCTGACCTCGATCTTTTTTTCTTTGATGAGAGTTAAAATCAAGAGCGCATCGATGCTCTCTTTCGATAAACATTCTATTTTTACTTTCTCAGGAATAATGATAGTTATCTCTTCCGATATTTCTCTTAACAATTCTATTTTTGCAAGAAGAATAAGAGTGGATGCGTCAAAAACGATTTCCATGTTTACAATCTACTACAATTGTAATCGCTTGTCAATCATTATTCAAGTCTTGTGTCAAGTCTTGCATATCGATTTTGTATTTGAACATCCCACAGTGGATTTCACCTTTTCGGACGGAAGAACTTAACAGTTAATAAAGGATGGGAAAGTGTTAGGGCATTAATCCCAATCGGTGCGGAAACCAAATCGTGTACCTCAGATTCCCCGAAATGGGGACAGTCCCCATTTCGGGCCATAGATTTGCATCAATTGGCTTTAAGCCTCTCCAAATCCAGATCATCGAGAACAACAATACCTTTTGCCTTCATCTCATCGATGGCTTTTTGGGATGTATCCGGGGCGACTCCTCTGCTCAGATTTTTAATCATGATGACTTTATATCCCGCTGCCACAGCATCGAGAGCGGTTGCCCTGACACAGTAATCTGTGGCGATGCCGTAAACAACGACCTTTTTGATCTTATCTTTCTTTAATAATTTGTCCATTTCTGTCTTTTTCCCGCCATCGTCCTGAAAGCCCGAATAGCTGTCATATTGTGAATCCATTCCTTTTCTCACGACAGCCTTAAATAATTTTTTATCCAATAAAATTTCGGCACCGGAAGTCTTCTGAACACAATGGGGAGGCCAGAGGACCTGATCCCTGTTGTTCAGTTTGACTACATCAAAGGCTTTTTTCCCGGGATGGTTGGTGAAGAAAGAAGCATGGTTCTTGGGATGCCAGTCCTGTGTGGCATAGATCGGGAAGCCTGCGGCCTTGAGTTTCTTCGTGTTCTCTTCAACGGTCTTGATGTAAGCTTCATCCGTCCCTTCCACGGCAAGAGAGCCACTTTTAAATTTTGTGAAGTCACCCTGAACATCGACCACAATGACGCCGATCTTTGCTGTCTCCTTTGCCATAACCGTCCCTCCTAAAACCAGCATAAAAAATAATACACATATTAATGATTTGCCTGCTGAATGTCCCATATCTACCTCCTTGATATAATAAGATGTAATAAAAGGTTTAGGTTGAGGACACTTTATTTCCTTAAACTTAGCCTCAACCTTTCATTTCCTTCGCTACTTCTCTTGCCGCTTGGATGATCCTTTCGATATCCTCATCCGAATGGGCCATCGACAGGCTTCCGCCGCCATGCATCACATGGACTCCGTGATTGAGCATCCGGATACGGAACTCCACCTCCCTTTTATCAGTATCTGTTTTTTGATTGATCGAATGGGGGGAGTTGAGGATCACGCCCCCCTCAAAAGGGAAATGGGTCTGAAAGAGGGAACCGAATCCCGTGACAGCGGTCTCCACTCCTTCGCGCTGAAGGGCTTCCTGAACACCCTTACGCACCCGTTCTCCTTTAACTTCTAAAACCGGATAGATCTCCTCCGCAAAATCTCTTAAATAACAAAGGATGGCTATTCCGGCGGCCACGGTCAGCGGATGGGAAGAGAACGTCCCTCCGCCAATTAAAATCTTCTCCCATTTGTCTGCCTTCCTTTCGGGAGATGTCTTTTCCATGATCTCTTTTCTTCCCACGAGCGCCCCAACCGGCATTCCTCCGCCAATAATCTTCCCAAGGGTAGTAAGGTCCGGGAGGATATTAAAAAGTCCCTGAGCTCCTCCGAGACCGACCCGGAATCCAGAGATTACCTCGTCAAAGATGAGAAGAGCTCCCAGTTTTTCCGTCTCGGAACGAAGCATTTTAAGGTATTCTTCGGTGCCAGGGATGAACCCACCCTCGCCCACGATAGGTTCGAGAATGATCCCTGCCAGATTGTTCCTGTTCTGATGGATCATTTCGAGTGTCCCCGGGAGATCATTAAAAAGGATGGTCTTTGTGTAATGCTGGAGTTCAGGCAGGAGGCCGAGGCTTTCCTCTTTTTCATAGGGCATTTTGATTCCCACAGAGAGATCAGAGTTGGCGCCATGCCAGCCTCCGGCGATCTTTAAAATAGTATTTTTCCTCGTAAATGCCCGTGCAAGGCGAACTGCATACATCGTAGCCTCTGTCCCGGAGCAGCAGAAACGGACCATCTCTGCAGAAGGAACGAGCCCTTGAATGAGTTCAGCCCACTCGACCTGTTTTTCAAAAACGATGCCCCAATGGATTCCCTCTTTTGATTGCTGTTCGATGGCTTTGACAATGATTTCAGAGTAATGGCCAAGGATGTGGGTGTAGTGGCCCATCCAGAGGTCGATATATTCATTTCCATCGACATCGCGGATTTTTGAACCCTTTGCCTCTTTAAGGAAGAAAGGGTAAGGCGGAAAGTAATGGACATTATGCGAGATACCCCCTGGCATCACCGCTTTGGCTCTTTTAAAAAGCTTTTCTGAGAGTTGGGTTTTTTGTCGATAGAGATCAAAAAAGTCCATGAGATACGCCTCCGGTTGAGTTAGGGATTTAATAGCACATTTATTTTAGATTGGAAATGGTTCTCGTTGCTTTTATTTTTTGATAAATATTTGACAAGTGGGCCAAATTCATATAAATAATAATATCGTTGAAGAAGGGGGGTGAGAAGGAAACCCAGGGGGGAATAACCCGTTGTTTTTGTAATCTATTTCTAATAATAAAAGGAGGGGTTGTGATGAAAAGAAAAATTTTTGTCGGAGTGGTGATTTTGTGTCTGGTCGTTTTCGTTTCGGCCATGCGTTCTGATCTGGCGTATGGTTCAAGGAAATTCGTCTCAATCGCATCCGGTTGGGTGGTGGGCGTCTATTTTCCGCTTGCGGGAGCGCTTTCAAGAATTGCCCATGAGAAACTCCCGGATATCAAGATTACGGTGGAATCCTCAGGCGCCTCGGTTGCCAATGCCAAGTTGATTGCTTCCGGCGATGCGGATCTGGCCATTCTTCAAAATGATATCGCATTTTATGCCCTTCATGGAACGAAACCGATGTTTGACAAAGCAGTGCCCAATATCCGTGGAGTTGCCGCTCTTTATCCCGAAGCTTGCCATATTCACGCGAGAAAAGATGCGAAGATCGCATCGGTTAGAGACCTCAAAGGGAAAAAGGTGGCTGTGGGTCCGTTGGGAAGCGGGACAGAACAGAATGCCATCCAGATTCTGGAAGCCTATGGGCTTAAGTTTGAAGACCTGAGCAAAGTTGAGAGATTATCAGCAGCGGAATCTGCGGATTATCTCAAAGACGGGCGAATTGATGCCGCCTTTTATACGGTCGGAGTTGGAGCTTCTGCGATCGTTGATCCAGCCCTCATGATAGAGACCCTGATCGTTCCGATTGACGGCGCTGAGGCAGATGCACTGGCCAAGAAATATCCTTTCTACGCGAAGGACAGAATCCCTGCCGGTATATATAAGGGGATAGGCGATGTTCCCACTGTGGCTGTTCTGGCCATATTGGTTGCCAAAGCTGAGATGGAAGAGGATATGGTCTATCGTATTACGAAGGCGATGTGGGAGAACATCGGTCGTATTGAAAGCGCCCATGCCAAAGGAAAGGAAGTGAAACTGGAGAAGGCTTTGATTGGAATGCCTATCCCTCTCCATCCAGGGGCTGAAAAATTCTACAAAGAGAAAGGATTGAAGAAATAGATAGAAGTGAAGAGGGGAGGCATCTTGCTTTCTGGCGGAAGTGGGGATGCCTCCTCTTCGTTTTTTTTCTGGCCATCCTTTTCTATCCCATGGACACCCTTGAGGTGAGGAATGAGAGGGATGGCCTGATCGTTTTTTTAAGAAAAGTTTCTCCGGGCGAGGGGTTTGAATTTCACTACATTCATTCCGTCGATAGGACTCCTGTCACCGGATATTTTCTCATCACCTCCGGCAAAAAGATCAAGCCTGTCGAGACCCGATTCGAATCCTATGGGGCTGGCCTTCCCTCAACGGAAAAGGATGTGACGTTTGAAGGCGGGAAGATCAAAGTAAAGACGGATGCTCTGGAGATGGAATATTTCTCTTTTTTTGTTTCTCCCATTACCCATCAGGCCATGATTTTTAAAGGTGAGAGACTGGAGTTTTCTTCCTTCAAGGAGGGAGAGGTGATGATTATTAGGGTGAAGTCCTATCCGCTGTTTCGGGAGGTTATTTTCAGACATGGAAGCCGATAAAAATGCACCGGACCAGGTTTCATTAGAAAAATCAAAGGAGATTGCCGAGGGCGCTGATTACGGGGCACGCCGCCTCTCCGGCCCTCTTTTCTATGTTTCAGGTGGAATTGCCCTTGCCATGTCCGGGTTTCAACTCTATACAGCCGCTTTTGGAACATTGACCGGGACGATTCAGCGCTCCGTCCATTTATGCTTCGCCATCATTCTCTGTTTTCTTTTCTATCCGATGACTAAGAAGTCAAAGAAAAAGACGATCCCCTTTTATGATGTGATCCTTGCCATTTTAGGAGGATGGGCCGCCATCTATGTCACCGTCTTTTATGCAGATCTTGTCCAGAGGATTGGCAATCCCAATATGTTAGACATGTTCATGGGAGTGATCACCATTCTTTGCATCCTGGAGGGGGCGAGAAGGGCTGTAGGGCTTCCTCTTGCCCTGATAGCATCTATTTTTATTCTATATGCCTTTGCCGGACCTTATCTTCCAGAGGTGCTTGCCCACCGGGGCTATGGGGTTCGACGAGTCGTGGATCACCTCTATCTTACGATGGAAGGAATTTTTGGTGTGCCGCTATGGGTCTCCTCTACCTTCGTCTTTGCTTTCGTCCTTTTCGGAGCCATCCTCGAAAAGACAGGGGCGATGGACTACTTTATGAAAATGGCCTTTTCGCTCGTTGGACATACTCGAGGTGGTCCGGCCAAGGTCGCAGTGGTAGCCAGCGCTTTTTTTGGATCCATCTCAGGAAGTGGTGTGGCCAATGTGGTGACAATAGGGTCAGTTACTATTCCCTTAATGAAGCGAATGGGGTTTAAACCAGAGATTGCAGGGGGAATCGAAACGGCAGCCGGTGGGAATGGCCAGTTGATGCCACCTGTCATGGGAGCCGCGGCATTTATTATGGCGGAGTTTTTAGGGATTCCCTATCTTCATGTGGTGACCGCTGCTATCCTTCCTGCGGTGATTGACCAGCTTGCCCTTCTGGGTGCGGTTCATCTCCTTTCTGTCAAATTCGGTTTAAAAGGTATGCCCCGTCGTGAACTTCCCAAATTCTTTCCCATATTGATCCGAGGAACCCACTTCCTCGTTCCCATCGGTGTTCTCTTTTACTATCTGATTGTTAGAAGGGCAACCCCCCTTACTTCTGCGGCCATGGGAATTGGAGCGACCATCTTCATGTTTTTCATTCAGTCTTTGGTGAACAGCCTCGGATGGGGCAACCCGACCGGACAAAAAACAGAGGCGGAGAACGAATTCAAAGAGACAAAAAAGGAAATTTCCTGGAAGCCATTCCTATCCTTCATTGTCAACATGGGTGATGCCATGTATAAGGCGGCAAGGATGATGGCAGGAATCGGGGCGACCTGTGCCTGCGCCGGTATTGTCGTGGGTGTGGTGACGCTGACAGGGGCTGGACTCAATATGACGAATATTGTCGTAGACCTTTCAGGAGGCAATATCTTTTTTGGACTACTTATTACGATGGTCGCCTGTCTCATC
>JAGXTA010000093.1 GCA_018333535.1 Deltaproteobacteria bacterium | reverse complement strand
CCCGTCCTCACCCGAAAGGTATCCCAACAAAATCGGTCCGACCAGGGTGCCCAAACCCAGTCGATCCTGATGACCCTGTTCCGATCCGCCCAACTCCAAGGTCACAACCCGGTAGAAATCATCCTCTCTACCGCAAAAGAGGCATTGAAAGCTCGGTCAACGGACGAGATCTTAAATTGCCAGCTTATTCTTTTTTCAAAGAGCTAAAGTGATACAAGATTTTGAATTCATGGTGTGGGAACTTTTTCTGGATAAAATTCACATACTGCAACGTTACACTGAGGTCCCCCTTCGGACTTCCGTTCAGAACGGTAATCTTCATAGCTATAAGCTCCTTTTAAAGGGTTAACTTGTTTTTATTTCGATTTCCCCCGTTCTTTTTTAAAGCGATGAGGATTCCTGCAAAGATCAGGGTGCCTCCGATGACCTTCAGGGGGGGCAAGCCTTCTCCGAGAACAAAGAAAGCAAGGATCGTTGAGCCAACGGGTTCGCCTAAAATGGCGATCGCCACCAGAGGGGCGGGAAGATATTTCAGTGCCCAGTTGAACGTGGTATGGCCGATCAACTGAGGGATGAGGGCAAGGAGAAAGAGATAGAGATAGGTGGAGGATGAGAACCCAAAGAAGGGTTTATGAGAAATGAAAGAGAGGATGATCAATACGATTGCTGCGGTTGAGTAGACAGGGAAGATGTAGGAGAGAAGGTCCTGTTCCTTTCTCATCTTTCTTCCCACCAACAGATATCCCGAGGCAGTGATGGCGCCGAGCAAGGCCAACCCATCTCCCATCAATGCCTCTTTCGATAAGGCCACATCTCCGAAACTGATCAGTCCGCATCCCAGGACCGACAGGATGATTCCTAAGATGAGATTGAATCTTAATGATTCTTTAAAGAAGAGCCATGCCCCTAATCCCACAAAGAGGGGATTAGTGGAGACGAGGACAACCGAGCTTGCCACAGAGGTGAATTTCAGAGAGCCGATCCAGAAGGCGAAGTGAAGGGCAAGGAAGATTCCGGAGAGGATCAACCATCGCAATTCGGATCCGTTCCATCCTTTCCAGACCCTTTGATAACCGGCGAAGGGGAGAAGAAACAGAGAGGCAAGGGTCATCCGGTAGGCAGCAATGACCAGCGCCGGCGCATCACAGAGTTTGATGAAGATCGAGGCCGTTGAGATGGCAATGATTCCAATGGGAAGAAGGAGATAGAACCGAATCATGCGGATTAACTTACCCCAACCTGGAGTTTACTTCAAGCCACAAAAAAGTGTTTGGTTATAGGGTGAAGGCTAACCTGCCTGCCGGTAGGCAGGGATGCCCGTTTTGTATTTAGGTTAAGTCATTTTTTAAGAATCTTTCGCCTTAACCCTTTCACTTAACCCAAACGGGCTTCCTTGCCTTAACCTTGACCAAATCATTTTGCTCCCTTTTGATTAATTGACAGGGAGTTAAAAAATGGGTAGGGTATAAATATGGATCGTCAAACGATTATGGGTGACGAAGCTCGTATCGAAGAATGAGACTCGACAAACGAAGCTCGAGCATCCAGTTTGATTTCACGAGCCTCGATACGAGCTTCGACAACGACAACCGTCATTTTTAACGAATACAGCCTATTCGTGTCATTCGCTGTCATTCGTGCTATTTGTCTCTATGTTCGGAACAATATTTTCAAAAGGGGGGATTAAGATGGATATCTTCGAACTCATGAAGAAGGGTGAACATGAACAGATCATCTTCAACTATGACAAAGAGACAGGGATGAGGGCAATCATTGCCATCCACGACACCACGCTCGGTCACGCCTGTGGCGGGACGAGGATGGTCAACTACGCCTCGATGGAAGATGCCCTTAAGGATGCGATGAGGCTTTCAAAGGCAATGACCTACAAATGTGCGGCGGCTGATGAGGATAAAGGAGGCGGGAAAGGAGTGATCTGGGGCGATCCGAAGAAAGATAAGAACGAAGCCTACCTCAGAGCTTATGGAAGATTTATTGAGATTTTGAAAGGGCGTTTCGTCACCGGGGCCGCCGACCTTAATCTCAATGAGGCGGACGGTTCGATCATGGGCAGGGAAACCCGCTACATTCTGGCAAAACCCAAAGAGGAGGGAAGCTCCGGCAATACGGGAGCCATTACCGCTTACGGAGTCTTTTGGGGGCTTAAAGCCTGCGCCCAATTTCTCTGGGGCGATCCTTACTTAAAAGGGAAGAAGATTGCTGTTCAGGGAGTTGGGGCGGTGGGAGAGCCCTTACTGGGATATTTGAAAGAAGGGGGGCTGGATGTGATCGCCACGGACGTCAACGAGAAAACCCTTCAGTACCTTCAAACAAAATACGGATACAAAGCGGTCAAGCCCGAAGAAATCTATGGAGTAGATTGCGATATCTTCTCTCCCTGCGCCATTGGCGGTGTCTTGAATAATCAGACCATTCCAAAATTGAAATGCAAGATTGTTGCAGGCTGTGCCAACAATCAATTAGAGGAAGAGGAGCGCCACAGTCGGATGCTCCATGAGCGCGGGATTCTCTATGCACCGGATTACATCATCAACGCCGGAGGCGTCATCCAGGCCATTGATGAAGAACAGGGCTATCATCCCGAACGAGTCAAGATGAAAACAGAACGGATTTATGTCCGCCTTCTCCATATTTTCGAGATGGCCCAAAAGGAAGGAATTTTCCCCGTGGAAGCGGCCAATCGCTATGCGGAGATGCGGATCCGGGAGATCCACAAAATGAGACGCCTCTATGTGCCAGGGTAGTTGATTAGAAAATAAAAGTCTAACGGTAAGGGTAACGAGGCCCGTTCTGTTAAATTGAAAATGACGTTTGTCGTTGTCGAAGCTCGTATCGAGGCTCGTATTGGGATGCTGGATACTCGAGCTTCAAGTTTCGAGTTTCTTGCTTCGATACGAGCATCGTCACCGTGAACCTTTTTTGTAACCGTAACCCAAGGACCGTGGGGATGCCTCACCCCTCATAATGGATTAATATGCAGAGAGAAGTCTCACTCACCATCACAGATGCCTATCGTCAAAGATTTCCTGACTTAAGTTTTGGGATCGGGACGATCCGGGACTGCGCCTATTTTGAGAAGAGTGAAGCCTTCAAAATCTATAAA
Organism: Deltaproteobacteria bacterium; assembly: GCA_018333535.1. Taxonomy (GTDB): domain Bacteria; phylum Desulfobacterota; class BSN033; order BSN033; family UBA1163; genus RBG-16-49-23. The sequence continues at coordinate 9,746 of JAGXTA010000093.1, read as the reverse complement.
AGGGATGTTCTCAGAAAGATGAGAAGAAGGGCCAGCCTTGCCGAGATCGAAATAAGAATCAATCTCTACGATCGATTTTTTAAGGAATGGGGATATCCCTGCCCCCTTCCTGATCATCTGAAGCGGACCGTTGAGATGGGGTTTCCCATCCACAATCTCTATATCGACACCCATATCATCGCAGAAATGAATCATGGGATTCTGATGGCCATTCAGGACCTGGACCGTTTTGAAGGGTCATGGAGGCTCGACCTTGCTGACGAAGGAGAGACTTTCCAGGCTGTTTCTGGCAAGATAATTATCTGTAAGAAAGATGAGATTGTCCTTCGTGATGAGAAAGAGATTGTCTGTTCCCTCTTTCAGGGGCCTGATTTCAAAACGAAGATCGATTCATCAAGTAAGAATATCGTGGTCTATGTCTTCACCGCCCCTGGAATTGTGGAAGAAAATGTGTCAAATGGGATTCAATTGGCCCTTGAGATTTTAGAAAAATTGGGTGGCGGAAAAAATCCATGGTGGAAAGTGTTTCCCCCGTGAAAAAGGATTCAAGGGATCTCAGATAAAAAGGGTTCAAGTGAAATTATTAAGAAACAAACTGGAACCCTTGCCCCCTCGAATCCTTGGACCCCATTGAGAGAAAGGAGTCAACTATGCCGACCGTTCAGATCAGTTTGCTTCCTGGGAGAACCCCGGAGAAGAAGGAACAACTCATTGTGAAAGTGACGGATGCAGTTGCTGAGGCGCTTCAGATTTCGAAAGAACGAGTTCATATCATCCTCTATGAAATCCCCAAAGAGAATATCGCGCATGGAGGCGTCCCGCTTTCTAAAATCAACCCATAAGCGGATGTTGACACCGAGGAAGAAGATTGCTGAAGCCCTGGAGAGGGAAGACCTCGATTTGAGGGAAATTTCGAAGTTGTTCGGGATGAAAGAGAAGGAAGTTCTCGATCATCTCACGCATCTCGCAAAATCGGTTCATCCTCGACATCTGATTGCGGAACCGGCATCTTGTATGGAGTGTGGTTTCTCTTTTAAGAAACGGACTCGTCTGAACACTCCGGGACGATGCCCTATCTGCAAAAGTGAACAGATTTACCCGCCCCGGTTCAAGATCAATATTCCTGACAAAAGATTCTAAGGTTCTGTGTTATAATGAAATAAGAGATCAACCGATGAGCGAGGCTTTGACAAAATTTTTCATCACCTTTTTGAGTTTATTGATCTTAATCGTTGGCGTCCAGCTTACTGTCTTCGTCCAGAAATCTCCAGCCCAGACAGCGCTGGACAGGAGGGTCGAAAAATTTCTGAATGAAAACAGGACGAAATGGCATGACTGGAATGTCCCCTACGAGGATGGCAGAGTCTTATACCATCTGATCATCAAGAATAACTACAAACGGGCGTTGGAGATCGGGACTTCGACCGGACATTCGGCGATCTGGATGGCCTGGGCACTGAGCAAAACAGGCGGAAAACTAATCACGATTGAGATTGATGAGAGCCGTTATCGGATAGCTTTGGAAAACTTCAAGAAGGCGGGAGTGGAAGAATGGATCGAGGCCCGGCTGGCCGATGCTCATTCGCTGGTGAAGGAGTTGAAAGGCCCTTTTGATTTTGTCTTTTCAGATGCCGACAAGGATTGGTATACGCAATACTTCAAGGATGTGGACCCCAAACTGGCCGTTGGCGGCTGCTTTACAGCCCATAATGTGGCCAACGCCTTTGGGGGCATCAAAGATTTTCTCGATTATGTAAAGAACCTTCCCAACTATCAGACCACCATCGACCGTTCGAGCAGCGCAGGCATCTCCATCAGCTATAAGAAGTCGAATTAAGCAGAGCATGTGATCGGAGGCGAACCTCTCTTTCTATTTCTAAGGCGCATCGAGTTGATTTAATCGCTAAACCCTCTGACTGAATAATTGAGTCAACTTCTTCATGGAAGAGGTCGATGCTTGAAACCCTAACAATCGTAATTGGTTCTATTTTGATGCTTCTTGGATTGGCAGGGAGCGTTCTTCCGATTCTTCCGGGGCCGCCACTCAGTTTTGCCGGGCTCTTTCTGCTGGCTCTGATAAAACATTTCTCCCCTCCTCTGACGCCGACATTGGTCATCATCCTGGCCATTGTTACGGTCCTTGTGATCGTGATGGATTATATCCTTCCGTTGCTGGGGGCCAAGAAGTATGGATCATCGAAATGGGGAGTCTGGGGTTCTGTGTTAGGGATGGTGATCGGGATATTTTTTTCACCCCTGGCCATGCTTTTAGGGGCTTTTCTTGGGGCGGTTGTCGCCGAGTGGTTGGCCGGGAAAACGAAAAGAGAGTCTCTCCGGGCAGGCTGGGGAGTGATGATGGGGACCCTGTTTGCAACAATCATGAGATTGGGAGTTTCAGGAATAATGATCTACTATTTTGTCATTGTCTTATGGTAAGGGAGGTTTATGTTTCTATCAGCCTCTTTGAGACTTCGGCGGTGAGATGGCAGACGCGTTCTGCCAATGGGATGGAAAGTGAAGCAGTGCCGCAACTGGGGGTGAGGATCGCTCTCTCTAAAAGCACCGGATCGATCCCTTCTTTTGAAAGGATCTCAACCCCTATCCTGAAGCGTTTTACCAGACTTCGGGCATCCTCTTTTTGAATATCCTCGCTGGTCGGAATGAGACCCCAGGCCAGGATTCCTCCTCGCTCCAAAAAGGTTTTTAACTCCCTTGGATATAGGGAGAGGTTCTCCAGATAACCGTAGGCGTCGAAACTGAGGATGTCGAGTTTCGTCGAAAGAAGCAGGCTCCAGTCGGTATTTCCGCAGCAATGGACCCCCTTTAATCCTCCGACAGCGCTGAAGCATTCATTGAGGGAGAGGGTTACATCCTCTTGATTCAGGCCTGAAAAAGCAGAGCCAAAGGCGGAGAGTCCAGGTTCGTCGAAAAAGATGATCGTTGGAATTCCGGGAAAGAGGTCGTGGAATCTCTTCTCCAGCCATCGAGCTTTAAATGAGAGATGGCTGATGAGAATTTCTCTCAATGTGGAATCGTAAAAGATCGGTCTCTTTTCCTGGTCGGTTAAGGCAAGCCCGAAAGTGATGGGGCCTGTAACCTGTCCTTTGATGTATTTAATCTTTTTCCGCACCTCTTCCTGTGAAAGGTCTTTGAGGAGGCGAAGACCCCTGGCATAATCTTCGGATATACGGAAGGACTCGATCTCTTCCCTTTCCATAGCTTGATAGAATCTTTCGACTTCCTCATCAAACCCGGAAGAAGTATCGACCCAGAGCCTCTGGTCTTTTTCGTCCAGTTTCAGGGACGGGAAACCCTCAGAGTACTGCGCTACCATCCCTTCGAGAAATAAGCGTTTGGGCAACTGGGGCCAGAAAGGAATATGGGGAAAATCCCGTAGAATGAGAGGCAATACCCCCCTTTCATCAAGATGGGGGAAAGATCCAATGCTTGTGGTGAGGAAAGAGTCTGTAAAAGTCATGGTCTTTCATAAACTTTTTTTTAAAAAAAATCAATGGGATTTGATAGATACGTTCTCCCTCTTTAGAAACGTAACTTATTGATAATACTCGATAGTATGATTTTTCAAGTGGTCCAGAACATTCGGCCTGGAAACATGAAAAGGTTGACAAACAGGGGTTTGATGATTATACATTTTGGGAAATTTTATCAGAAAGGAGGTCTATATCTATGCAAATCAGGCCGCTTCATGACCGGCTCATCGTCAAAAGGTTGGAGGAAGAAGAAAAAACGAAGGGAGGAATCATTATCCCTGATTCGGCCAAGGAGAAACCGATCGAAGGTAAAGTGATCGCTGTCGGAGAAGGAAAGTTGAATAAGGACGGGAAAAAGATTCCGTTAGGGGTGAAGAAGGGTGACCGGATCCTCTTTGCCAGATATGCGGGTACAGAGGTGAAGATCGACGGAGAAGAGCATCTGATGATGCGGGAAGATGAAGTCCTTGCAATCATTGAAAAGTGAATGGGAAGAAGTAAACAGATTGAGAAAGGAGGAGTCTCATGGCAAAGGAATTGAAATTTGATCAGGAAGCAAGAAATTCGATTTTAGAAGGGGTCAATATTTTAGCCAATGTGGTGAAGGTGACCCTGGGACCCAAAGGTCGAAATGTTGTTCTGGAGAAGTCTTTCGGTTCACCATTGGTCACAAAGGATGGAGTGACCGTGGCCAAGGAAATCGATCTGGAAGATCATTTCCAGAATATGGGCGCCAAGATGGTCAAAGAGGTGGCGAGCAAGACCTCGGATACGGCTGGGGACGGGACAACAACCGCAACCCTCCTGGCCCAGGCGATCTACCGTGAAGGATATAAGGTCGTAACAGCCGGCGCCAATCCCATGGATGTGAAGAGAGGGATTGATTATGCCGTGGGAGAAGTGATCAAGGAGTTAAAAAAACTTTCCAAACCTGTCAAGGAGCAGAAGGAGATCGCCCAGGTCGGAACGATCTCAGCCAACAACGATAAGACCATCGGCGATATCATCGCCGAGGCAATGAACAAGGTGGGGAAGGAAGGGGTCATCACCGTGGAAGAGGCCAAGGCCATGGAAACCACCCTTGATATCGTGGAAGGGATGCAGTTCGATCGGGGCTATATCTCTCCCTATTTTGTGACCAATCCGGAAAAGATGGAAGCGGTTCTTGATGAACCCTACATTCTCCTTTTTGAGAAAAAGATCTCCAATATGAAGGAGGTCCTTCCCATTCTGGAGCAGATCGCAAAGACCGGCCGGCCACTGCTCATCATTGCAGAGGATATAGAGGGAGAGGCCCTTGCCACTCTGGTCGTTAACAAACTTCGAGGAACCTTGAAATGTGCGGCGATCAAGGCGCCTGGTTTCGGTGACAGAAGAAAGGCAATGTTAGAGGATATCGCTGTCCTGACAGGCGGAAACGCCATCATGGAGGATGTCGGAGTCAAGCTTGAAAAGATGAAGCTTGAGGATCTGGGGCGGGCCAAGAAGGTGGTCATCGATAAGGACAACACGACCATTGTGGAAGGAGCGGGTTCTTCCTCATCGATCGAAGGCCGGATCAAACAGATTCGCGTTCAAATCGAAGAGACCACATCCGATTACGATCGGGAGAAACTTCAGGAACGGCTGGCGAAACTGGCAGGAGGCGTGGCCGTGATCAAGGTGGGAGCAGCCACTGAGACCGAGATGAAGGAGAAGAAGGCGCGGGTTGAGGACGCCCTGAATGCGACACGGGCCGCGGTGGAAGAAGGCATTGTTCCCGGCGGCGGGGTCGCCTATCTGAGGTGTCTGCCTGTTTTGAAAAAGATCAAACTTGAGCCGGATCGCCAGACCGGCGTTGATATCGTTCAGAAGGCCCTCGAGGAGCCGATCCGGCAGATCGTTGAAAATGCCGGTCTGGAAGGCTCTGTGGTAGCACAGAAGGTGAAAGAGGAAAAGGGAAATTTCGGGTTCGATGCCGACAAGGAAGAATATACCGATATGATCGAGGCCGGCATCATCGATCCGACAAAAGTGGTCCGTCTGGCCCTTCAGAATGCGGCCAGCGTGGCTTCGCTGTTGATCACGACAGAGGCGGTCATTGCCGAGAAACCGAAGAAAGAGCAAGCAGGTGGCCCACCCATGCCACCGGCTTATTAGTTAGAAAACGGGTATCGTCCAACGGCAACGAGGCCCGTATCGTTAGTAAAAGGCTACGTTTGGCGTTGTCGAGGCTCGTATCGAGGCTCGCAGGGTGAAACTGGATGCTCGAGTTTCGTTTATCGAGTTTCTTGTTTCGATACAAGCATCGTCAACCATAACCGTTTGACGATCCATCCAAACCGGCTTAGAGGCGTGAATATGAATCAAAAGAAGGGCGGGTTTCAGACCCGCTCTTCTTTTTAATGAGAAGGGTTTTAAATGACTGGTCCCTCTTTATTAACCTTGCCCGAAGATCCGAAAGAAGCCCGAAAGCTCTTCCAATCCCTTTCCCTTCAGAATCAATTGGAACTTGTTCTTCGCAGTCGTGGAAAAGAACGGCTTCACACCCTCTTTCTTTCCGAACATCCGGAGGAATTGGTTCAATCCCTCCCAGAACAGGAAATCTTTTTAACCGTCAAAGAGATAGGCGAAAAGGATTGTCTTGATCTCATCTCCCTCACTACTCCGGAGCAGTTTCAATACCTTCTCGACCTCGAGTTCTGGAAGAGGGATCAGATCGATCCGGAGAAAGTCCTTCACTGGATCGAGACTCTTCTCGAATCGGGCGACAAGAAAGTGGCCCAATTTATCCGGACAACGGATCCTGAATTTGTCGCCCTCATTCTTAAAAAGTTTATCCGCGTCACCACGCTGGAGGGAGAACAGACCGAGCAGATGGACAGCCTTCCCCTATTCACCCTGGATCAATTCTATTTCATCGGGTTTAAAGGGGTGAAGACAAGAGAGGTCTTTGAGCCTTTTTTAAAAACCTTCTCTCGGATAGACAGCGAAGGCTACCGGAGGCTGATGGAGGCGCTCATCTCCGAACTGGAATCAGAGCTTGAGGAGACAGGATATCGTTTGCGCAATAGCCGATTGAATGATTACGGATTTCCCGATTTTGAGGAGGCGCTGGACATTTACCAATTTATCCAGCCGGAATCCCTGTTGAAGAGAGAGGATGCATTCAAGCCAATAGGTCCTGAACCATTGAGGAGGGAAAGCTCCATTTACTACCTAACCTTTCACAACGAAGGCCCTTTCTTCTCAGCAATCCTCTCGCGGATAGACGACCCCCAGGAACAGGATCGGTTGAAACAGGAGATCACATCCCTCTGTAATAAGGCCATCATCGCAGAGGCAATCGACCTTTCCAATCTCTCTGGCACGGAGAGGGTGATTCAGAAGGTCTATCACTATTTGAACCTTGGCCTTCAATACTTGAGCGGTGAAGATGAGAAAAGAGCGCTTGAAATCCTCCGGTTTCATCCCATCCAGAAGCTCTTCCAGTGCGGGGGCAGTTTGACGCTCCTTTTAAGGAGAAGGGCCGAGACAATGTTGAAGGGGCCATGGTTTGAGGGCGATCGAGAAAACCTCGTGCTTCTGGACCCTCCCTACTTCGATAAAATGGAAGGGGGGTTAAGGAAGAGGCCAACTTTTTATCGAGATGGAGTTTCTGACGATTTTAAAGACCTTCGGGACCTAAAAGAGATGGAGGGGTTTCTGGAATCGATTGAGGAGGTCACTTCTTTTTTTGAGGAGGGATTGAAGGTTTCGCCCCGATCGTTAAAGGAGATGGATTGGAGCGGGTGTCACCCTGAAAGATGGCAAGAGATAACCCTTTCGACGATCTTTCTGACAGCCCTGGCAAACCGGAACCTTACAGAGAATTTTAAATTTGAACCCATTGAAAGAGTCCGGCTGAAAGGCCTCCTTTCACGTCTTTTTGAAAGAGATGTTGAGGGGAAAGGGGTCCTTAGAACGGAAGTCCGAAAAGAGCTGAGACAATTTCTACAATCGATTGAAACGGATTCGAAACGACAGCAACATCTTGTTGCCTTCCTCCATTTCTGCCTCGATCGCTTTGAAGAGGAGTTTGGAAAGATCCCATCCGAAGAAGAGATCGATCCAAAATTTGTGAAAGGACTTCTGGTCAGAAAATGAAGACCCCTTTTTTATAAGTTCAGTTCAAACTTCTGTTCGATGACTTTGGTCCCCCACTGAGTTCCTTCGGTCTGATGTGTGAGTTTAAAACAAAATTTCTCATAAAGATGGCGAGCTGGATGAAGTCCTTCAAAGGTGTGGAGGTAGACCCGTTTGTAATTATTTTTTTTACAGAAGGAGATGGCTTGGTCCATAAGCCGATTGCCAAAACCACGGCCCTGTGTCTCTGGCGAGAGGATGAACCACCTGAGGTGCGCCCCGTCGGTCATTGCCTTGATGCCATCGATTGCAATACCCCCTTGGATCTGATGGTTCAAAGAGAGGGTCCAGAAGCCATCCCGAGACTCCTCATATCGACTGAGAAATTCAGACAGTTCGGTTGCCACTTTGGCTTCAAAGAAGAGCCCGAATCCCCAGTTCCGGTGGTAATAGGTTCCGTGGAGCTCCGCCATTCGTCCAATCGCCCCCGGGATATAACCTTTCAGGATCACCTCGCCCATTTTGACCTTCCGGGAATTTAGCATAGGATAAGTGCGTTTTTGTGTCAATAAGGAAACAGGTATAGAATCAACGAGGACGTGCGCCTTTTAATTTGGAGTTCACACGCTCATCTTATCGCGATAAGATGAGCGTGCACACTCAAATTATCGAGGTTTATGGTTTCCTGTGTCAGGGGAATACAAATAAATAGATATGGTCAGCCAGATCAATGTCAGGAACAAAAATGACTTCGAATTTCGCTTTTCGAAGCCCTTGGATAATCCCCAAATGAAGATTTTCATCTGCAAGGAGTTTCATTATGGTCTGTTCTCAAAAAATCTAACTTCCTCTCCCTGAAGTTGTCTCGCAGCGAAATCAAGGGCGGCTTCTAAGCCTTCCGGTGTAAGAGTTGGATAACCCTGTAGAATATCTTCTTTGGTCATCCCTGAGGCAATGCATTACATGATTAACCCGACAGAAATACGAGTCCCCTTGATAATAGGTTTCCCGTTGAGAATTTCTGGGTCACACACAATTAAATGCTCTTTCATTTTAATTCCCCTCCCTTCTGCATCTATCAAATATATACCATTTTTCAGGAAATATTCCAAATAAAAGCCAGTAAAAAAATTATTTTTGGCGGACCCAAACAGGGAGAGAAGTGGATTTCCTGATTGAACGGGGCGGAAAATTGGTTGCCATCGAAGTGAAATGGTCGCAGCGGATTGATGAGTCGGATATCACGAGTTTGAAACAATGTGCCGAAGATTTTAAAGGTAAGCTTCTCTTTTCCGTTATTCTTTACTCAGGAGCTGAGATCGTTCCCCTCGCCCCCAAAATGGTCGCCATTCCATTTCCGGTCTTTTTTGGAATTGAGATGTAGGCCTCCGTCCCTTACAAAACCGACCCAAGTAAACTACATTTCCTTCCCGAGAACTTCACCAAATGTTGCTCTGGAACGAATCTGGGGTTCAACGATTACGGCTGGAAATCAAGCATTCCAATTCAATATATGAAAATCATATCGAAACATTTTTACCTGCCTAAAAACAGAAGATAGATAGCAGATATCCCAACCATCGGAATCGCCCTTTTTGTTAAGTCCAACTGCCTTCGATTGTGCTGACGAGATTTGACCAGACATAAAGTCAGTTAAAGATGTTGGTTAAGGGTTACACCTATATTCACCCAAAGGTAAGTAGTAATGAATACCTGTAAATATGTACGAGAAGGCGGAGGCATTTCTAACCGAGCCTTGGTTTTTTGATAAGTTAATCGTGGCCGGAGCGGTAAGTAGGTAAACTGTACATCAAGAATCTGTCATCCTCGCCTGACGAGAAATATATCTGCTTCAAGATTTTATGTCCTCCAGCTTCTCGCAAGTTCGTTTCAAACTTTCTTTACCAATCAATCTACGGCCCAAACCGTTTTCCCCTTCCAGGAAAAGCGTACCGTTATCAGTTTCCGATCTTATGATGTAAATCTTTCCTGTTGCCTTATCTTTGACCCTGTCCCCTATCTTCACTATAGTACCGTCACCTTTCTTGACCTCCTGGGAGACTATAATGGAAGGAAATAAAAGGGAGGAAACTTCTTTCTGGCTATTCTCTATTTGATCACTGTGCGATCCGCACAAAGGTGCCTATCGGC
>JAGXTA010000092.1 GCA_018333535.1 Deltaproteobacteria bacterium | reverse complement strand
ATTTGTACAGCCATGATCGCGAACGACCAAGAGATGCACAAATGTCTTTTGGATCTTCGCCATCGAAGAACCTTTGTACAGCTTTTAGCCTTTGTTGCTTAATCTTCTTTTTCATGAACACCTCCTTAAATATGAAATGGGTGTTCATGATATAACGGGCTGTGGCTATTCGATTGTCAAAGAACGTTTTTCCACGATGTCCTGAGCATTAAATTTGTCCACGATGTCGTGAACGTTATCAATTAGGGGTTAAGATAGAGGAACACGGGAAGATGCCCGACGTTGTGGTGCATCATGTAGAGAAGAACTGGCTGGTTCTAATCGAAGCCGTGACCAGTCACGGGCCTGTGAACCCGAAGCGAAGGCAGGAATTGAAGGAATTGTTCGCTGGATCATCCGCTGGGTTGGTTTTTGTGACTGCTTTCATCGATCGAAGGGCTATGCTGAAATACCTGAACGACATTTCTTGGGAAACGGAAGTCTGGATTGCCGAGTCTCCGACCCATTTGATCCACTTTAACGGTGAACGGTTTCTCGGACCATACGAGGAATAAGGCATTATGAATCGACCCAACACTTATAATGCCTCCGATGTCAATGGGGAAAAATAATCCAACAATAAAAAAATATGTATCTTTCGTTTTAAGAGATAGGGGCTTGTTTGCCTGTTGGCAGCCGTTCCAGAAAGGCGTAACAGTTTAGTCGTTATCACCTTTTCTATCAAAGTTCAATGTCACTGGCCTGATTGCTCCGAATGCATCTCTCCGAACTATAATTACATCGAACTCTTTACCACTTAAACCTCGTTTCCAACAAGGTTTAAGTATGTTTCATCACAATGCTGGAGATGATGTTGGCAGCTTCGTCTCCCCTGTCAGCCGCATTGCTGAGGTGGCGATAGATCTCCCGCATCTTCAGCATATAGACTGTGTCCGTTCCTTTAAAGAGTTCAGCCAGCGCCACGTGATAAGCCTTCTCCATCTGGTTTTCATACGCTTTGGCTTTGACCGCATGCTCTGAGGCGATCTTTGGATAGTCTTTCAGGATTTTGACCGCGTCATGTAATTCCCGTGTGGCCTTACGAAGGATGTTGACCATCTCTTGGATATGATGGTCTCCCTTGACCTCATAAATCTCCATTTCATCCACAGTCGTATTCGCATAGTCCACCACATCGTCAATGGCACGCGAGAGTTCGAAGATATCCTCCCTGTCGATGGGCGTGATAAAAGTCTGATCCAGTTCCTGGATCAAAATCCGCCGTAGCTCATCCGCTTCCCTTTCAATATTCCGTACGAGATTGGCGTTCTCCTTGCTTCCATTTTCAGCGAAGTTCCAGAGGGCGTCCAACCCCTCGATGCTTTTTAAGGATTGAAGAGAGAGCAGTTCGAAGAAGCGATTCTCACCGCCTGAAAAGGATTTCTTTCTTTTAAGGAAATCGAATACCATGGTTTTGCTCCTTTTCTTTATAAAATAGAGACGAATAGCACGAATGAGTCGGAGCGACTGTCGCACCGACTCAACGAATGGCACGAATGGGTTTTATTCGTGAAATTCGTTACCATTAGGGTAATTCGCCAAAATTTTCTTAAAATTCCTTCATAGTGATCATTTTCATCATCAATCGATGCCCTTTGAACATAAAGATTTCCTTAAAAATCGGGATGGGCCATCCGTATCAGAAGGAAACAGAGCCCTGCCATTATGGCAGAGGCAGGGATGGTGATGAACCAGGCCAGGATGATATTCTTTGCAACCCCCCACCGGACAGCGGAGACCCTCTGCCCCGCCCCCACGCCCATAATGCTGGAGGAAACAACATGGGTCGTTGAAACAGGCCCTCCGAGGAGCGCCGCACCGAGAATAACCGTGGCAGAAGCGGTTTGGGCGCAAAAGGCGTGAACCGACCTCAGGCGGTAGATCTTCGAGCCCAGGGTTTTAATGATTCGCCATCCTCCGCTCGCCGTCCCAAGAGCGATCGCGGCCGCACAACTCGCAACCACCCAGAACGGGATATGGAAATCCGGAAAGACGCCGAGGATGACCAGAGACATGGTGATAATGCCCATGGTTTTTTGGGCATCATTGGCGCCATGGCTGAGGGAGAGGGCCACAGAGGAGAGGATCTGGACCCGGTTGAAAAAATGGGAGATCTGAGGCGGCGCCTTCCTTGAGAGACGAAAAGTGGTCTTCAGAACGAGGTTGCCGAAGATCAAGCCCAGCACAGGGGTGAGGATCAAAAACGAAATGACATAGAAAACCCCTTTCCAGAGGACCTTATCGGGTCCGTAAGCGATTAAGACCGCGCCGATCATTCCGCCCACCAGGGCGTGAGACGAACTGGACGGGAGGCCCCAGGCCCAGGTGATGAGATTCCAGGCAATGGCCCCGATCAGGGCGGCAATAACCAGGGAAATGGAGAGACTGGTTTGGCCCGGGTCAAAGGCGGAGATGTCAATAATGTCTTTTCCGATGGTTTGGGCCACGGCCGTGCCGAAGAGGAAAGGGCCTATGAAATGGGCAACGGCGGCAAGGCCCAGAGCATTTCGAGGGCTCATGGCTCCCGTGGCGATGATGGTTGCCACCACATTGGCCGCATCGTGGAAGCCATTGGAGTAGTCAAAGAAGAGAGCTAACCCTACAACCAAGATAGCCAGTAAAAGAATCAAGCCTTCGATGAGCATCCCTCCGATTTAAGCTAACTACCTGTATAGACAGGTTATAAGGGAAAAACCTCGACTTGTCAATATAAATTGTTCTCTCTTCCGAATTCCAAGTTTAAATACAATTATTTTTGCTTTTTCCCCATGTTTTTGATAAATAGTTGGGGTCACATCTTCAATCGTCAATGGTCGTTTGTTTTTATAGACTTATATAGTGGTCATAGGAAAAAGGGCGGGGTGTCCTTAATAAACCTTACCATTGCAAAAAATTGAACCAAACGGACATGGGTGAACCGTTCGGAAAGGCTTCGAGGCGAACCTTCAGGCCAATGAGCACCCACGTTTATAACCCATACTGGAGTTCACCTTATGTGAAATCCGGCCATTCCATTAAGCCATCCGATTAACCGCCATTCGAAGCGTTGGAGAGCGGTTTACCCATGGCCGTTTATGCAACTGCAAGGTAAAGAGAGATATTTTAAGCAGGGAGAAAGGTTATGAATAAAGATCGCCTTAAAAAACTTGCCAGGAGCAAGCGATTCATCGAAGGAATTTATAATTATTGTGACCGATGGTGTGAGCGTTGTCCTCAGACCTCCCGCTGTATGAATTTCGCCATTTCGGAAGAGGAATTCCCGGACCCTGAAGCGCGGGATATTCGGAATGAAGCGTTCTGGGAAAGAATGTCAGGAATCATGAAGGAGACTATGGAGTTGCTGAGAGGGAGCGCGAAAGAATGGGGAATAGAGCTCGAGACGACGGTTTCCATAGAGGATATGAAAGAGATGAAGGCAAAAGACGAGGAAGTGAAGAATCACCTTCTTTCCCGCTCCGCTAAAAAGTACAGCGAATGGGTGGAAGATTGGTTCAAAGAAAGAGAAACGCTTTTTTTTGAAACGGCAGCCGCTGCCAGGGAAGGAGTCAGTCTCGAGGAAGCTATCGAGGTCATCCGGTGGTACCAATATTTCATCTGCGCTAAGGCGATGCGGGCTGTCCGTGGAAAAGTCGAGGATGAGGAAGAAGACAATGCATTTCCCAGCGATTCGGATGGTTCAGCAAAGATCGCACTTATTGCCATTGACCGTTCGATCGCCGCTTGGGCAACGATTCGTCATTATCTCGATGATGATGAGAAAGAAGTGATCGACCTCATCGCCTTTCTCGACAGTTTGAGGGAGGCAATCGAAAAAACATTTCCCAGGGCAAGAGAATTTATCCGGCCCGGCTTCGATGAAATTGACAAAAATCCCTGAAACCTTAATTGATGAATTCGTAAAAAGTCGTGATTCTCATTTTTTCGTCATTCCGGCGAAAGCCGGAATACAGTTCTTTCAAATAGTTATAAATCCTCTGGACAACGGTTCCTGCCGCAGGACCGGTGTGACGACTTTTTACGAGACCATCTTAATTGTGCAATTTTCATAAATTTAGTCGTAGGGCAACCCTTTAGGGTTGCATCTGATGTCCTGCCAGCGGCAGGACTGAAACCTTTAAAAGAGGCGGAGAAACTCTGCTGGAGTTTCAATGACAAGGTCGGCTCCGGCATGGCGGAGAGACTCTTCTGTTTTCTTCCGATTAGTATGACTGCCAAGAAAACCGATCGCAAGCAAGTTTGATTCTTTCCGGGCAGCCCTTGCTGCCCTCATATCATCTACGACATCGCCGACATATCCACATTGAGGGTTGGAAATGCCCATTTCCTCGATTACCTTCAGGAGGGAATAAGGGTGGGGTTTGGTCAGCTTCACCCTTTTGCCAGTGGCCTTGAGGGTCCGGCCTTCTTCCTCCTCGCATTCGTCAAGGGTGACAACGCTGTCAAAGTAAGGGGTGAGCCGGAATCGTTTCAGGGCAAGTTCTGCTTCGAATCTCGGCCGGCCGCTGGCGATTCCCAATTTCATCTTTTTTCGAAGAGATGAGAGAACCTTCCTCTCGATCAAGAGCTTTTCTCTGAGGTATAAACCCTTATCCCGGTAAAATAGAGGCTGAAGATGATAATGAGATGGAAATTTATTGCCCAGGTAGATTTCCTGAAAGATCCTTTTTACAAGGTTCTCTTGATTGATGTCTCCGGATCGGTATACCCAGCCATCCCACAATCCCTTCTGAACAGACTGGACTCCTTTCAATCCTCCTCCTGAGGCTTTAACCTGTTCCAGGAATGAGGAGAGATGAGTCCTTTTCAGGCAAAGAGCCTTTCTCTGATGGAAATTGGACAGGTGTTGTCGAAGATAGAGAACAGCCGCATCGAGGAAAGAAAACTTCTTCTGTTTTGGAAGAGGGGGGACCTTTGAAATGGAGAGAAGATAGAGAAGGAACCCCGAGGTTAGGTCCCAATCGTTATTAAACCCTCCTGCTGATTTAAAGAAGGAGATTTCCTCATTAGATACTAAATTGGCTCTCAAACCCAAGCAGTGTTTGAGATAGATATGAATGGTCTGCTGGATAGTCTTACGATAAGACCGTGACACATCGATGAGGACGCCATCCATATCGAAGATGAGAAGATCCATAAATATCAATCATCAATAACCAAATTCCAATCCCGCCGTGGCGGGACCAAATAAATTCCAATACCCAAACAATAGCATGTTTGGGAAATTGATTATTGATGGTCTCGTAAAAAGTTAAAAAATCCTAATGATCGTCATTCCGGCGAAAGCCGGAATCCAGTAATCTCAAACACTTATGAAAACGCTGGACACCGGTTCCTGCCGCAGGACCGGTGAGACGACTTTTTACGAGTTCATCATTATTGGCTATTATTTGGTGTTTGGAATTTGGTGTTTGGTTATTATATCCCCCTGATCTCGTCCATCACTGTGTTCACCAGGCTTTCGATGTCGAGCCCTTGCATCCGATAGAGGTCATCCGGTTTTCCGGAACTTCCATATCGGGAGATCCCCATCTTGCGAAGGCGAGCGGGAAGACCATGCTCTGCGATGACATTGGCGACGAGGCTTCCCAGACCTGTCTGGATATGGTGATCTTCATAGGCGATCACTCTACCGGTATTGGCCGCTTTAAGGATTGCCTCGTTATCCAGATCACTTAAACAGGAGATGTTGAGAACCTGCACCTCCACCCCTTTTTCTTTTAATTTCCTCCAGGCCTCAACCGCCCTGTAGACCATGCCTCCGGTGGTGATGATGGCTGCGTCTTTCCCGTTCCGGATCAAGTCGGCTTTTCCATACTGGAACTCATAGGGAGTGGCGAAGCAGGGGACTCCATCTTCGGTGAGGATGGCGGGGATTGGAGATCGGCCCATGGCCACGAGAAAGTTTCCCTCTGTCTTTGAGATATATCGAATGACGCGGTCGGTCTGGTTGGGATCCGCGGGGATAATGATCCTGTATCCGAAGAGATTTCTCATCAGGCCGACATAGTCGATACATTGATGCGTTTTCCCGTCCTCGCCGACATCGAGGCCGTTATGGGTGCAGATGAGTTTGAGGTTGGTTTCGTTGATGTCGTTCAGGCGATGCTGGTTGTAGGTTTCGTCCACCCCGAAGACGCCAAAGTCCGCAAAGAAGGAGAGAAGGCCAAGGGTGGAGATGGCTCCGGAAAGGGTGGCGGTATGGTGCTCCTGGATTCCTCCCTGGAAGAAATAACCTGGAAATTGCTTGGCGAAGGCGGTCGTCTTTGTTGAAGGGGCTAAATCGCAATCAAAGACAACGATCGGGAGAGAGCCGTCCGGCTGAAGATTGGCTTTCGCAAGATCGACCAGTGCGTTTCCGAATGCGGAACGATTGTCCATTTTCTGATCTTTTCCATAATCTCTCGGACTCCCGGTCTGAATATGGAGGTTTGCTACAGGATATTTCCGGCCTCCATAGGGAAGGGCATTTTTCTCCCGTGTTTGACGGTGATGTTCCAAGTCGTCCTCGACTCCGAGTTCTTGAATCGCCTTCTTATACTCCTCCATATTAAGGGCTCTTCCGTGGAATTCCTCTTTTCCTTCCATGAAGGAGACCCCTTTACCCATGACCGTGTGGGCAATGATGGCGGTGGGGTGTTTTGAGAAGACGGCTTCCCGATAGGCGCGGTAGATCTCGTGAAATTGATGGCCATCGACTTCGAGGACCCGCCATCCATCCGACTCAAAGTTTTTTGAGATGTTCTGGGGCATGATCTCTCCGGTAACGCCACTGATCTGCCTTTTATTGTAATCGATGATCACCGTCAGGTTATCGAGGCCATATTTGATGGCAAACCGGCGGGCTTCGGTAATCTGTCCTTTTTGCTGTTCGCCGCATCCCATCGCAACAAAGACATGGAAATCCTTTTTTAGTACTTTTGCGCCCAGGGCAAAACCGCATCCGGCTGAGAGGCCCTGACCGAGATTGCCGGTGTCCCATTCCAGGCCCGGAATCCCTTTTTCCACATGGCCCTCAAAGGGGCTTCCGGCTTTCCGAAAGGTAGCAGTGGCTGCTTCAATCGGAAAGAAACCGGTTCGTCCAAGAGCGGCGTAGACTCCGGGGGAGGTGTGGCCATGGCTGATGACGATCCGATCCCTGTCCGGATCGCCCGGATTTTTAGGATCGATATTGGCATAAGAGTAGAGGACGAGATAGAAGTCAATGGATGACATGGAACCTCCCGGATGGCCGGAACCAGCCAGGGTTGTCATCTTTAAAATATCGCCTCGAGCCAGTTTCGAAAGTCCGGAGAGCCTTTTGAGGGAGACCTCATCCAATTTATCCGCATTAAATCTTTTCACAGTCATCTATAACCTCCGCTACAGAATCGATGTCAATAAAATCCCCCCTGCCTACCGGCAGGCAGGAGGGATTTTTACCTTATTATAATTAAGATTGAATTCATTGCAAGCCTCTTTTAAGATATATTTCATTGGCGGAGGATATTATTAATGACAGGGATTGAATATCAAGGGACACGAATCCCATGCCGTCTGATCATCTTTGATAAAGACGGGACGCTGATTGACTTTACAGCGACCTGGGTTCCCCTGATTCGGAAGCGGGTCTTCTTCCTTTTAAAGAAACTGGGAAAGAATGGAGAATTAGAGGCTTTCCTCTTGAAATCATGGGGCATTGATCCCACAAGCGGAAAAGTTGACCCAAGAGGTCCCTGTCCTGTCTCACCCCGATCGGATGAGATCATCATCGGAACGATGGCACTTTATCAGCACGGATATCATTGGGATGAGGCAAAGCAGTGGGTAAGCCAGGCTTTTGACGAAGCGGACGCAGACGGGGATTGGCGAAAGAATGTCGTTCCCATCGAAGGCATTCAGATTTTCCTCGCCCAGCTTAAAAAGGATGGATTCTATACCGCCCTTGCAACCAATGACGAGAGAATAGATACGGAAGCCATCCTCAATCATCTCGACATGGATGGCCTGTTTGATATGATCCTCTGCTGGGGAGAAGTAAGTCCGGCCAAACCTCACCCCGAAACCATTCTTACCATCTGCCGAAAGCTTTCAGTTCCTCCCGGTGAAACTGTGATGGTAGGGGATTCGGTAACAGATATGATGATGGGAAAAAGGGCAGGGGTAGCGTTGACCATTGGGATTCTTGAGGGTGGGGTGACCCCGAGAGAAGAATTGGAAAAGGTAGCGGACCTCGTCGTCAATTCGATCCGGGATCTTAGGTTTTTCAGATAATGTTTTATCCTACTCCCCATCCCCCCATCTCCTTATATCCTTATCTCCCCATCACCCCTTCACTTTTTTATTCTCCGGATCGTATAAAGGGTCTTTTTCGACGGTGGCTTTGTATCGTGTTGCGGCCACTTCAATTTGTAATCGGGTTCCGGGTTTTGAATAGTCGATGGGGAGATATCCATAAGCTATGGGTTTTTTAATCGTGTGTCCAAAACCTCCGCTCGTCACCAGACCGACCACTGTATCCCCATCGAGAATCGCCTCTTTACCAACAGGCATCAATAGGGCCGAATCAATGGTAAGACAGCAAAGCCTTCTGGTTAACCCTTTTTCTTTCTGAGCCAGGAGGGCTTTGCGGCCGATGAAATCGCCCTTATCCAACTTCACACAGAAATCGAGTCCGGCCTCAAAGGGCGTATATTCCGGGGAGATGTCTCCGCTCCAGTAACGGTATCCCTTTTCCAGCCGCACGGAGTCAATGCATCGGTAACCCGCATTGATCAGGCCGAAGGGTTTTCCCGCCTCCCATAAGGCATCGTAAACATAGGGTCCATATTCCATTGGCATATGCAATTCATATCCGAGTTCACCCACATACGTGATCCGGAGGGCAAGAACCGGAGCGTAGCCGATGAAAATTTCTTTGAAAGTCATATAGGGGAATCCTTCATTGGAGATGTCATCTTTGGTGAGTTGGTCAAGAATCGCTCGTGATTGAGGCCCGGCCAAAGTGATACATGCCTTAGATGAGGTGA
Organism: Deltaproteobacteria bacterium; assembly: GCA_018333535.1. Taxonomy (GTDB): domain Bacteria; phylum Desulfobacterota; class BSN033; order BSN033; family UBA1163; genus RBG-16-49-23. The sequence goes on along the minus strand of JAGXTA010000092.1, from coordinate 12,232 downwards.
TATCTGTAACCGAGATAGAGCCATCCGCGGGAAGATGTTTCCGGATCCAGCTCAAATCGTGTTTAATAAATGCTGTCCCTGTCACCAGATAGAACTGTTCTTCAGCTAACCGAGTCGCTGTGAGATCGCACTCAATTCCTCCTTTTTCGTTCAGCATTTGGGTATAGGTGGTTGAGCCGATGGGTTTGTCCATCTGATTGTCAGTCATTTTTTGAAGAAACGATAAAGTACCTTTCCCCTTCATCTCGATCTTTCCGAACGAGGTCTGGTCGATCAGGGCTGCATTTGTCCTCACGGCTTCATGCTCTTTCCCGACATGCTCAAACCAGTTTGGAAGACCCCATGCCAGTCTATCTTTCGGCGCTACTCCTTTCGGCGCAAACCAGTTAGGCCGTTCCCAGCCATACTTTTCTCCGAAGACAGCTCCCATCTTCTTCAGGCGCTGATAGAGGGGGCTTGTTCGAAGAGGTCTTGCTGAGGTCATCTCTTCATAGGGCCAGCTCATGGAATAGTGATGGGCATAGATTTCGACCGCCCTCTTGACGGCATAGGCCTGACTTCCATGATGGGGTCCGAGACGCCGGATATCGAGGCGCCACAGGTCAAGGCTGGGTTCTCCCTCGATGATCCATTCGGCCATCATTTTGCCCACTCCTCCGGCGGCCGCTATTCCATGGGCGCAGAAACCTGCGGCAACGAAGAAGTTCTTCACCTCCGTAGATTCCCCCATGATAAAATCGCCGTCCGAAGTGAAGGCCTCAGGGCCGTTAAGCAGGGTGATAATTTCAGCGTTGCCAATGGAAGGAACCCTCTTCATTGCGAGAAGCGAGAGGGGCTCGAAATGTTCATAGTTCGATTTTAGCAGTGTTTTGGTGAAATCTCGTGGAATTCCGTCCAGCGCCCAGGGAATGGGATTGTGTTCATAACCTCCCATGATGAGGCCGCCCACTTCCTCGCGGAAATAGACGAGAAGATCAGGGTCCCGCATGGTGGGCATCCCCTTTTTCACCCCTTTGATGGGCTTCGTAATAATATATTGATGCTCCATCGGAATGAGAGGAATGGCAACACCAACCATCTTCCCTATCTCCGGAGCCCAGATTCCTGCGGCATTGACAACGATTTCAGCCTTGATGCTCCCTTTCTCGGTGATCACTTCGTCGATAGCTTCATCCTTCAATCTGATCCCTGTGACACGAGTATCGGTATAGATGGCGGCCCCTCTGTTTCTGGCTCCCTTGGCTAGGGCATAGGTCACGCCGCTTGGGTCGATCTGGCCATCCGTAGGAAGAATGGCGGCTCCGACGATTCCTTTTTTCGTCATCACCGGAAAGAGGTCATGTGCCTCTTTCGGACCGATTAGTTCCATGGGAAGCCCGAAGGTTTTTGCCATAGCCGCCGAGCGCCGTAACTCCTCCATACGGTCTTTTGAGGAAGCAATCCGGAGGCCTCCGACCGGACTCCATGCCGTATGCTGTCCTGTCTCTTCTTCCAGCCTGGAGTAGAGCTCGACGCTGTATTTGAGCATCTTGGTAATGTTGACCGAGGCCCGGAGCTGGCCGACCAGGCCAGCGGCATGAAAAGTTGCCCCACTGGTCAGTTCCCCCTTGTCAATGACGACGACATCGCTCCATCCCATTTTTGTGAGATGATAGGCGATACTGCAACCCGTGATTCCACCACCAATGATGACCACACGCGCCTGATCTTTCATTCGTTCATTCCTCACGTAAACTTTTTTTAAACCCAACCCTCTCCCTATCTTTTTCCTTACTACCTATGTAGACAGGATTAATTGAAAAATAGGTTTTTGTCAACCATTTGGAAATAGAAAAAGATTGACAAAATAATTTGGTTTCGATATAAGAAATGGAGGTATTTAGTGGATCGTCGAAAACAAACCGAGTAGAAGAGGGGAGGTGAAATTTTAAAAATTATTGGCCAGAATAATTCAACGAAATCATTCGAAATAAGAAGGAGGTTAAGCGTATGAAGAGAAAATGGTGGGCATTAATGGTCGGTTTTTTGATGGTGGGCTTTCTCTCAGGAGTTGTGCTGGCCCAGGAAAAGGTGGTTGTCTATACTTCGCTGGAAACGGATGAGGTTGCGGAGTATCTGAAGCTGGCCCGAAAAGAGTTGCCCACTCTTGATATCCATATCATCCGGCTTTCGACAGGAGAACTGGGCGCCAGGATGTTAGCCGAGAGAGCGAACCCTCAGGCAGACCTCATCTGGGGATGGGCCGTGACGAATTTAGAGGACTTCGTTACAAAAGGGATGCTGGACCCTTATAAACCGAAGGGTGTTGAGAAGTTGGAGAAGAGATTCGTCAACCCCCAGTTCAATTATGTGGGAATCGATATGTATATTGCGGCCTTCTGTGTCAATACGAAGGTGATGAAAGAAAAAGGATTGCCCATGCCCAAGGGATGGAATGATCTGCTCGATCCGAAGTTCAAAGGATTGATCGCCATGCCAAATCCGGCTGCATCAGGAACGGGGTTTCTGCAGATTTCAAGCATCCTCCAGATGTATGGAGCCAAAGAGGGAAAAGAGGACGGTTGGGAGTTTTTGAAAAAATTGGATAAAAATATGGGTCAGTATATTAAAAGCGGGTCCAGACCTGCCAAGATGACCGCTTCCGGGGAATTTGCCGTGGGCGCTTCTTTCGACTTTGTGGTGGCAGAGCAGAAGAAACAGGGGTTTCCTGTGGAGTTTGTCTTTCCGATCGAAGGAGCGGGCTACGAGGTGGAGGCCAATGCCCTTCTGAAGGGTGCGAAGAATGTTGCAGCGGCCAAGAAATTTCTGGATTGGGCGATCAGCGAAGGCGCGATGAAGGAATATTCGAAATTTAAGTACGGAGTGACTTTACCCGGGATTCCGACACGGCCTGATCTTCCCAAATTATCTGAGATTAAACTTTATCCCATGGACTTTTCCTGGCAGGCAAAGAACCGGGATGATATTCTAAAAAAATGGGAGACCCTCTTCTTGAAATGAAAAGGGAGTTATACAGGGGCATCCTGCAGATGCAGGATGCCCTTTTTTTTTTGACCCTGTGGAGTAATACCTTCATAGCCTAATGTGGGGAAGATCATAAGAACAGAATTGGATCAATGGTGTTCGTTATATTTTATACTCCACAGGGTTGACATCTTTTTTTAATTTGATTAAAAACCTTTATAGACAGGTAATCAGGTTTTGCTTTAATTACATCAAAGATACTGGATTCTCTGCTTCCGCAGGAATGACGACTATCGACTACTGAATGAAAATGTCATTCCCGTGAAAACGGGAATCCAGAAGGTTTTATCTTTAAAAATAGTATTAAGAATCGCTTACCCTTTGCCTTTTCCCCTGCCTACCGGCAGCCAGGGGAGGGGAAGAATTATCGGGTGATTTCAAAAAAACAAAGGATGGATTATGAGCAGAAACCTCAGGTTGGAGAATCTCACCAAACGCTATGGAACGCTGACGGCTGTGGACCGGGTCAATCTTGAGATTGAAGAAGGGGAATTTATCTGTTTCCTCGGGCCCAGCGGCTGCGGAAAGACCACGGTCCTCAGGATGATCACCGGTTTTGAGACCGTTACAGAGGGGAAGGTCCTCTTCAATGGAAAGGTGATCAATCATCTCATCCCCCAGAAGAGGGAATTCGGAATTGTCTTCCAGTCCTACGCCCTCTTTCCCAATATGACGGTTGAGGAGAATATCGCCTTCGGCCTGAGGATGAGAAAGATGAATACACAGGTCATTGCCAAAAGGGTAGATCAGATGCTGGACCTCGTCGGGCTTCGGGACTGGAGAAAACTCTTCCCGGCTCAGTTAAGCGGGGGCCAGCAGCAGAGGGTGGCCCTGGTTCGGGCTCTGGCGCCGGATCCGCAGGTTCTCCTTCTGGACGAACCTTTGAGCGCTCTCGATGCAAAGATCCGGCTCCGCCTCCGGGCAGAGGTGAAGCGGCTCCAGCAGGAGCTTAAAAAGACGATGATTTACGTCACCCATGATCAGGAAGAGGCCCTTTCGATTGCCGATCGGGTGGTGGTGATGGAAAAAGGACAGTTCCGGCAGGTGGGAAAACCCATCGATATTTATAAATGCCCGAGCTCCGATTTTGTAGCGGATTTTGTGGGGACATCCAATTTTTTTAAGGGCTTGCGGACGGATGATCGTGTACAGACCGAACAGTGGGAATTTACGGTTGCTCAAGCAGGATCCTCTTACCGGGGAAAGGTGGTTCTTGCTATTCGACCGGAAAAGATCGAGGTCTTCAGGCCCGGAGAGCCGACACCTCATCTGGTTCTCTCCAACCTGATTCCCGGGAAGATCGATGTCGTCACCTTCCTGGGGGCGGCTGTTCGATTGGTCGTCAATATGGATGGGGAGGAAGTGATTTCCGATGTGATCGAGAAAGTATTCGAGCAGAGGGGGTTCAAGCAAGGTGATGATATTCTCCTCTATTTTCCTCCTGAAAGTTTTCTCGTCTATCCGGAAGGAGAGGGTATGGCATGAACCGACCTGAGATCGACCGCTTCTCCACGGTTTCATCCTCTTTTTTATCGCGGGCCATCACCCCGGACAGATTGATCACAGGAGTGGCCTTTGCCTTCTTCCTGGCCATTCTTGTCTTTTTTCTTCTCTACCCGGTGGTGGATATCTGCAGGCTCAGTTTCTTAAAAGAGGGAAAACTGACCTTCGAAAACTATGTGGCCTATTTTTCCAGTCCGAGGATCTTCAGGTCTTTCACCAATAGCATCTACGTCTCCATCGTCACGATGATCATTACGACCGTGACCGCCTTCTTCTTTGCCTATGGGTTGACCCGGACAACGATACCAGGAAAGGGGATCTTCTACACCATTTCGACCCTCCCCCTCATCGCTCCGACCATCATCCAGGCCCTGGCTCTCATCCTCCTCTTTGGCCGAAATGGTTTGATCACACGATATCTACTGGGCACGGACTGGAACATCTATGGAGCCACGGGCATCATCATAGGAGAATGTCTCTATTGTTTTCCGAATGCCCTCTTCATCCTCTATACCACTCTCTCCGCAGTGGACACCCGGATGGATGAGGCGGCCCAGAGCTTGGGGGCCTCTGCCCTGAAGACCTTCTATAAGGTGACGCTTCCTTCAGCGAAATACGGAATTGCGAGCGCAGCCGCGCTGACGTTCAACCTCACGATCACCGATTTCGGGATTCCCGTGGTGATCGGCGGGAACTATTCGGTTCTCGCAACCGAGATCGTCTCGCAGGTCTTCGGGCTTCAGCGTTTCGACTTAGGGGCGACCATCAGCGTCATCCTCCTCGTTCCCTCCATCGGAGCCTTTGCCATCAACTATTACCTGACGAGAAAGAGCTATGCCCTGATCAGCGGCCAGGCCAGGCCTTTCCTGCAGCCTTCCAGACCTCTTAAGAAGTGGGGATTTACTCTCTATTGTGGACTGATCTGCCTCTCCATTCTCATTGTCTTTGCCACGGTCTTCCTTGGGTCGTTCGTAAAGACCTGGCCTTATGATTTTTCACTGACCCTCAAACATTTTGACTTCCCATCGCTTGGAGCCCATGCCCCTCTCTGGACAAACTTCTGGACCTCGGTCCTGCCCGAGAGCACCTTTCGAACGATGATCAGTTATAAATATGCGCCCATCTGGACCAGCCTTCTTGTCTCCATTGTTGTCGCGATCGCCGGCGCCTCCCTGACGCTCCTCGCTGGTTATATCATCGAGAAGAAAAAGCCGAAGGGAGAGCAGGTCCTCTACACGTTGAGTGTTTTACCGGCAGCCATCCCCGGGGTGGTGATGGGGCTGGGGTATGTGTTGGCTTTTAACAAGCCTTACTTCTTCATCTATGGAACGATCTGGATCATCATCATCAACATCGTCATCTGCAATTTCACCCTGGGTGTGCTGACCAGCATTGCCAATCTGAAACAGATCGACAAGTCGGTCGAGGAGGCGGCTGTGAGCCTCGGAGCCGGACCGATCTCGACTTTTACAAGGGTTGTTTTTCCCCTATCGAGAGTGGCCTTCTTCTCCACCGCCACCTTCTTCTTCATGAGAGCCATGACGACGATCAGCGCAGTCATCTTTCTCATTTCGGCAACGATCAAATTAGCGGCCATCGAAATTATTTTTCTCGATGTGGATGGCAGAACCGCCAGCGCCAATGCCATGTGCACGGTTGTGGTGGTCATTGTGGTCGGGGCGTTGCTGGTCATGCGTCTGGCGACCGGTAGATCAGCATTGTCCGGAATGGTTTCATCGAGGTAAAGGGAGAGAGCATGGCAGAGACATTCCATTTGGACCCGGGAGTTCCCAAGTATTTACAGATCAGCCACTGGCTGACGGAGATGATTGAGAAGGGACGCTATGGGGTGAACGATAAACTTCCTTCAGAGTCGAAATTAGCGGAACTGTTCCGGGTCAACCGGAACACGGTCAGGCAGGCCATCTTTGATCTGGTGACCAAAGGGATCGTCCAGAAGAAAAACGGCGTGGGATCGTTTGTCATCGGGCGGGCGGTCCAGCCCGTCAAATATACCCTCCAGCACATCTCCAGCTTTACAGATGATATGATCCATATGGGGGTTTCCCCCCAGACCAGACTCATCAGCAAGTCGGTGATCGAAGCGCCCGCCGATGTGGCGGAGAAGCTGATGTTGGGAAAGGAGAAACTGGTCATTCTCACAGAGCGGCTCCGCCTGGGAAACCGGATTCCCATGGTCATTGAACGGAGTTACCTTCCCCACAAGGAGTATAAAGCCATTTTAAAGATGCGGTTAACCGGTTCTCTCTACCATCTCCTGACCAAGAAGTTCCGCGTGGAACTTCACCGGTCGATCCAGACCTTCCGCGCCACCCTTCTCTCCGATGAAGATGCCAGGTTGTTAGGGGTTCCTCCCCGTTCTCCAGGAATCTTTCTCGAAAGCGTGATCTACGATTCCAAGAACATTCCCGTAGAGGTCCTCCATGCCTTCCACCGGGGAGACAAGTATATCTTCGAAGTGGAATCCGGGAAGTATCGGTACGATTTAAAGGGGTAAAACGGGTTGCTGTAGAAATATTAGATCGGAGGAAGATGTCATGCTGAACTTGTTTCAGCATCTAATCGTATTGAAAGACCAGACCCTGAACAAAGTTCAGGGGTACAAAAAAAGAATCTTGACAAAAATTTTTTTCCTTGTTACCTGTATAGATAGGTAGTTAGGTAAGAAGAAAGCAGAGGTTCAAGGAGCGGCCCTTCGTGCCTTGAGGACAGAGGATCGTCCCGCAATGCGGGACTTGAGGCAAATATTTTTACCTTAAACGAGGTGCTCCTTAAGCGTAGCGATCCTCAAACCTTTATCAAAAACAGGAGGTTTTATGAGCGATTTGAAGCGTTACCTTGTGCCGTGGATTGATCAGGTCAAACCCTATGATACCGAAGACCTGGTGGTCGCCTGGTCCAGACCGGAGCTCAAACGGATGATGATCAACGAGAATCCCCTTCCGCCTTCGGAGAAGGTCATTCAGGCCATCGTGGAGGCCGCCAAGGTGGGAAACCGGTATCCTGACAATGGGCCGCGCCTGCGGGCGAAGATTGCCAAACAGTACGACCTTGGGCCGGAGAATGTTTATCTCAGCCACGGCTCATCGGAGATCATCGATATGGTCATGAGGCTCTTTGTCACTCCCGGAGACGAAGTGCTCCTTCCCAATCCTACCTTCTCCCTTTATGGCATTCGGGCTAGAGCCGTGGGAGGAAGCGTGGTGACTGTGGACCTGACCCCTGAGCTTCAGTACGATATACCGGCCATGCTCCGGGCCGTCACCCCCCGAACCAAATTCATCATCATCTGCACCCCGAACAACCCCACAGGAGATTTCATCCCGGACGAAGACCTCATGAAGATTGTTGAGCTTGGGATTCCGACCATGATCGACGAGGCCTATCTGGAATATCATCCGGAACATGAATCAAAGGCTCCTTTGATCAGGCAGTTTAATCATATCATCGTCGCTCACACTTTCTCCAAAGCCTACGGGATGGCGGGAATTCGATTCGGATATGCCCTGGCCGATGAAACTCTGATCGGCTACTTCCGAAAGATGCAGGTGCCCTGGAACACGAGCCTTCTCTCCATTGCTGCGGCAGAAGCCGCCCTTGAAGAGGAAGAGGAGTTGAAGCGGAAGGCGGCTTACAACAATGCGGGCGTGGAATATGTCTGCAAGGAACTTTCTAAGATTCCGGGGGTCAAGCCTTATTTTTCCCACGGCAATTATGTGCTCATCGATGCCACGGATGCAGGAGTCACAGGCAAAGAGGTGGTTGATTATGTTTTTGACAGGGCAGGCGCCATGCTCAAATACTTTGCTCCCTTCCGGGGACGGAGCGGCTTCTTCCGCATCAGTCTGGGCACGCATGAGGAGAACTCCCTCTGCGTCCAGGCAATCAAACGGTTCTTTGATAACAGGAAGAAGGAGAAACGCGCATGAAGAAGAACCCCTTTGAAAGGTTGATGGAGACCCATCCCGGGCTGGAGATCTGGTGGGATTCTTCGCCTCTTGTTTACGATTCATGGGCGGAGGGAGTTTTGAAGAAAGCCGCTTCAGGCAAGACAGAAGAGATCCGGGAGCATCTAAAGAGGCTCTATGACCCCGAACATCCGGAAAAAACCCTCTTCCGCGGAGTCACGACCAATCCCCCTCTCTCTCTCGGCGTGATCAAAGCACGAGAGTCATTTGTGACCCAGATCATCGATAACCTGATTGAACAGAATCCATGCATCGACAAAGAATCCCTCTTCTGGATGACCTACAAGGTGATCGTTCAAAAAGGAGCGGAGATGTATCTGGAGATTTTTAAACGATCCGGATACCGTTACGGATACCTTTCCGGCCAGGTGGACCCCCGAAATCTGGCCGATAAGGAGAAGATGATCTCACAGGCCCTCGAGCTGGCAAGCCTCAGCCCCAATGTGATGGTCAAAGTTCCGGGAAGCAGGGAAGGGTATGAGGTCATCCGGTTTCTTACCTCCAAAGGAATTTCGACGAACAATACCCTCACTTTTGTTCTTCCCCAGTTAATGGCGTGTGCGAAAGCGGTCAAAGAAGGGCTGGAGATAGCGAAGCAGAACGGAGTCGATTTGACCCGGTGGAGGTCTGTTATCACCCATATGACCGCGCGCTATGGCGATTTAGGAGATCTTCGGAAAGAGGCGGACTCACTGAAAATCGACCTTTCCGAGGCGGATGTCCGGTGGGCAGAGATCGCCATCTTCAAAAAAGCCTATCGGCTTCTGAAGGAGAGGGGTTACCCGAGCAAGATGCTCATCTGCTCCATGAGGATGAGCCCGGAGATGGACGGTAAAAAACACTGCTGGCATCTGGAGAAATTAGCGGGCGGGGATATCGTTTTCACCTGCCCTCCCTCTTTTATCGAAGGGGCGTTCGAATATCTTGATGGAACGGAGTTTAGAGCTCAGATTGACGAGGAAATTCCAAAGGCTGTTCTCGATAGATTATTGCGAATTCCTTATTTCGAAAAGGGTTATGATGAGGATGGATTGACCCCTGACGAGTTTGTCTCTCATACCGCCATGATCGTCACTGCAAAGGAGTTTTCAAAAGCCACGGAAGAGATGGTTGATTTTATTGCGAAACGCTTGGCCGCCAAGTGTGGTTAACATTGGGGGATAAGATGATCATCGGAATTCCAAAAGAGATCAAAGCCGGAGAGAAGAGGGTGGCTATGACTCCCCAGGGAGTGGATGCCCTTGTCTCGCATCACCACAGAGTGCTGGTCGAAGAAGGCGCAGGAGCAGGAAGCGGTTTCTCTGATACAGAGTTTGAAAAAGCTGGGGCCACTCTCATCAAAATCGCCGGGGAGATATGGAATGAAGCTGATATGGTCGTCAAAGTAAAGGAGCCTCAGGAACAGGAGTTTCCATTCCTGAAACCCGGAAAGATCCTGTTCACCTATCTCCACCTTGCGGCGAGCGAGGCTCTCACCCGGAGGTTACTGGAATCTCGCATCATCGGAATGGGTTACGAGACTGTGCAGGAACAGAACGGCTCGCTTCCTCTGCTCAGGCCGATGAGTGAGATCGCGGGAAGGGCTTCGGTCCTTGCCGGAGGCATGTGCCTGGAGGCGAAGTACGGGGGCAGGGGAGTCCTGCTCTGCGGGGCATCAGGCGTTCCTCCTGCGAAGGTGGTCATCTTTGGAGCAGGAGTGGCGGGGGCCAATGCCTGCAAAGTTGCCCTGGGCATGGGCGGCCGGGTCAGCATTTTTGATATCCAACCGGAAAGGCTCAGCTACCTCCACGACATTACACAGGGTCATATTACCACCTTCATTTCAAACCGGATGACAATTGCCGAGGAGATTACGGATGCGGATCTGGTCATTGGCGCCGTGCTCATTCCAGGGGCCCAGGCTCCCAAGCTGGTAAGCCGGGAAATGGTCAAAAGGATGCGTCCCGGCTCTGTTATTGTGGATATCTCCGTGGATCAGGGCGGTTGTTTCGAAACCACTCGACCTACCACCCATGAGAATCCCACCTATATCGAAGAAGGGGTGGTCCATTATTGCGTGGCCAATATTCCCGGGGCTTACCCGAGAACCTCGACCTTTGCCCTCACCAATGCCACGTTTCCCTATATCCTCCAGATCGCAGATCACGGGCTTGAGAAGGCGCTGAGGGAGAATGAAGCACTAAGAAGAGGACTCAATCTGATTGATGGAGAGGTTGTCTGTGAAGGAGTGGCTGAAAGTATCGGGCTAAATTGTATTGAAAACCCTTTTAATTACGATCGGTAGGAGACAGTGAAATGGTTATAGAAAATACCATAAGGGAAGAAATTAAACCGATGAAGGATTGGTTGCTGGAGATCCGGAGGACGATCCATCAACACCCGGAGTTGGGATTTGAAGAGATCGAAACTTCAAGATTGGTCTCTGAATGGCTTGAAATATTTGGCTATCAGGTGAAAAAGGGGTTGGCGAAGACAGGGGTGGTTGGAATTCTTGAAGGAAAAAGACCGGGTAAGACCATAGCCATCCGAGCAGATATGGATGCCCTTCCTGTGGATGAAGCCAATCAAGTTACTTATGCTTCAAAGATCAAGGGGAAGATGCATGCCTGTGGCCACGATGCCCATGTGGCGATCCTTTTGGGTGTAGCAAAATTCTTTTCTTCGATGAAAGATCAGGTAGAAGGGAACATCAAATGGATTTTTCAGCCTGCCGAAGAAGGTGGGGGCGGCGGAAAAGTTATGGTTGAAGAAGGGGTGCTGGAGAATCCAAAAGTGGATGCGATCTTCGGAGCCCATGTCGATCCGTTTCTTCCCGTCGGGAAAATTGGGATCTACGAGCGGGAAGGCCTTGCCGCTGCAGATCGATTTACGATCAGGATGATTGGAAAAGGAGGGCATGCAGCTGCCCCGCATGCTTCCAAGGACCCGATCATTGCTGCAGGCCATCTCATTACGCAAATTCACTCTATTGTAGGTAGAGATATCAATCCTCTGGACAGTGGAGTGATAAGCATAGGCAAGATTTCGGGAGGAACAGCATTCAATGTCATTCCAGATGAAATGGAACTGTTGGGGACAGTGCGTTCTCTAACATCTAAGGTGAGAGAAGAATTGAAAGCGAGAATCGAGCAGGTGACTCAGGGTGTTGCCCGTTCCTTCGGGATGGACTATCGATTCGATTTCGAATATGGATATCCTGTATTGCTTAATGATCTAAAGATGTCGAAACTCGTCGCTGATGCCTGTTCCAAGGGGATAGGGGAGGATAGTGTGGAAGTTTTAAAACCCTCCATGGGTGGGGAAGATTTTGCCTACTATCTTCAGAAAGTCCCCGGGGCTTTTTTCAGATTAGGGATTCGAAATGAGGCAAAAGGTATTATTCATTCCTACCATAGCAACCTCTTTAATATCGATGAAGAAGTTCTTCCTCTTGGTGTGGAGATGTTTGTGAGGATAATTGACCAATACCTTGATCTAAAGATAATCTAACGAATTTAATTAGAGTCTGTTTATAAACTGCCGATTTTTTGGATAAGCCAGCGTGACGAATGTGCCGGCTCAGATAAGTTGTCAATTTCTTATATCCAGGAACGGCTTCAATGAGTCCTGAGGCGAAAAACCCCCGGATTTAAATGCACCTCTCCTGTCCGATTCTCTCTCTGTCGCATTCGAGATACAATTATTGAGGCTGCGGCATTAACTTCCCCAGCATGAAA
>JAGXTA010000091.1 GCA_018333535.1 Deltaproteobacteria bacterium | reverse complement strand
GCAATTCTAAGCCCAAGCATTCCGGTCTCAGAATACATGTAGCAGGGTCCGGCAAAATCGTAGATGGCCCCGATTTTGATGGGTTCCTTAGACAGTACAGGTTTGGCTGCTGCTTTGGCGGGAGCCTTTGCCGGTTCTTTGGCCGGGGCTGGTTTTCCCTGGGCCATCACCAACGGGACGACCAATAGGCTTAGTACAAAAACAATGGTTATTAAGACTGCAATTCTTTTCATACGTTTCCTCCTTTCATGATGAATAAGTTGAAATCACTGAAACCTTCTCCCTCTTGTTCACGGCTTCAATATAATGAATCGGAAAGGTTGTCAAGCAAAATCTACGAGAGCTCTGAAAAACTACTTTATGCCCACTTTCTTAATCCGTGTAATCCGCTCCTAATCGGTGTAATCAAAAATCCTTTTAGCCATAAATCTCAGGATGGGCCTGAACCTCTCTGACAAAATCCTCTACGGTCTCTTTAAGAAAATACTTCGTTTTCCACCCCCATTCCTCACCGGCCCTGGATTCATCAAGATATTTTGGCCAGCTCCGGACAATTTCCGTTAATTCACAATCTGGCTTAAATTCAATGTCTGCCTTGGGAATGACCCTTTTCACCTCGTCCACAATATCTCTTGCAGTAGGTGAAAAGCCTGCTATGCAGTAGACTCTTCTTTTTAATTTAGCATTGTCCGCTTCGTATAAACGCATCAGACAGTCCACGCAATCCTTGATATAAAGGATCGGCATGATGACATCTTCCTCGACCGTCACCGCATATGATTTTTTTAGAGCCGGTTCTGAGATCATCAAGGTGCTATAGGCTGAAGCTCCACCGGCTCCCCTCCCGGGTCCAATAATCGAAGGAAGCCTTACGGCTCGGAAGTCGACTCCAAATTTTCTGTTGTAGTACTCGCCAAGCCTTTCAGAGAAAACTTTTGTTACCCCGTACATGGAGATAGGCATTTGGATGGTATCTTCATTAACCTTATGGAGACCCAGACCATAGCTCGCAATGGTACTTGTAAAGATCACTCGCTTAACATTGAAGAGTCTTGCGGCTTCAAGAATATTAAACGTTCCCCCTGCATTGACCTGATATGCAGTGATCGGCTTCTCTTCTGCAGAAGCGGAAAGGAGAGCGCCCGTATGGTAGATGCCATCTATTTTATTCTGTTTAACTACCTCCAGGACTTCTGCCCATGAGGCGAGGTCGCCCTGAACAATTTTTACCTTATCCTTAATATCGTGAATGAGGGGAGAGCGTGTAATGATATCAAAAAGCACAACCTCTTCGCCTTTTGCCAAGAGAGAATGAGCGAGATAAGTACCTAAAAAACCCAGACCTCCGGTAATTAGTTTTGCCATATCTCTTTTTCTGTTTAATATTTTGAATAAGGCTGGTCTAATGACCAGTAAGAAATATAAGAGCAAAAATCGAGCCAGATAGATTTTGTTTCCATCCGATCGTTAACCCTTTGAATTTTAATTGGATTTTATTTAATTTGAGATGCATCTGGTTTAGTAAGTGTAGATAAAAATCTACATAATATGGAGAATTGAGTAAATTTCAATTAAATTACAAGAGGTTATTGTTTGTGTAGAAATAATTCTATATGTAGATAAATATCTGCTATTTTACGATATATTCTGTGATGGAATCGTAAAAAGTCGTCATTCCCGTGAAAACGGGAATCCATTGAATTCTAACTATATGAAAATACTGGATTCCTGCTTGCGTAGGAATGACAAAAATCTCCTTTTCAGACTTTTTACGGTATATTCTGCGAGATATTCAGTTTTTTCATTTTTTTATAGAGTGCTGTTCTGTGAATTCCTAAAAGTCTTGCGGCCTTATTCTTATTATTGTTTGATAAACGAATGGCGTTAAGCAGAGCCTCTTTTTCCATATCTTCACGGAGCCTTTTAAGATGAGCAGGGTGGGTCTTAATGGAACCATGCTTCATTCTCTGGAGGAAGAAAGGAAGATGGTGAATCTCAATCGTGTTTCCCTCAACGGCATAGATCGTCCTCTCTAAAATATTGGCAAGTTCCCTGACATTTCCAGGCCAATCATAATTTTCGAATATCGTCAATACCTCAGACGAGATTCTTGGCATACCCGTCCCAAGATCCTTGTTCAATATTTCAATGAGGTTGCCGGCAATATACGGTATATCTTCTTTACGCTCACGAAGGGGAGGAATATAGATAGGAATGACATTTAGACGATAATAGAGGTCTTTTCTGAATTTGCCCTGTTCTATGCTCTTTTCCAGGTTTTCATGAGTGGCCGCAATCAGTCGAAAATTGCTCTTTGTAATGCGTGTTCCGCCTAATCGCTCGGTTTCCTTCTCTTCAAGGACACGGAGGAGTTTAGGTTGCATCTCCAGAGGAAGATCGCTGATCTCATCAAGAAAGATCGTGCCATGGTGAGCTAGCTCGAACTTCCCGGGTTTTCCCTTGGTTCCGGCGCCTGTGAAGGCTCCGGGCTCGTAGCCGAAGAGTTCAGATTCCAGGAGGTCTTTTGGAATAGCTGCACAGTTGAGCCGAATAAAGGGATGGGGCCTTCGATCGCTTGCATGATGGATGGCGTGGGCAAAGAGCTCTTTTCCTGTGCCGCTTTCACCGATGAGCAAAACCGGAGAATTGGTTTGGGCCGCCTTCAAGGCCAATTTTTTCAAATCGGTAATACGTTCACTTTTACCCACAATATTGTTGATGGTATATTTGGAAGACCTCAGGCTTTCGAGCTCCTTCTCATAAAACTCGACCTTCGATTCAAGAACATTGAGCTTCTTCGAGAGGGCATGGACATCCCTTACATCTTTAAACATCACCTGACCGTATACGGCGATCACTTCCCCATTCATCTCAATCGGAATGCGCTGGACGACCATATCCTGATCCTTAATCCGATGGGGCAGGTTAATTTCTGGGGTCCCGGTTTTTGCGACGATATGCATGCGTGTATTTTCCAACACTTCAGTACAATGTTTCCCCACCATCCGGTCGGGATTGACTCCGAGAAAATTACCGTAGGTCTTACTGAAGAAGATGATTTTCCCATCCGGGTCGGTGATCATCACCCCATTATGGATGTTATCGAGGATCGTTTCGTAGAATTGGATCTTTTCCTGGAGGTCATTGAAACTTTTGGTTTCCATCTCTATTCTCCTGAACAATCTGTGTCACCATTCGCCGTTCACCCTTCGACATGCTCAGGGCGAACGGCTAAGGCATCGATTTTTAATATGGCGCAGTCCGTTCGTGGCGAGCCCTTCCTTCGACTTCGCTCAGGACATTTGGGAAAAAACCGCTCGCCCTGAGGCTCTCGAAGGAGCGAATG
Source organism: Deltaproteobacteria bacterium (assembly GCA_018333535.1). Lineage (GTDB taxonomy): Bacteria > Desulfobacterota > BSN033 > BSN033 > UBA1163 > RBG-16-49-23. The sequence goes on along the minus strand of JAGXTA010000091.1, from coordinate 33,418 downwards.
GTTCGCTCAGGACAAGCTCTATCGAACCATGAACGGACTTGCGACGCACCCCCAAAGCCTTTCGGGAATAATCTATCATAATTGATGGATTTGTCAAAGCCTTTGAGGAAAGAGGATAGCGCAAGATGTTCTGTGTTAAAAGAGAAAAAGGGGGGTTATCATCCCGGGAGATTTTTGGAGAAAATCAAATGCCAAACGAAAGGAGGACACACCCCATGCCAGGATTTTTATGGAAGGCAACTGTACGCAATATCAATCGGGCGTTAAAAGAAGTTAATGCATTTGAGTGGGTGTCAGTTCTCCTCCTTGCCAGGAACAGGGGTTATAAACTTAAGGATATAGACAAAGGTCAGAAGGATATCCGCATTCCTCTGGATGGCGGGATTATCCTGGGCCAGCGTTTGCAGCTTCTTGGCGCTTTCTTCAATCCTCTCAATTTCATTTCTAATCTGTTCATTCATTTCTTTTTTCCTCCCGTAAATCTTTAAAACGTTTTGCCTTGAGCGTATATCGAGGAAGCGATCCCGGAGGTTCCATGATGACATTGAACGAAAGATTCGTCGCGAACTTAAGGCTCTCCCGGAGTCGAGCTTTTGTCTGCTCAATGGAACTTACAGTGAGCCCTGGATTGGCCTCAGCCCTGAGCGTGATGACATCCATCAGACCCCTTCTCTCCACAATGATTTCAAACTCTTCGACCTCCTGAAACTCCTTCCTCAGCACCTCCTCAACGGTCTTTGGAGAGAAGAGCACTCCCCGGACCTTACGGAGATCGTCCGTTCTTCCCACTACCTCTTTGATCATTTTTGAGGTCCTTCCACAGGAGCAGCCATTCTTCCCTTTGATGACGAGATCTTTCGTATTGAATCGGATAAGAGGAAATGACCTTCTCCCGAGAGGGGTGACCACTGCCACTCCAATCTCACCTTCATCAACCTCTTTCTGGAGCGTTTCGCGGTCAAGAATCTCTACCAAAAAGAAAGGCTCGATGATATGCATCCCGTCTTTGGCCTCACACATGCCAGCCCAGGCACAGGGCTCTGTCCCGCCGATGTGGTCAAAGACATGACATTGGTAGAGCTTTTCCAATCGCTTTCTCGTTGCCGGCGGCATCGGTTCTCCTGCGCAGAGCATCCTCTCGATCCCGAGAGAAGCGGGATCAATGCCCATTGATTTGGCCTCTTCAGCGATGTGAAGCCCATAAGTCGGCGTGTTCATCATCCCGTTGGCCCGAATCTCTTGAATCTTGTGAATCCTTCCTTTCGTGTCGAGCGCCCCTCCCGGGACAAGCTCACAGCCCACCTTTTCCGAGGCAAAATGAGCTTCCCAGAAGGCGACATAGACATTGTAACCGAATGGAAGAAAGACGCGGTGGCGGGGCCTAAACCCGGCCATATAAAGGATATGACACCATGATTCAACCCTCCATTGCCAGCTCTCATAGGTCTCAGGGACGTAAATCGGTTTTCCAGTCGTGCCGCTGGTCTGCCTGAAGGAGGTCACCTTTTCAATAGGTGCTCCCAGAAGCCCTCCGTAAGGGAAAGGCTCTACCTCCTGGTATTTCCTCATCTCCTCTTTTTCAGTGAAGGGAATCTTTTTGATATCATCGAGTGATCGAATATCCTTCTCTTCGATCCCTTTCAATTTATCCCGATAGAGGCCGGAATGTTCCTTGGAAAAGGAGAACATCCTCCGAAAATAGGAAAGCTCAATTTGATCATACGCCTCCCTGGGAAGCGTCTCCAGGTATGGATTCCAAAAGTTCATTGTCCTTCCTTTCTCCGTTCGTCTTTACCTTGTTTATGGTAAATGGTTTCAACATCTGCTCCGAGTTTTTGTGAGATCTGGCGGGCGGTGCCAGCCACCTTGGGTCCAAATTTTACAATCTTATTCTCCGGAAAGGTTCCGATGAGGATGAGGCATCCGATCAATTTGTCACGATTGCCAAACAATGGAGCGCTCACCACACTGGCTCCAGGAGTTATTCCGCCGATATCCTGTGCGTAACCTAACTCCCTGCATTCGCGTAATTCTTCCCTCAGGAGTTCCATATTCATACGGGATGGGTCCCGGAAGAAATAGACTTTCTTCTTTGACAATATTTCTTCTCTTTCGGCTTTTGGCAGAAAGGCGACAATGGCCTTCCCATGGGCGCCCAACGTGATATGGAACCGATGCCCAAGTCGCACCGTAAACCCGATATTTTGATTTCCTTCGTGTTTGCCTAATACGATGACATGCTCCCCTTGGATCAGCCCGAAAAGGGCCGTGCCGCTGGTCTCGTTTGCAATCTCCTGAAGAAAAGGGGATACCACCTCTGGGTAATGAAGATTATCCAGAACATGACGCGCAAGAGAGAGAAGCCCCACTCCCAGGGAATACGTTTTGGCATGATGATCTTTTTCAACAAACCCAAACCGGGTGAGGGTGTTGAGAATGGAGAAGCCTTTGCTTTTATGAATCCCGACCTCTTTTGATATCTCGGTCAGTCCCATCTTGAAATTGGAATTTTTACCTAAACAGAGAAGGATTCGGGAGGCTTGTTCCACTGCTGGGACGATGGGGTGATAGGAAGACGGCTTCTTGCTCGATTTCTTTTTCTCTTGAGGAAGGGTTTTCACAAGAGCGATCACCTAAACGAGTATTCTATATGCAGAACAGCGTTTTTAAAACTGCCTGAATATTACTGAAAGGCGGTTGTCTTGTCAAGAGATTTTTCGAGATTTCCCAAAAAGCTTGGAAATCTCTGATTCCATTGATTAGGGACCGATTACACAGATTAGAAATACTTCTCCTCCCTTTGAGACTGTGTCGTAATTGGTAGTCGCACCCTTTCCGCCTGAGGCGGATCCGCTAAGGCGGATAGGTTGCGGGCAGTTTCAATAAAATAAATGAGTTGTACGCAGGCTAAAGCCTGCGGCTACCATTAAAATGGGGTTCCGACACAGCCTCTTTGGCAAAGGGAGGAATTACCCCTCTTTGGCCGCCGGCCCATAGGGCCTCTGGCCCGGAGGGCAAAGAGGGGGGAGGGGAGATTTTATAAAAAATTTCAATTCTATTTTGAGAACCTGAATAAATCTCAAGCAAACATAAGAGAAACCATGCTACAATCTCAATTCTTTTTCCTCTTCAATGATACACTCATTCAATATCCGTATCGCTTCATCGATCTCCTCTCTCCGGATGATGAGGGGCGGGGCAAATTCGAGGGCCTGTCCCATCGTCTTGATGATCAATCCTTTCTTTTTAGCCCGATCGGTCACTCGAACAACCCGCTGGGGAGGAAAGGGCGACTTCTTCTTTTTATCGAGGGTAAAATCGATGCCTGCCCATAGTCCGGTGGCTCTTGCCTCTCCGACAATGGAATGGGATTCAAGGGTTTTTAATCCGTCTAAAAAATAACTTCCCATCTCACGGGATTGGTCAATCAGATTTTCCTTCTTCATGATTTCGAGGTTCTTCAAGGCAACCGCACAAGCCACCGGATGATTCGAATAGGTATGAAGATGGTGAAAAACCTCGATGGGTTCCATCACCCGGTCCGTGCATCCCACTCCTCCAAGAGGGACATATCCGCTCGAGATCCCCTTTGCCATGGTGATCATGTCAGGTTGAATATCGAAGTGATCGATCCCGAACCATTTTCCAGTCCGTCCGAACCCACAGATGACCTCATCGATGATGAGGAGAATTCCATACCGGTCGCAGATCTCCCGGACGATCTTCCAGTACTCTTTCGGAGGGGCGTAGGCGCCGAATCCCTGCTGGATGGGCTCGCCGATGAAGGCGGAAATCTGTTCAGGGTCTTCAAACAGGATAATACGTTCAATATCCCCTGCGCAGGCCATCTCGCAACCGGGATAGGAAAGATGAAGAGGGCAACGGTAACAGTAGGGTGACTCCACAAAGACGGTTCCCGGAGCCAGCGGCTCCATGATCTGGCGCATGGGAAGCGCAGTGCCCAGGACATTTAGCGCCCCGCCTGTAACCCCGTGATAAGCTCCCCGTCTGGAGATGATTTTGTATCGTTTTTTATCTCCCCTGAAAAAATGATAATGCTTGGCTAATTTGATCGCAGACTCCACTGCCTCCGAACCGCTTGAGACGAAGAAGAATTGATTGATTTGTCCCGGACCGATTTCAGAGAGCACCTCTGCCAGTTTAAGAGCAGGTTCATTGGCAAATTCCATCGGGGTAAAGTAGCAGAGTTTAACCAGTTGGTCATAAGCGGCCTGTGCGATCTCTTTCCGTCCATAACCCACATGGACAGGCCGGGTCATCCCGGCTTCAAGGTCAAGATAGCGCTTGCCATCCTGATCAAAGACCCAAGTACCTTCCCCTCTCACCATCACAGTAAGGCCATCTCGGATCCGGTCCCTGTGGGTCCTCGCCAGGATGAGGTGGGATGATTGTTCCTTAAGGTTTTGGCTGGGTGTCATACGGTCTCTCCTTATGTAAAAAATAATAGTCTAACGGTAAGGGTAACGAGGCCCGTATCGTTAATAAAAGGCTACGTTTATCGTAATTTAATTCTTTTTTACGTAACCGTTACCGAATTACGAAACGGGCTTCGTTACCGTGACCGTAACCTTACCCACAGATAGGCGGGACATTCTTGTCCCGCCGGCATTTTGCTCAATTGGAATTAAGCCACGCTCCATACCCCCGGAATCTTCTCTTTGCAGAAGGGGCAGAGTCCATTCTTAACCTGATTCTTAAGAAGAATAAAGTGGGTCCGCTCGATCACCTTCTTGCCACATTTCGGGCAATAAGTGCTATTGGCAGGGTGGCCCACCACATTTCCGACATAGACATACTTCATCCCTTCGGATTTTGCCATCTCCATGGCCTCTTCAAGGGTTTTAATGGGCGTATAAGGGAGGTGGGTCATTTTATATTGGGGTGAGAAACGTGTGAAATGGATCGGGGTCTCTTTCCCGAGATGTTGGACGATCCAGCGGCACATTTTTCGGATATCGTCCATCTTGTCATTGAGGGTGGGAATGATGAGGTTGACGATTTCGAGATGTTTACCGGATTCTCTAATTGTTTTCAAAGTCTCCAAAACAGGTTCGAGTTTTGCTTCGGATATATCCTGATAAAATTTGGGACTGAAGGATTTCAGATCAACCGTCACCCCGTCGAGGAATTTCAGAAGTTCGATCATAGGAGCCCGGGCAATTCCCCCATTCGTATGGCAGAGGGTTAAGAGTCCCTTCTCCTTGGCCATCCGGGCTACCTCATACATCATCTCAAAAAAGACCGTTGGTTCATTGATGCTGTGGGAGATGGATTGGCATCCCTGTTTCAAAGTTTCTTCAACGATCTCTTTCGGTGTAAATTTAAGGGCTCTAATCTGTTCAGGAGCAGATTGAGAAATGGACCAGTTTTGGCAGTGCTTGCATCGAAAGTTACATGACGCCGTATAGATGCAGAGGTTCTTGTGCCCCGGGACCATATGATACATCGGCTCAAGTTCAATGGGGTCGATCTGAAGGCCGACCGGCCTTCCGTAGACCAGGTTTTGAAGCTCTCCTTTCCGGTTTTCCCTCACCCTGCAGAAGCCCCTTTGCCCCTCGGGAATCAGACATCGCCTGAAGCAGAGTTCACATTGGAGGAGGTTGCCCTCCGTTTTTTTGAAAAACATGGCCTTTCTATTCCCCGCTTCTCCTGCCTGAGGAGATAAAGAGAAGAGTTCAGATATGGCTCCCATGGATAAGCAACAGAGGAACGACCTTTTTAAAAAGGACCTGCGGTTCAATGTTATACCCATCTCCCTGCCAACGATAAATTACAGAACTTACATCTACCATTCACTATGCTCATTTCAACGATGTCGAAGTGTGATCGATGGATAATCCTTCTATTGCAGGATGGACAGTAGGTTGAATTGCGAATATGGCCTGGAACATTGCCAATATAAACATATCGCAAACCATTCCTCTTTGCAATCTCATAGGCAGTTTCCAAGGTTGAAATAGGGGTAGGGGGGAGATGGGTCAATTTATAATCTGAACGAAACCGGGTGAAGTGAATGGGAGTATCCGTCCCCAGATTCTCCCTGATCCATCGGCACATCTCTTCGATCATCTTCGGATCATCGTTTAAGGTGGGGACCACGAGATTGACAATTTCCAACCATACCTTCTCTTTTTTGACGGTGATGAGGGATTCGAGAACGGGCTTCAGGGTTGCCGAGCAGACCTCTTCGTAGAATTTCTCGCCGAACCCTTTGAGATCAATCTTGATCGCATCGAGGACCTTCAGGAGTTGAAGAAGGGGTTCACGATTAATATACCCGTTCGACACAATAGAAGTTTTTATTCCGCTGTGCCTGGCAATGGCAGAGATGTCGTATAGGTATTCATAATAGACGGTGGGTTCGGTATAGGTAAAGGAGATAGAGTTAAGTCGATGCTTTTTTGCTTCCTGTATGATTTCATAAGGTGAATAGTAAGAGTGTGATAATTCCTCTACACTCTTCTGGGAGAGGTGCCAGTTTTGACAATATTTACATCTTAAATTACAGCTTGCACAGGTGAGGCAGAGTCTGAAATGGCCTGGAAAGAAATGATAGAGGGGCGCTTTTTCAATCGGTCCAATATCCACGACAGCCGGTTTTCCATAGACGATGGTATATAATTTCCCCTTCAGATTTTCACGATTCCTGCAGAACCCTCTTTTCCCATCTCCGATCACACACTGCCTCGGGCAGAGCTGGCACTGAACGGTTTGACCATCCAATTTGGTATAGAACATAGCTTCACGATGCGGTGTGGGTGTGGATGATTTCCCGGCCGCCTCATTCAGGTGGGATAAACCTCCGGTTGCAGCAACAAGTTGAAGCATTTTTTTGAAAAAGCTCCTCCGATCAAACATATCCCCTTGCTCTGCTCATTATTCTTTCTCAATATTGAAATTGAAGGCTTCGTTAAATGCATTATACCATTATTTCTCAAATATTTTTATCCAAGACCCGAAGATTGTCCATAACCACCTTCAAAACACCAACTATTCAAAATAACTTAAATAAACGGCACTTCAATGCCCTGTAAAGATGTTATAAACCTCCGAAAATATGTTTGACAAAATCAATTAGCAAGTATAGGATTTTAGGAAATTACATTCTGCAGTTCAATAATTGTTATGATGAATAAAATAGATAAAATTTTAAAAATAGCTGATATATAAATAGAAAAACGAGGTAAGAGATGGTCGGTAAACTAACAGAGATATTCACCGATAAAAACCTTGTAGAAAAAATTAAGAAACGGTTGCCCTATTTATTCCAACTTGCTGAATTAGAAAGTTCTCGGGCTGGCAAAACAGGAATGGAAGTCGGCTCGGTTCGTGAAAGGATAATAGTGGCTCTGCTTATCTATAAGTTCGGAGAGGTTAATGTTGAAACTGAAATACCAATTACCGAATCTGAAGTTGATGCGAAACTGTTTGGTGAACCAGTATCCGTTAAGACTATTACAGGTAAAAGTTTGGGCGGCGTGAAACTGATATGGACGGTTGATGCACAAAAAGCAATAGAATTCAGGAAGAATTATTATCCTTCTTGCGATATTTTACTTGTCCAGATTAACTGGGGCGATACTGGTGGATTCTTTTATATTCCTGTAGGGCTACAGGAAAAACTGTTTCACAAGATGGGCAGAGAAAACTATATTAAATTACCAAAGGCCGGAACGAATCCTCGTGGTGCTGAAATTACCAAAGAATCGCTATCAAATCTTGTTGAAGATAAACAATGCCAACGTATTATTATAGAATGGCAAAAGACCAAAATAGATTTTAATCCATACAAGAAATGGGTTGACTTCTGGGAGGAAGACTAAAATGGCTTCATATCAAAAGAAGATAGGCACTAAAACGAGCGCCTTCGGGTCGCCCGGCAGGATAAATCATGATTCGTCCTCTTTTTACAAAAGCAGATTATATGAGGGACTGCCGAAAGAAGAAATGATAAAATACGAAGAAAACCCTATTCCGCTTGAATTCTTGGATAAAATCTTTACTTCATCCAGTGAACAGATGATTGAATTACCTGATAATAGTGTTCATCTAATGGTGACATCGCCACCTTATAATGTTGGTAAGCAATATGACGAAAATCTTTCGCTCAATGAATACAGGGCGTTTCTTAAACTGGTCTGGAGCGAGGTCAAGAGGGTTATGGTGCCCGGCGGTCGTGTCTGTATAAATATTGCTAATTTAGGCCGCAGGCCCTATATTCCATTACATGCTTATATCGTAGAAGATATGCTTGATTTGGGTTTTTTGATGAGGGGTGAGGTTATCTGGAATAAGGCATCAAGCGGCAGCCCTTCCACGGCGTGGGGGAGTTGGTTGTCTGCCAAAAACCCGATTCTTAGAGACATTCACGAATATATTCTGGTTTTTTCTAAAGGGCTATTTTCCAGAGAAAACACCAATGGCAAAAAAAGCACTATTTCTAAAGAAGAATTTTTGGAATTCACTAAAAGTGTCTGGACGTTTTCCGCCGAGTCTGCCCGAAAGGTCGGTCATCCGGCGCCTTTCCCTGTTGAATTACCACTTCGAGTGATCAAGCTATACACCTTTGAAGGTGATGTAGTGTTGGATCCGTTTATGGGAAGTGGCCAGACCGCTATAGCCGCCCTGAAGGCAAGTCGTCATTATGTCGGCTATGATATCTCAAAAGAATATGTAACCCTTGCCCAAAAAAGGATAAAAGGATATTTGCAGGAACAAATCACTTTATTCCCTGAACTAATAGATACTAAACCACTGGTAATCGCCGATAGACCAAGAGGGAAAGAATATCAAGTCAAAAATAAACATAGAAATAAGCAAAGAATCAGAAGCACTGATAGAAATATAAAAAAATAAATTCATAGCAAAACAATCCAGCGGACGGTTGATAGCCGCCACTGATTTTGTCGTTGGGTGGAACAAAAACTTCATTAAAGAAGGAGGGATAACATGGCAGACAAACACCCTTATATGTCTGGTGGCGGTGCACTCGTCAAAGCGATTCAACACCTTCGCAGGTCATTACCCACCACTATTGACGCGGCTGTTTTGAAAAAGATAGGCCTTGCTCCGAAGAACGAATCGTATCTCATCAACATCCTACAATTTATCAAAGTGATTAAAGAGGACGGCACTCCTACCGACGAGGCGCGATCCATTTTCACCCAGCACGACTAAGGGGTGGGGGACGGTTCTCAATAAGTGATGTTTAATCAGTTAGTTACAAGGCATTTATCATAACTAATATCCCCAGAATGAAGAGGGAATAAAAAAGGAGTGTGTATTAGAGTGATTGGAACAGAAGATAAGAGACTCTTATCATTCGTGGCATTAATATACCGTTTTTAGATTCATATAGAGACCCGAAACCTTAAAAGGAATGCTTCGAAAGATGCCAATGAGCAGATTTTTCATGCTGGGTTATAAGAATTCAAGGTTCTGTGTGATTTGTGCATATGCATCCTTCTTGATCGTTTTATTATTACTAAATATAAGGACAGTCTGCTCCAGAACTTATTCAGCCAATGACGTTGGTTCCCCCTGTAGAAATATTGGACCTGTATTGATAGAGGGTATTGAAAAGGCAGGATCAGGGAACCCAAAACTCCTCCACCAATCTAAGCTTATTGCCTTTAGAAAACATCAGCCAGTGGAAGAGAAGGTTAGGGAAGAAAAGCAGAGACTGAAATTAATAGATTCACATGAATCTTTTCGTTACCCCCAAAAAGGTTTTTATCACCCATTACTTTCCCCTGATGATAAGTGGCTCATCTACCATAAGGAGACCTTCCTTGCAAGAAAAAGTGGCGGTACAATTATTGGAGATCTTGCCAGCATCATTTGGAAAAAAATATTTTACAGCAGGGTTGGAAAATCGGAGCAGAAATCCCTTCCCCTATTTTCTCCGAAAGATCGAAGTAATATAGATAATGTTGGAGACTATAAGGAATGGTCTTTGAATGGGAAAATATTGGCAATTTCAGCAGAGGTTAACGGCAACGCTTCTATTGTCCTCATCGATTTTTCCGGTCCAACTCCACGTTTTTTGGAATCCTTTAAAGCCAAAAAGAGCCAATTCCGATGGATAGATAGTTTTCTGCTTTACATTGATGAATATGGTAATCTCATGAAAAAGTTTCCAAATAAAGATCCTGATAAAATAATTTATTTCGGATCATCTTTTTCAGCAGGTGGGGGAATAGTATCCTTCCGAGCTGCGAAAGATGGAACGCTGGTATATCAAATTGGAACCAAAGTCTTTAAGACCCATCTAAACGATTTGAATTCACGTTTCATGATCTTTGAAGACCAGGCATTGTCCAATTTCGATATTTCAGAGCCAGGACAGCACGCCCTGATCTACACAATTAATAATCCACAAAATCCCAATATGCTGATGGCTATGCTGGTCAATTTAAGTACGGGGAAAACACTTTTCGAGATCCCAGTGCCAGTAAAGAGGGCATTGTTTTCTCCTGACGGAATGAAACTGGCTTATATCGAACAAGCCGCTCCTCCATATTACCCTTCAAACATCAAATATAGGAATCCTCATTTCTTTGTATTAACCATTAGTACCATGCAAGTCTGTGATTATGGCTTCGAAGTTAATGATCATTTCAACTGGACACCAGATGGGAATCACATCATTTATAGTATGAAATGTATTCATCCATCTTTAGGAGCCTATGAGAATGGCATTTTTATCATGAGAGTCTCTGATGGTAAACAGACTTCCAAAGTCAGTTCAATCAGTGCGTCTGATTTTCCTTCTATCTCTTTGTCGGGGAAATATGTAATCTGGGAGGATTGGGATAATTCAACTTTTTTTACAGTGGAAAATCCATTAGGGTCAAAAGCGTTTAAGAAGCCTTAGCTCTGTTGAAAGCATTCGTACCAAGTCTTTATTCTTTACAAATGTGAAAAGTCAAAGGATAAAGATTGTACCCCAATTTTGGTCAGGACAATACATTTTATAAGACAACTACGGGGCCTTTCAGCCCCTGACCATTTAACAGAAATGATGCAGTGAACAAACAGATGAAAACGATTCTCAACCTGTATAGCATGTTGAGACCGTCTGATCCTTTGTGTTCTTCATTGGAAATATTCAGTTATTTTCTTTTTATACACAGCTCCTTGTCCCTCACCGGACCCTCTCCGCCTATTTGGGCTTTTGGGTTTTCATGAAGATGAGAAGTAGAGTTAGGCTGCTCATCTTGATGATCGCCATCATGAAGCAGGATTCTTTGAGGCCGAGAACGGGTAGAAGGAGGATGCCTCCGAAAAGCCCTCCGAAGAAGCCTCCAAATAAGTCTGCTCCGTAAAGCAAACCCGCTGTATGGCCAATTCTTTCCTCGCCGGAGTGGGTTTTAAGGTAAATCTTTGTTGCCAGGGGGAATTGAAATCCAACCAGAATGCCGCAGAGAAAAGACATGATTAGAAAGGTTGCATAGAGGAGGACATAGATAGAGGTCTTTTCAAGATGATGGGATGGGGTGGAGAGCACAAAGGGGAGGAGAAGGGAGAAGAGGATGATCGATAATTCGGTCCAGAGGAAGAGCGTATAACCCTTCTCGATTCTATCGAGTCGCTGGGTGATGAAGAAACTGCTGAGCGCAATGCCCACCATAAAGACCGTGATGAGAAGGCCAATCTGGTGATAAAGATAGCCGTAAAGGGTCTGAAAGGTGAAGATGATGGCAAGGTGGAGCATCATATCTGCGAAACCGGATGTGAAGATGGAATAGGGAAGAGAGTAGTTAGAGAGAAGAGGTTTTTTCAGAAAAAGGATGGAAAGAGAAGCGGTCAGAAAAAGGGTGATTCCTAAGGACAGCCCCAGGCTAAATTTCTCAAACACTTTAAATACCTTTGAAAGATAGGGGGAGAAGAGGGCATTCCAGTAGGAGAGATTGAAAAAGACGCCGAGAGGTCTGAAGTCGGAGTTAATATGAACCTCCTTCCTCTCCATCGATTTTGAAAACCAGTTGAGCCACCTCTCGTGAAGCCGATGCTCGATATAGCCTCTGGTGAAAAGACTCGTTGGGATCTTCCTCTCCTCAAGCCTTCTAACCATCTCCGGGGCAGTAACCTCTTCAAGACTTTTTGAGTCCGATGCAAAATAGAGGTTCGTATCTCCCGGGATGATCCTCACATATTTGAAGATGCTCTTTAAGGTGTCCAGTATGCATCCATTCAAGTCTCTCAGCTCGGGACTGATATAAGTTAATGATCCCGGAAGGGTTAAGACGATGATTCCGTTTGGATTCATCTTTTTCCGGGCAATAGAGAAAAATTCGGATGAGAAGAGCCTGTTTGTCTGCAATTCTTGGGGAGCCGGAAGTCCGATGAAGATGAGATCGAAGCGATCAGGGGTCTTTTGAACGAAGAAACGGCCATCCGTATAGTGTATCTTCACCCTCGGGTCGGCGAGTTCGGATTGGGTGAGGGGGGTTGGAAATTTTTGGATCAAACTCAGAAGGAGTGGGTCGAGTTCGACATAGTCCAGACGTGCCACCGGATATTTTAAAATCTCGTGTATCATCCCTCCAGCCCCGCCGCTCAGAATGAGAACCGATTCAGGTTTTCCATGGAAGAGCATTGAAAAGTGAACAATATCTTCAATGGAGGCGATGTCAGGGACAGGAGTGGTGATGGAAGGAAGGCCATCTGTAAAAAAGGTAAATTGTTCACCCCTTTGTGTAACCGTGATATTCCCGTAGATCGAATTTTCGTTGTGGATGACATTTAAGCCTTTCCACTGTAACTGGAGGGAAGAGCGGTGAATCTTGTTTGGAATGGACGAAAAGAGAAGGAAGAGGAAGAGCATGACGTAAAGGATGGAGAGGAAACAGGAGAAGTGACGGATTTGGAAAGGGGGTTTCTTTTCCGGCCAGAGGAGGGACACGGAGACGAGGGCATTGATCAAGGAGATCATGAAGGCGATCTCAAAGGAATTGAAATATTGGACCAGTAAGAAGGTGATGAGTAAGCCCCCGATAATGGACCCGATGGTTTCGAGGATATAGACCTTTCCGATGGAGGTGGCGCCATCCCTTTCGTACCGGGAATAGAGTTTACTGCCATAGGTGAAGAGGGCGCCGTGGGAGATGGAGACAGGAAGCAGGATGAGGAAAGAAGAATAGAGGATGGGTGCGAAACCGAGCCCTTCTCCCGGTGTGGTGAGAAGGATGTTTTTAAATATCCGGCAGAGATAGATGGAAAAGGGGAGGGCAACCGAAAAGAAGATCTGGAGAAAGACATAGACCTCCATCTTCTTCTTAACCTTTTCCACCGATTTACCGATGATAAAAGAACCGATGGCCTCCAGAATCAACCAGTTGGCCAGGATGATGCCGAGGGTGAGTTCGTTTCCCAGGAAAGAGATGAGGAGTTCCCGCAGGAGGACAATCTGGGCAACGATGCCGCTTGCCCCCATGATGAGGAAGGATATTTTGAGGGGGAGGATTTTCATGCCTCTATTCATTATCAATATATTGGTTCTTTGTAAAGTGGGAGATTGTGGCAAAGAGATGGGGTGATGGGGAGGTAGGGAGATAGGGAGGTAGGGGGATGAGGAGACGGGGAGGTGGCTGGTAAGGCAATGGGGAGGTGGGGTGGTAGGGAGATAGGGAAATCGGACGATTTACACGACGAGGTATTTCTTAACGATTTCTTCGTTCTGCCAGATTTCTTCCATGCGGCCTGAATATTGAACAAGTTGTTTTAATGCGGGATTCCCTCAGGATTCCAACCCCTCAGGGCATAATAATCCTTAAGCATCTTCTGAAGATCTTCCCTTCGGATCGTCTTCCCGTCTTTGCCGAGGGGTTCATCAAAAAATCTTTTCGGAAGGGTATCATCCTTTGGAGTCATTCCCTCACGGAGGTTAAACCTTCTGGTCTCATTCTGAATCGTGGAAGAAATCTTTCTCAACCCTGCCTCATCCAATTTGAGACCCGTGGTCATTTCTACAATCGTGGAAAGGTAACTCCAATCCCAATAGAGGTCACGATAAAACCGGCACAAAATGAGGGAATCATGGATGTTAAACCGGTCTTCGAATTCGAGGAAGAGTTTTGCCTTTTCTTCCATCTGATCCATCGGAATCATCCCGGCGAGCTCTGCTTTGTAGAATGTCGCCCTCAAATGACAAGCTCCCCGATCGGAGGTGGCATTGGCGAGGCCCATCCCTTTCAGAACTCTCGGTTCGTAACCCGCAGGATCAAGACCCTTCACATGGATGGCAACATCTTCCATCTCCCAGGTTTTTGCGGCATGTCTTATTCCTTCTGCCAGGATGGCCCCGATTCCTTTCCTGGATGAAATATCATGGAGAAGCTGAGCGATCCTGTCCACATCGCCCCAGGAAATTCTTTCCTGAATTCGTCCCGTCTCTGAGGCTTCCATGGCAAAGGCGCAGAGGCTTCCAGCGGAGATCGTGTCCATGCCCAGTCGATCGCAGATATCGTTGAGATAGGCGATCTCTTCGATCTCGTGAATCATGCAGAGGCCACCAAACGCATAGATCGTCTCATATTCAGGCCCTTCGATTTTCAGACCTTTATGCCTTCCTTGCAGGATTTCGCTTAAATTCCCGCAGGCGACAAAACAACGGAGGCAGGCACTCGGTTTGACCTGACAGCGTTCGAGGAGGGCTTCTGCGCTGATCTTCTCCCACCCATCAAAAGTCCCGAGATGCCAGTATTTCGATGGAAACCCCCCGACCGCATTGTTCATGGCCACAAGCATGGGAGTTCCCATCCTTTTGTAGTTTTGGACTCCAGGGTTATCTTTCCCTCGCTCTAAAGTTTCTTTGGCAAACTGCTCAATCCGGTCAGGAAAGGCGACCTCCCGCTTCTTCTCCCCATGGAAGACAATAGCTTTGACCTTCTTTGATCCCATCACAGCGCCCACGCCGGTTCTTCCAAGGGATCGCCAGTAATCATTTTCAATGACAGCATATCGGACAAGATTCTCTCCAGCAGGGCCGATCACCAGGGCTCCGGCTCCCTTTTGATTCACCTTTTTTAATACTTCATCCTCTGTAAAATACGTATCTTTCCCCCAGAGGTCTTTTGCGTCATGAAAAATTATATTTTGATCCGAGACTTCAACCCATACTGGGCTTTCGGATGCTTCTTCAAATATGAACGCATCATAACCAGTCCGGCTCATGGATTCTGCGGCTTTCCCGCCGGCATAGGATTCGGAGAAGATTCCGGTTAAAGGAGATTTTGTGAAGACGCCATGCCTGCAGGACCCATAGATCCGGCTATTGGTTATCGGGCCAAGGGCGAAGATCAGTCTGTTGCCAGGAGATAAGGGATCGACCCCGGGAGGATTTTCCTTCATGAGGAGATAAGTACCAAGTCCCTTTCCCCCCAAATAGGTTTCATAAACCGAATCTGGAATGGATTCTTCTTTAAAGGTTTTTGTCTTGAGATTGATTCTCAGAATTTTATTAAAGAAGCCTTTCATTGTTCTTTCCTTTCTTCTGAATAATTCGCGCCTCCTGGTAAAATCCTAAGGTAAAAATTACGCATTATACCTGTGACTGCCCTGTTAAGGATTCCCTTCTTGTGACTCTTTCATCATGTTTTCAGCGGACCCTTCAAGTCGTAGACTCCCCGCCTGCCGGACGGGCAGGGATTCTACGAGTGGACCCTGCCTTATTCTACTCTGTTCATTTCCAAGAATGGAATAGGTCCATCTCTTTCCTGTTCGGGTCTTGAATCCCCGCTCGATCAGAAGATCGAGAATCGCTTTCCTCTCCGTTCCTCTTTCCATCTCACCACGAATAACCTCCAGCGCCGCCTCAAATTGTTCCTTGTAGGTCTCTCTGACTGAAACTTTTTGCATTTCAAATATTTCCGCCGGTCGTTCAATCACATGTTCAATATCAGGTTTTTTGCTCTTCCTCTCGAGGAGCTTGACCTGCATGTCGGCATATACCGGGCAGTTGGCGCTGCAATGCGCCCTGAAAGGATTCTCATCGCATTCACAAATGAATGGAATATCCGCACGGTAGATATGCTTGAGGTTCGATTTGGTGCTATGTCGAATTCCTGACGGAGATGTCCTCGAGATGGACGAAAGCATGGCCACGGAGTATTCGGCCAACCAGGCAAGGCAATCTTCTTGGCTTAGCCCTGCATGCCGGCACCATGACGCGAGGTACTGGGTTACATCTTGGCGAGTTGGAATGGGATCAGCAGGAGAAAATCGCGCGACCGTGAGTCCATTTTCAAACAGATCCTGAATGCAGGGATAGATTACATCCCCACCCGGATCCCCCAAGAGGGCTCTCAACTTTCCCAGAAAGGAAGTATCTGTCATCTCGGTATCCGTTCCAAGCCCCGATCAGTTCTGGAAATAGAAGGTATATCTATTAAAAGGGACATTCTTTTTTCGTTCTATTGAGGTAATTATTCATCCCATCTGGAATACTGTTTTGGGGGGCTGCCGTGCATCTCAAGAATGCGCGGCTTCTTAACCGCCTCAGCACGATCGACTTGCTCCAGGGTTACCTCAAATTCCCAGTTGTCGCCAAAGTCATAGAGGTAAGTCATCTTCTGTCCGACCCGAAGAGGCACATCGCCCACCCGGACATCGCTTGCCCATGGCCCCTCGTCTATGAAATCGTGATTGATCCTCTCGATGGCCCCCCAAGGGTTCTCATACTCGAAATGGTAGAGATGATCGGAATCAAACTTGATGGCCGTCAGAATCGTGGACGCTAGCCATTCCAGAGTATGACTTGCCGGGATAGCGATCCGAAACCATAGTCGTCCTAAAGTTACCCTGAAGATGTATGTTCCCTCTCGAAAAACCCACTCGGGAATGGAGAGATTCTTTTTCCACTCCGGGAAATAAGGCTGAAGAATGGGTTGAAGCAGACCGACCGGCACCCTTCCTTCCTTTTCCGATTCGAAGAGAAGGTTTGGTTCCCACAAGACTTTCGCGCAAAGCAAAGCAACCAGAGCATCGCCAAATGCTGTGCGATCGATGCTCTCAATCTGCCATCCTTGGCCCTCGATGGGCGAACCGGGTTTTATAGAAATCAGGCCGAACAGTTCCATCAGGCCCAAGTTATGCCACCCCGGCACATACCTCAGCAGGTACTGGGCATTCTTATCTCCTTCAACCCGTAACCCCTTTTCAGGTGTCCGCCTGATAAGGTCCATCACTCCTCGAAGGATATTGGGGACTGAGAACAGACCTCCGCCGCGCTCGCCGACTATCTCCTCCTTTCCCCGAAGCAACCAGCTTTCCAGCAACGCACAGTATCGCTCAGTGGGATTCAGACTTTCCCACACCTGGTATGCCTTATCTTCTACAGAGAGAAAGAGTTTTCCATCTCGTAGGGTCGAGTCTACGACTTTTGCTTTGATACAAGCCAGTCCCGATGCCCGTAAAAGCAGATATAATCCTTGAATATGCGGGTACGATTTCTGCTCGGGCCTCTTCAGTCGAAGTTGAATAGGATGGCTTAGAAGGGCATTGATCTCCCCTAACACCGTTCTCGGTAGCCGATGTGGACCCGCAACCGGTAACCCCTGTTTTCTGAGGTAATTCAGGAGAATCTGAAAATCATTTAGAATAGTGCCAGGACCGCTCTCCGTGATAGTGGTTTTTTCCAATACCTGCTTATGTTCCGGCGAAATCTCAAGCTTTTCAAACGACAACCTGCGCATCATTACACTCCTGAGCTTCTGTTCTCTGGTTCTCGGTTTCGAGTCGAAGCGACATCGATTTTTTTCCCTTTGGATTTAATATCTCTTTTAATCCCTTCTCTTATTTTTGTCAATCCAGCCATTCCTATTGATCCAGGCGATCGACCTCGCTATATTTTTCGTTCTTTCCTCATTTTATGGATTAATGTGTCCGCAGTTTCGCCTTTAAACATTTTTCTCCTCAATTTTGTGTAATCGCCTTCACCTTTTTCATACTGCAAAAGAAATCTTAATGCCCCTACGAATCCCAGCTGTTTTCGCAATGCGTTCCATCCTGCCCTTTGGATTTCTATTGGTGTCAAATTAGAAATTTCGCTCATATTTTAAACACCTCCTTAACGACAAATTCCATCAGATTGATTAAATGAGGAGATCTTTCCAAAAAATATTATCATATAAAATTCTGTAAAACAATCCTTTAAGTTAGCCCCGAGGGATCTGAATGGGGTCAGGCTTGCAATGTTGCAATTTATTATTTAATATAGTGCCATGCCTCGTAAGCCAAGAGTCTACTATCCGGGAGCTCTCTATCATGTGATCCTGCGCGGCAACGCGGGGCATGCCATATTCTTTGATAACCGTGATCGGACTCGCTTCTACCTCTTAGTGCAAGAGTGGATCGATCGGTTCAGGCATCGTATCCACGCCTTCTGCCTTATGAGCAATCATGTCCACATGGTAATGCAAGTGGCCGATATTCCTCTTTCATGAATCATACAGTATTTGAGCTTTCGTTACACCCGGTGGATCAACTGGCGTCAGGGTCAGTCGGGGCATCTTTTTCAAGGGCGTTACAAGGCAGTTTTGGTGTGGGGGGATGCGGTGTATATCTGCTGGAATTGACCCGCTACATTCACCTCAATCCTGTAAGGGCAGGGATTGTTAAAGAGCCGGAGGACTATCTGTGGGGCGGCCATCGTGCTTATCTTGGACGGGAAGTGATTCCATGGCTTACGACAGATTGGGTGTTCTCTCAATTTTCAAAGAAAGAATCGTCAGCCCAGAAATTTAATGGTCGATTCATCCAGGAAGGCAAGAGAGGAAACTATCGCAAGGAGTGCCACGTGGGATCCGAGACAGACAGCCGGATACTCGGCGATGATGAATTCATTGACCGAGTGATGACGAAGGGGGGACCGAGCCCCAGACATAGAGTGGGTCTCGACAGGATCATCCAAGAGGTATGCAAATTTTTTTCGCTTCAAGAGGGGGATTTCTTGGTTTCGGGCAGAGATCACAAGGTATCCAAAGCCCGTGGGATGGCGGCATGGTTGGTGATGGAGCACGGGACAGGCACACTTGGGGAACTAATAGGACGTGATGTTACGACACTAAGTTCGGCAGCGAAGCGCTTACAAATAAGATATAAGATCCAGAATAGACTTGGATTTGGCAGAGAAGATGACAAAGCTATCAGATACCTTTTCCTAAATTGCAATATTGCAAGCCTGACCCCAGGTTCGAGTGGTAATAGATAATGTTCCTCCCTGGTTTTCCCTGTTTCGGCAGAAGCCTCTTTTCCCATCAAAGGTGACACACTCCCTCGGACAAAGAAATACCTCTAAAATAGCATATACTTAGTTGATATTTTTTCGCCATTTTAATGGTTACATTATTTCTTGTGAATTATTGCAAGCTGAATTACCTTAATCTTACAATCGGGTAAAGTTGAAATTAGTTGCTATATTATCACTCTAATATTAAGGGAGGCAAGAGGCCACGGGCAATTCCCTCACGGTAAGTAACCCCGGCTTCGCATCAACTACCAAAGGGATTGCGTTGACTGCATGTGTCACAGTTCCTAACCCTCCTGCTTGACAAATACCTCCAGAAATAGCCACATTAATACCAGGATCTCCTTCAATTTTAATCCAGGTCCCAGGCGAAACCTCGTCCTCCGAAGGATTGGGTAATATTATGCCATAAATTTCCAACTCAATAGTATTTCCTTTTGCCTGGCCTCGGGCCGTTTGCCAAAACCCACATACTCGTCCTTTTTGTACCTTTATACTCTCTGCTAAACGATCGGTACGGGTAACCAAGGCGCGGCGGTCCTCCTTTAGCTGGTCAAGTTTCCAATTGAGTCCTCTGGCCACCATCTGAATCGACTCGGGAAGCCCAACATGCAATACTACTGAACGATTCTGAAGACCACGTTCAAACTCCTCAGGTGTCAAGTTGGCTCCAATATGTTTCATTACGCTTTGTCCGTATACTGAAAAATCAGTCACTCGCCTCACCCGGACGGCCGTTACAGACCCGCAGATTCCTGAAAGATTAAGTGGTAAAAGATCCATCAAAAAGCCAGGATTTAAACCTGTGCCAAGGACTGTAACTCCATGTTCTTTTGCAGCTCGATCTAACTCAGACGCCAGATCAGGACTCCGCTCCCAAGGATATGACAGCTCCTCTGCTACTGAGATAACATTTAGCCCCGCCCGAATAGCGGGGAGAATCTCCGGCATAAGTTCGGTCATTGTAGACACCGTCGCATCCAATATCACATCCGCTTTGGTTTCCTCGAGCACTTGCTCGAGGGATGATTTTACGGTAACACCCAGATGTTTCCCAAGCCCCGAAGCTTCGCCGAGGTCCACACCTAAATACCTTCCGGATGCCGAAACCGCACCAACGACCTCCAAGTTAGCTTTGCCTGAGGCCAACCGAACCATCAAGCTCCCCATTGCGCCAAGGCCATACTGAACAACATTAATTATTTTCTCCATCAAAGCTCTCTCCTTTCTTGTCAGATGCTTATGTGAAAGTTGGCTGAATGATCTCCCCATATTCCCACTTAACAGTTTTGCAAATGGGTCATTGGGAACACCGTAAATGGGTGATGAGGGGGGGGTTATAAAAAAGGGGCTTAATCTTATCCATTTAATTGACCACTAATTTTATTCATCACCTCCCGAGGACGATAGAGAAATAGATATGCGCGAATCTCTATCTCGAAAATATCAAATTTGGCAGAAAAAGGACGATTCCCGGGAAGACCATGATTATCAGAAGACATAATGCTTGTAAGCACACAAAAGGGATTATTGATATGTAGATATCCCCGAGAGTCACTTCAGGTGGAGCTACGGCCTTCATATAAAAAAGGTTAACGCCATAAGGGGGTGTCAAATAAGCCATCTGCATGTTCAGAATATAAAGGATAGCGAACCAAACTTGGTCAAAGCCAAGATAAGAAATAATAGGGATGTAAATCGGCATGCACATAAAAAGGATCGCGATATCATCAAGAAACATGCCGAGTAAAAAAAAACTAAGTTGCATTACTAGCAAGACGCCCCACGGACTAATCTCTAGATTGGAAATGGTGTCTCTAATTACTCCAGCTGCACCCAATCCTGTGTAAACTTTGCTGAATACAATTGCACCCAGAACAATCCAAAAAGAAAACCCGCAGAGTTCCACCGTTCGCAGCGCAGCCTTCTGCAATCTATCCCATGTAAGCTTTCTCTTGATGGCCGCACACACGACAGCCCCTAAAGCGCCAACAGCTGATGCCTCTGTGGGCGACGTTATACCGAGAAAGATAAAACCCAACACCACAACCACTAAGATAGCGGGCAAGACTAATACCTTTGTCATTCTCAGCTTTTGTTTTAAAGTCGCCCGTTCCTCAGAAGGGAGAGCAGGGCCCATCTGGGGTTGGGCATAGCATCGTATTCCTATGTAAATAATATACATTGAAGCAAGCATCAAACCTGGAATAATACCTGCTGCAAACAGCTTGCCCACGGAAACTCCGGCGATGAATCCATACATTATCATCATTACGCTCGGGGGAATCAAAAATCCCAATGCTCCGCCAGCCTGAACTAGGCCAATGGCTATCCTTTTGGAATAGTTTCTTTTAAGCATAGCAGGAACCGCAATAACGCCCATAGACAAAGTTGCAGCTCCGCTAATGCCGACCATCGCAGCCATGAGCGCACAAATGGCAATTGTACCCATGCCCAGGGCACCCTTTATTCGTCCAGCCCAAACATAGATGGCATCAAAAAGGTCATCGGCTATCCCAGACTCTTGCAGCATAAGGCCCATAAATATAAACAGTGGTACGGCAATCAGTACAAAACTTTTTACTACATCGATTGCAGCAAAATAAACCAAATCAAGAGCACTTGGCCCCCAAAGGAAGAGGGCAAATATGACTCCGAGGCTTCCGAGAACAAAAGCAATGGGCAGTCCAGAGGCCATGACAAACAACATGCAAGCAAACATAACGATTGTGAGGGTTTCGGCGCTCATTAAAGGTCCCCCCCAGTGATAGCAAATGCGACATTACGAACAAAGTCAGCAAAGCCTTGAAGGGCCAATAGTGCTGTGGCGACCGGTATCGCCGTTTTTATTAGGTAAAGAGGAGGTCCCCAAGCGGTAGTTGAATGCTCTAATCTGGCAAGAGAAAGGTAAGCGTATGCTCCTGATTTCCACATTAGGACAATAAGAAATCCGATGAATAACGGATAAGTACACGCATCCATGACGGCCTTCGTCCTTTTGGACCTTCCTCGGTAGAAGAGATCCATCGAAACATGCGCCTTGTTAACCTGAGCGTAAGCTCCAGACCCAAGCGCAAGGGCACCAAATACCATAGTTGATGCCTCAAAAACCCAAACAGTCGGAAGCCCAAAGATATACCGCAAAGTAACCTCGTACATGATGATAATAACAAGAACATAAATCAGCCATCTCATAGCCTTCCCAGACCATCGACTCAATGTATCAATCGCCTTAAGAACTTTGACCAGCCCATTTGTCATAGTTAAGCTCAGTCTTTAAATTTTTAATGGATGCGTGTACCCACTTTTATGAGGATATATGCCACCAGTGCTGTCCAAAATAACCTAAATATTTAAGGGACCCATTGAAATTATTGGCTTTTTGGACAAGTTTTACAGCTTTTCAAAACCAGGTTCCATCCTTTTTTTAATCTGATTCATTTTGCTGTCCAAGATAATTTGGCAACAAGAACGTTTTATGGCCTCAAATTGCCTTTAAACAGGGTTAATTCAAAGGATTCAAGGGATATCCGCACCTTCATAAGCACTTTGCTGTCCAAAATACGAACTTTTTAAAACCTATTTTGGACAAGAATGATATGCCACATCCTTACTAAAACTTATTTTAAGCGGCCTAATTTCTTGTTTAGATCCTTCAGCAAATTCACAGCGCGCGCATTACTAGGAGATTTTTTTGCCTCTTCCTCCCACACGCTAAAAGCCGCATTCGTCAGTTTCTCTATATCCTCAGGCGGCAGGCTGGTCAGTTTGCCTTTGAATATCTCCTCCCGGACCGAATACTCCTTTGCGAAAACACTCATGTAATAGTGCCAACGGGCTCGATAGGTAGCTGTAGTCAGAATTGACTTCAAATCATCAGGGAGCTGGCTCCACACTTTTTCATTTATCACCATGCAATCTACAATGGGGTTCAATATGAATGAAGTACAATAGTAAGGGGCCACCTCGTAGAACTTGTTTATCTTGTACTCTTCGGCGCAGCCGTAGAGCACGCCATCGATTTGTCCAGTTGAAAGAGCAAGATAAACTTCTTCGGGAGGCAGATAGACAGTAGAAACTCCAACCTTGTTGAACATTTTTGCGGCCCCCGCCGTGGTTCGGATTTTGAGCTTTCTTAGGTCATCGAGATTGGCAATAGGTTTCTTTGTGAGAATAGCATAGGGAGCTGCCCAAGTCGGCCCAAGGTAGTGAACTCCAGCCTTCTTATATGATTCTGAAACCAAAGGCAAAAGCCCGTACTGCTCATAAAGTAGTTCTGCCTCAACTGCACTATTCCATGCCATAGGAAGGCCGCTTTCGATAATTCCAATGGCAACATCTGGATAGTATGCGCCATAACCATGCCCAATGTCCACTGTTCCCGCCTTCACGGCATGAAGGATTTGATCGGATGCAACGAGTTCGCCACCTGAGAAAACGGTTACCTTAATGCGGCCGTTACTCATCTTTTCAATGGTCTCCGCAAATTTCTTGTCGCCGCTAATCATTGCGGGAGAGTAATAGGATTGAAGTTTGAGGTTATAAACCTTTTTCTGGGCACTTGCCTTGTTAGGGCCGGAAAGCAGGCCCATCATCCCAACCGAAAGTACCAAAAACAGGATCATTTTCTTTCTCATTTTAAACCCTCCTTTTTAGCGTTTTTGCATAGCCCGATGTTGTCCCTTCCTTTTATTGAATTAGGAAGGACACTCTTGCCCATATCTTAAGCTACCATCTCCTTTCTTTCAAAATTTTTCTGCCCTAATGCAGCTATGAGTTTTGGGATTTCCCTATAGCCCTTTATGCGCTTGAACTTCTTCTCTGCCTTGAAAAAAGTGTTGTCACTGTCCATCTCTGAACCATATTATCCCCGCCGTTCCATTTTTTCACCCGTCCAGTGATGTTGCAGGTTATGGAGAAACGGGATTCAATCGGGTTTGTGGTCGAGAGGGTCTTCCTTAAAAGCCCTGTTGACGCATAACCAATGCACCGCGAGTGTTTCCTCAAGCCCCTCCCTCAGGCTCGCCGCCGCAGACGGATTAAGCCTCTCCAGATACCTTTTGGTCAAATCAAGGGACTCCTTTGCCTTATCGTAATCCGCCATGCGGAAGTTGCTCCCGAACTTCCTCGCCACGGCTGACCTCAGCACCTTAGAGACATCAAGCACTAAAAGGTAGTCCTTCCCCATGTCCAGCCCGCGCCTCTCCGTGTCATTTAAAAGGTTCGTGCAGACAGTGGCATTCTCTGTGGCCCCCTGCCATAGCCCAACGATGTTCTTCTTCCCTATAGTGTCATGTATCCCACTTGCTTGTAGCGTCACCACTAGTGTAGTGTCTCTTAAACAACTGGAGGTATTTCCTCCTAAGTATTTGCGTAATATTAGAAGGTCTTGGCCTATAAATTTACATGTAAATAACTCCAGCCATTCATGAGACACTACACTATCGTCTGAATGAATGGAACTACATTACGTCCTTTGCACTGGAAAAACATTACAATGTATTCCTCCGCCCGCTTTTAGAAGTTCAGGGATGTTTACAGTAAGAACCTCGAAACCAAGCGCTTTGAGCTCATCGTTCACTCTATTATTTGATGCATGACTTAGTATGGTCTTTTCATCCAAAGCCATAACATTGGCGCTTAGATCGGGAACAGACGCAGCCGGGATATTGATTATCGTGAAGTGGCGCTCCTTTAAGATATCGACGTAGCTCGCAGGAAGAGCATCGAGGCATGCGATAATCAGTTTTTCGCCAATGATGTTTCCAACGCAATCCATATGAACAAAATCACCATGGAACATAACTGGAATTATTTCGAGACCCAAACGCGGCGACATATCTTTCAAGTACTGTATACCCTCACTATTCGATCTTCCTCCACAGCCGACGACAAGGGTATGCTCATCCAGAAACATGTAGTCTCCCCCCTCACATGTCCCCCTCGTTATAAAACCAGCAATAGGAATGCTGTGTTCAACAAGTATATCTGCGCCCACGACAGGCTCCCTTTGCCTCTCTGACACGTGCATGCGGGAGATCACCGCGCCCTTAGGAGTCATAGATGCAAAATCTCTCGTGAATGTTTGGTAGGGCAGATCAGGATCCGGTTCCATCATAATCACTTCAACACCGAAATTTTCATATATCCGAACCAACTCCTCGTGCTCTTCTATTGCCCTGTGAATATTTGGAAGTTGGCCAGACTCTATGTATTTCTTGGCTGTGAGGTTGATGGGAAGGATCCTGTAAAAGGTTGGCTTACACAGGAGGACGGTCTTCAGCCTTTTATATTCGCTGTTTACCCACATAGTTTTTCTCCTTTATCTTGCGTTTATGGTACTACTAAAGATAATATTGCCTTTTCTTTATGAAGCCTGTTTTCGGCCTGATCCCATACCACGGATTGCTCTCCTTCTATTACATCATCATCCCCCTCTTGCCTTATTGATCTCTTCAACGGCCAACAAAAACCCCTTTTTCATCAACTCGCCAGAGTAGGCAACCGGTGCACTAAAAGGCCCGTGGAGTCCTATTCTCACTTCGTCCTCCTTTGCTTTACCAAGGGAGGACGAAGAAAAAGAGAGAACCAATCTCTGAAAGCATTTTGGATTATTTCTTTCACTTAGGGCACGAAAAAGTTTATTTCATCACCTCCCTTCCAATTCCTCTCCTCTAATCCACCCTCACTCCAAGCACATAGCATAATAGGCCCATTCGGAGGAATTGTCCATACTTGATCTGATCAAAGTAGATGGCGCGAGGGTCTTTGTCCACTTGGACCGGAAGTTCATCACCCCGTGGGAAGGGATGCATGATGAACGTATCCTTCCTCAACCTATTCAAGATATTTTGATTAATTCTGAAGATTTCCCTATATTTATCATAATCGCAAATACGGTCTCCAAAATGATCTTCAGGTATCTGGGTTAGATATAGAATATCCACCTTGGAAGCAATTTCCATCAGATCCTCTGCACTGTCAAAGGATTCTGAGAAAGAAACTCGATGTTCGGTCAAGTATTCCTTAAGGTCATCTTTCATCTTCAGGGTTCTTGGGGAGGCGAAATATATTTTAATGCCTGAATATTTAGCTAAGAAATAAACGAGGGAGCGAATCGTCCGACTATTCATCAAGTTGCCGAGGAAGGCAATCGAAACCCCATCCACTCCTCCCATTAACTTTTCAATGCAGTATAGGTCGACAATCGCCTGCGTAGGATGCTGAGCTGCTCCATCCCCCCCGTTGATAATTGGGACAGGGGAGACCTCCGCAGCACGTTTTGCTGAGCCACTCTGATAATGTCTGAGGACAATGACATCAACGAATGAACCGACCATTCTTACAGTATCTTCGAGGGTTGCTCCTACAAGTTCGGAAGAAAAGGCTTCTCCACTTTCAGTCCCTATGACTTCACCCCCCAGCCGTTTCATGGCGGTCTCAAAAGAGAACATGGTTCGAATGGATTTAACATAAAAAAGATTGGCTAAGATTTTTCCACGAAGAAGTTCCAGGGGAAACCCACGCTCTATACGTTCTTTAACACGGTCTGCAAAGATAAATATTTCCTGAAGGGTTTTCTTATTAAACTGCTGAGCTTCGACTATATGGTGGAGTACCATACTCTCCATCCTCATGGAATGATATGTGTGCCTTCCTGCCCCTGAATGGCCTCCCAAGATTTATCCAATGAGGCAATGATAGCCTTTTCCCCGCCGTATTCAATAAACCGTAAACAGGCTGAGATTTTGGGAGCCATCGACCCTGGTAGGAAATGGCCCTCTTTTAAATAGCGTTTCGCTTGATTAACATCTATCTTATCCAAATCTTTCTCTTCTGGGGTACCAAACCCAAGTTTAACCTTATTCACATCCGTGAGGATCATTAAGATATCCGCGCCCACGGCTTCTGCCAGTTTCTCCCCTGCCAGGTCCTTGTCGATCACTCCCTCCACCCCCTCCAGTTCTCCACGATCATTCAAAGTGACAGGGATCCCTCCTCCTCCTGAAGCAATGACAATCATCCCGGCATCGACGAGCCGTTTCAGCGCTTTTCCTTCCAATATCCTTATCGGATCAGGGGAAGGGACCACCCTACGGAAAGGCTTTTCCCCATTTGGGAGTACCTGTTTGATCTGGTAACCCTTCTCGGACTGGTTTCTTTTTCCCGTTTCTTGGTCGTAAAATGGGCCTATGGGTTTGCTCGGACTCCTGAAGTCCGGATCTTCCCGATTGACCAAGACCTGTGTGATCACTGTGACCACGTTGAGATTCAGATTGTAAGTCTTCAATCCATTGACCAACGTCTGCTGTACCATATATCCAATCTGGCCTTGAGTCATAGCACCACAAATATCCATGGGTTGAACCGGAACTTGGGGAATTCCCGTTTCTTGCTGGATAAGAAGATTTCCTATCTGTGGACCATTTCCATGCGTCAATACCACTTCATAGCCCGCTTGGATGATTTGGAGTATCTGTTGACACGAATTCTTGATATTTTTCATCTGTTCCTGGGCTGTCCCCAACTCATGAGGCTGCTTAATCGCATTTCCACCTAAGGCGATCACAATCCGCTTCTTCATCCGTTTCCAACTAAACGTTATGGATCAACTTTTTCATCCTACAAACAGGGCTAGGACCGCCTTTTCCGTATGCATTCGATTCTCAGCCTGATCCCACACGACAGAATGGGGGCCCTCAATGATCTCATCGGTCATCTCTTCCCCACGATATCCGGGCAGACAATGCATGAAAATAAAATCAGGCTTTGCCTCCTCCACCACCTTTCCGTTGATCTGATAGGGCCCAAAATCCTTAGCCCTCTTTTCCTTTTCTTTTTCAGCCGCGCCCATGCTATGCCACGTATTGGCATAAACCACATCCGCATCTTTTAACGCTTCCTTTAGATCTTTCGTGAGGACAATTTTCGTTCGACTCCGTTTCGCAGCCTCCATGGCAAACTGGTGAATCTTTGGATTGGGGGCATATCCCTCGGGAACGGCCACGTAGACATCGAATCCCATGGTCCCGCCAGCAATCATGAGAGAGTGGCAGACATTCCAGATATCGCCCGCATAGACAAGTTTTAACCCCTTAAAGTCTCCTTTCTTCTCTCGGATGGTCAAGAGGTCCGCCAAACCTTGGCAAGGGTGAGTCAGATCGGAAAGGGCATTGATCACTGGGTTTTTCATATATCGGGCAAACTCTTCAAGCCGATCCTGTCCAAAGGTTCTCATCACCAGGGCATCACAGTACCGATCAATGACCCGAGCTGTATCCTTGATTGGTTCCCCTCGAGCTAACTGCATTTCATCAGGACGCATATAGAAGCTTTGTGCCCCGAGATGGGCAATGGCCGCCTGAAAAGAGGTACGGGTTCGAGTAGAGGGTTTTTCAAAGATGACGGCAACCGTCTTTCCTCTCAAATATTCGTGGAGTTCACGCCTTGCCCACTTCATCTTTAGTTCATAAGAGACGTTCAAAATATCATTGATTTCCTCCCGGGTAAAATCCATCAAACTTAGAAAATCTTTCCCTCTGAATTTGTCTCTCATCGGTTCCTCCTTTTTTGGGCAATCTTTGACTTCGCATTGTATCCTTTCAGGTTGGCCAAAGGATGCTTTGAAAGGCTGATGACCGCATTCCTGGCGTCCTCAACATAGAGCTTAAAGAGAACCGATCTTGGACCACCTGGTTCCTCTCTTAGGGGGATGGTCTCAAGGATCTTCGCTCCGCTTATTTCGATGGTTTCAATCAGCAGGCGAAGAGATGTCGCGTTCTCGTAATATTCTATGAGAATATGAGCGTGCTCGTCATCCAGAGGGATGTTCCCAATCGGATCACTGAATCCTTCATGATTGACCGACTTCATCTAAGACCTCTCCAATAATTTTCAAGCCCTCTTCCAATTGATCATCTGTAATCACCAAAGGCATTAATGGTCGGATAATGTTTGAGTGAGTACCGGCGGAGATCATTAATAATCCTTTTTCACGACAATGATTCACCAACTGTTTTGTGAAAGCTGTAGCTGGCTCTTTGGTCTTTCGATCCACCACCAGTTCCATTCCTACCATTGCCCCTAAACCCCTGACATCACCCATCATTGAATAGTCCTCTTGAAATTCCTTGAACTTTTCTAAGACCCTTTTTCCAATTTTCTCAGCTCTCGCTAAGAGATCCTTCTTCTCAAACTGATCAAGCACCGCAAGGGCAGCCCGACAGGCCACGGGATTCCCTGCATAGGTTCCTCCCAACCCTCCTACCTGGGGATGATCCATTAGTTCTGCCTTTCCGGTGATGGCGCTGAGAGGAAATCCTCCAGCAATGGATTTGGCTGTTACCAGAATATCCGGCGCTACCTCATAATGCTCCATGGCAAACATCTTTGCAGTACGGCCAAAACCGGTCTGAACCTCATCGGCAATGAAAACGATTCCATTGTCCTGACAGATTTTATGAAGGATTTTGAAATACTCCTTAGGTGGAACAACAAATCCCCCTTCACCCAATACCGGCTCCACAATCAAAGCCGCCACCTGTTCGGCAGAGATGTGAGTTTGGAAAAAATCTCTTAGAAAATAGGCGCAATGAATTTCACAAGAAGGGTATTCCAGACCGAAAGCGCATCGGTAGCAATAGGCATAAGGCATTCGGTAAATCTCCGGAGCATAAGGCGCAAAACCAAATTTATAAGGTTTCATCTTACTGGTTAAGCTTAAGGCTAAAAGGGTTCGGCCATGAAAGGCATCTTCAAATGCAATGATAGCAGGTCGGCCCGTGGCATGACGGGCAATCTTGATGGCATTCTCAACGGCCTCTGCACCGCTATTTGCAAACATCGTCTTTTTTGGAAAATTTCCCGGGGTGATCTCATTCAGTCTTTTTGCCAGTTCTACATAAGGTTCATACATGACCACATGGAAACAGGTGTGAATATATTTTTGAATTTGATCCTGGACAGCCTTTAGCACTTCTTCATCGCAGTGGCCAACATTGTTTACACCGATGCCCCCTGCAAAATCGATATACTCTTTCCCTTCCACATCGGTGATAATCGCCCCTTTTGCCTTTGCAGCAAAAATGGGGTGGACATTGAATGGCCCCTGTGGAATATGCTGGTTTCTTTCAGACAGCAATGAACCGTTTGTTTTCATAATCAAAAAAAATAAACCCTTCCCCCCCTTCTGGTAGGGGCAGGTTAGAGATTTTTTTAATATTCAAAAACTTTTAGTAATTAGAATGTGGATACATCTTTCGTGCCAAAATTAAAAATAGGTTGTACCTTGGAAAAATTGGGAATTCGTAATGGTAAGGATTTGATCTAAAAAAAGAAATCAATTTTTTAAAATTTGGTATTGGGGAATATTAAATTAACAGAAAAACTCTAAATATATGCAATATTGCATCAATTTACTGATGATAAAAGATAAACATTTAGTAACCAGTTGAAATTTAGAATATTTAATATTTGATGCGTAAATGCAATTCATTATGCATCAATACATCTTTTTTCGATATTGAAAACTTCTTAATTTTCCTTGAAATTGTTCCCTGATCTACCTTTAAAGCTTTTGCTGCCTCCCGCTGAGAACCATATTTGTTAATAGACTTTTCAATAATAATGCTCTCACATTTTTGCAGGGCATCTTTGAGTGAAATACCTTCGGCTAAGAAAGAGTAGGGTATTTCCTTGGAATTACAGCTTGCAATTGCATTTGAGAGATCTCGCGCTTCAATCCACTCATTTTCTGTTATCACAACAAGCCTTTCTATAATATTAGCCAGTTCACGAATATTTCCTAGAAAGTCATATTTGCAAAGGGTTTCAATCGCCTCTGGAGAAAGAACCTTTTCCTTTCGATAATTTTTATTGAATTTTTCAAGAAAATGAAAGATCAGAGGTAAAATATCCTCCCGTCTTTCTCTTAAGGGCGGGATATGGATGGGAACCACATTGAGTCGATAATAAAGGTCTTCCCTGAAACCTTTAGACTTTACCATCTCTTCAATGTTCTTATTGGTTGCCGCAATCACCCTTACATCAATTTCTTTAGGTTCTGTTCCTCCAACCCGGATAATTTCATGGTCCTCTAAAAAGCGGAGAAGCTTTGATTGGGAACTTAATGTAATTTCTCCAATTTCGTCAAGAAAAAGTGTTCCTTTATTAGCGAGTTCGAAGAACCCGGGTTTCCCTTCGACCTTAGCCCCGGTAAATGCGCCTTTTTCATAACCAAATAACTCCGATTCAATGAGAGAGTCTGGAATACCTGCACAATCGACTCGTATGAAGGGTCCAGTGCCCCGTTCCGAGTGTTTGTGAATCAGTTTTGCAATTATTCCTTTACCTACACCTGATTCCCCTAAAAGAAGTACGGTTGTATCGACTGGAGCCACCCTTAAGGCCATCTCAATGATTCTTTTCATTTCCTCGCTTCGAAAAATGATACTTTTTATGTCAACCCCTTGCATCTCTAATTCAGATAGCTTCGAAATATAACCTTTGGCCAATGCCTGAATCTCTTGAAGTTGACTTCTCAGATCGTCCAGTTCAGTAATATCACGATCATTTGTAACGACAAATGTGATTTCCCCTTTTTCATTAACAATTGGATTGCCTGTGACCAGGATCCTTTTCTCTCCTTTAATCTGTTGAATCATTGTTACAGAAGTTTTCTTCTTCAACACCTCCAAAGTAACGGACTTGTCGCATAAGCCCTCTGCCACCAGTTCCCTCATATTCCTGCCAATCACCTCTTCGGCTTTGACCCCGTTGATCCTTTCAGATGCCTTATTGATTCTGATGACTTTGCCTTGGTGGTCACAAATCCATAGACCGTCATAGGACGAATCGATAATGGTATCTAACCAATTTTTCATATTCTTAAATAAGTCAAGCTCTTTTGAGATACTTTCAATTTCGGAAATGTCTTGGAAGAAACTTACGGCCCCTGAGATTTTCCCGTTCGTCACAATCGGATTTATATTGGAGATAAGGGTAACTTCTTGCCCTTTGAGTTTCTCTCCATAAAATGGCTTTCCAGTTTTCAAGCAATCGAGCAATTTACCGCCGGTATTTGGCAGGACATCCAAGATATATCGATTCATGGCTTCATGAGCAGGGATATTAAAAATTCTTTCTGCTGTTTTGTTGAAATAGGTGATCATGCCTTCTGAATCAATCGCTATAATGCCGTTGTAAATAGAATTGAGTACTAATTGGGCATCAAAATTTTTTAACTTTTCCATAATCTAATTCTCCCTCAAAATGGGATTTTCCTCTTCCTTCCATCCATAGGTAAGACGATACTATCATATTTCCTTGTATTCAAAAAGGCCGGATAAAGGCTCAAAGGGAATTTGTTCGATTTCAGGAAAAGGAAAAGTAACTAAATTAATAAGCTGATCGGTAGATGGCGACGGCATCTTCGAGAGTTATTTTTCTTGGGTTATTGGCAAGGAGCCTGGTTACTTTCATGGCCGCCTCAGCCAACCGGGGAATTGCATTTTCCGGGACCCCAACGTCCCTGAGCCTCCTCGGGACTCGAATGTCATCGGAGAGTCGTTCTACAAATTTTACCGCCGTTTCTGCCCCATCCAGTTCAGAAAGGCCCTCGACCTTTTCTCCGAAGACCTTGGCCATTTGAACAAACTTTGTATGATTTGCGATAGTATTGTATCGCATCACATAGAGAAAAATCAAGAAGAAATTCAAGCTTGTATCTTATTTGCCACCAGATTCATGGAGAACACCACCTTCATGCCCCTGATAGTGGAAACAGCATAAATGCGATTTCTCGTTGATGAATCCACTGGCCCTGGTGTTGCCGATTGGTTACAGCATCAAGGCCATGAATGTTTTCTGTTTTATAGTTGCCAAGTGCCAGCACATCGGTTACCCCGATGTGCCAGAACATAGGTTACCTTTAATGTCAGTTTTTGTGCCAACACATCGGTTACCCTGAGAGCTGATTTGGGGTATGATGCCCCTAGTCCAAACCACAGAGGAGGGAAACCGATGAATGAAGAAAGCTTGAGAAAGATGGCCATTCAGCAATTTTTGCAGAGGAGATCTCCTGTTTCGATTTATCGTGAGATAGGACGATCGAAAAAATGGTTTTTCAAGTGGCTCCAGCGCTACCAAACC
>JAGXTA010000090.1 GCA_018333535.1 Deltaproteobacteria bacterium | reverse complement strand
AAGGAATTCTTTAAGAAGGCGATTCTCAATATCGATGGGACGATGTCGGAGACGACGGGGGAGTGTAAGGAGGGGATGGATATATCGTATAAGGGGGAATGGGGGTATGCTCCCTTATTGATTTCATTGGCGCAGACGCGAGAGGCATTATATGTGGTGAATCGGCCGGGGAATGCGCCTTCTCATTTGGATTCGGCTTTCTGGATTGACCGGAGTTTGGACTTAGTGGAGGGGCGATTTGAGGAGGTGTGGATGCGTGGGGATACGGATTTCAGTTTGACGGAGCATTTGGATCGGTGGGATGAGCGGTGCCGATTTGTTTTTGGTTTGGATGCTCGTCAGAATCTGGTCTCTCTTGCTCAGCGTCTTTTGGAAGGCCAGTGGGAGGCATTGGAGAGGAAGCCCAAATATGAGGTCAAGACGGAGGGGCGGAAGCGGCCTGAGAATGTGAAGGAGCGGATTGTGAGGGAGCGAGGGTATAAGAATATTCGGACGATTTCGGAACAGGTTGCTCAATTTGATTACCGTCCGGTCAAATGTAAGAAGACCTATCGGGTGGTGGCGCTGCGGAAGAACCTGACGGTGGAAAGAGGAGAGCAGGCCTTATTTGATGATATTCGTTACTTCTTTTATATCACTAACGATCGGACGATGAGCGCACAGGAAGTGGTTTATTTTGCCAATGAGCGATGTGACCACGAGAATGATATCGAGCAACTGAAAAACGGGGTCAACGCACTTCGCATGCCTTCGGAAGGTTTGGTTTCGAATTGGGCCTACATGGTGATTGCCGCCTTAGCTTGGAATTTGAAGGCCTGGCTGGGTTTATTGATGCCTCAAAAGATTCTGGGGCATCGGATCGTGCGGATGGAGTTCAAACGGTTCCTCAACACCTTCATGAAGATCCCCTGTTTGATTGTGAAGACGGGGCGTCAGATCATTTATCGGTTGGTGGGCTATAATCATTGTCTGAAAGAATACCTGCGAGCGTTTTCGGTGATCAAAGAGTGTCGAGTGACTTAAAGGGAGTCATCAGGCAATGGCAGCCATCGTGCTCATCACCTCTCACAAATACTAAAAGAAAGGAGACCTTCTCGAATTCTAAACCAGTTTTCAATGAAGGGCCGAGACAATCAAGGGAGAGGTGTGTGTTCATCCGTGGCTATTTTAGACATATTCTTTGACTTCTGTCGATTTGCCAGGCCCTCGGCCAGTCTGGCTTTTGTTGATCCCAATCGCGCTTATTTTAGGTCTAGATCAATAGAACAATGATTTTTCACTCAATTGGGGTTTTATTTGATCAGAGTCTTATTTTGTAACGGTTCTCCAATTGATGGGGATGAGACTCTTAGTGCTTGGAAGGGGAGGGATATAAACTCCTCCACCTACGCCGGCATAGGCCACTGCTGTTCCACCAATGAAGGTAATGATGACCCCAGAGGGGATCGTGGTTTCCCCCTCTTTTCCCATAGAAGTTGAACGGTCGTCGATTGGCGAAATTGTTCCGTCGTCATTCAAATCTAATGCCGCATAGCCCGTCTTATACTTGAGAGCGTACAACCTGCCAGTCCCTTCCCCTAAGAAGCAAACATCACCTTGCTTACCAATGGAAGGCGTGAATGTGGTGTAATAGACTACCCCATGGAACACGACTGAGGTGGAAAGAGATTTTTCTCCGGCATCTCCCAACCGGATATACCAACCACTCTTGGCATCAACGGTTGTAAAGGTGGCTTCCACGCTGGTTACATCAAACAAATCATTCTCTGTTAATATTGTTGATAAATTTTTATCTTTTACGGCATAGAGCCGGTTGATGACCGTTTTTTCTTTCGGAGCCTCTCGATCACCCGATCCGAAGAAAAGCATCTCAAAATTTCCTTTTTCAAGTGTTACATCAGGAGGATAGAAAATCTTCCTCTTTTCACTTGCCTCAGAATTTGATTTAAAAATCATTTTCCCTTTCCAGTTAGCCGGGATGTTTTCATTATTTGCGTCTCTTACATCGATATCGAATCTCCAGATTTGTCCTCCCATATCTCCGATGTAAAGCCTGTCGATATAACCATCTCCGTTAGTATCTACGCGAGCCACATCGCTGGGTATGGAATATTTCATCTGGGCATTCGTATTATTGGTATAACTCCATATATGCCCCCCTGTTAAGACATCCACTACATAAACTGCTCTTCCTTTGGTATCATTTCCTGGTGTGGATAAATCTTGATTTTCATCGTATCCTCCCCCGATGAAGAAGACCCACTTGTCTCCTGACCCATATTTAATCTTTCCGATTAGCGGAGTGCTCCATGTTTGCCCTAATTGCCCAAATCCTGTTGTAGATGGGCTGATTTCCCACAGCCATTTAGGAGATGTGGGATTGGTCACATCTAAAGCAATGTAACGGTTTCCACCCCTTCGAAGTCCAAAGATAAGATACTTTACATCATTGCCTGCACCGTCTTTCCCGATATATACCTTTGGCGAACCATCCACGAAAAACTGGAGTGCCTCGCCGTTTAAATTCTTCAAACTGTCCAACAAACTTGGGGGTATGAATGCCCACAGTTCTTCTCCCGTGCCATCAGTCCAAGTATCTCCGCTGGGCACTCCATTATGAAAAGCATGCAGCATTCCGTCATTTGCTCCGGCGAAGACGACGGATACGTTATAAGGGGCACCATAATGAACGACTATAGGTCTCGAATGGATAAAAGCTCCTAAGATCCACTCTCTCTTTTCGTCTGTCTTGTTATTTCGGTTTTCATCATAGACATCCCAACCATAAATGAAATCCACAATTTTATCCCTGCCTGTCGTATCGCTTTCCGATAGCCCTAGTGCTTGTGGGGCGATACTCTTAGTAAAGGCATTGTCGGTGAGATTTACGTTTGTTCCGAGATAGGTGTAAATTTTTCTCGGATTTGAAGAGAAATTCCTTTCCTGTAATTTCTCGCCAACCCCTCCAGCTTCTACGTTCTGGCCGTCGGCCTCCAAACTCCAATAGGATCTTGCTGAATAAGAATCACCATTCTCAGTGTCGTAAATTTGTTTATGACTATTAATAGCCAGTTTTCCCCAAGAATCGAGAATATCTCCTATATTGTTTGCTTCGCCTTCTGGAATCTTAGTTGCGATTCCATACTTCTTGATATTCCCCTTCCAGAAACTTCTTTCTGTTGGTTTGAACATAGCAAGGAACATCCGGTTGCCCGAACTGGTTCTCTCCATTTGACTGATGGGGACGACCGGAGCGACATAGGAAGTAGATTCTTTTAGAACCTCGGCAATGAAGGTCTGAAAGGCGACATTAAAGCTTTGTGAGCTATACACATAGAAATACTTTCCACCCCCCTGTCTGGCGGTGTCTTCTAACAATTGATGGGTCGCACTGAACCCAATAGTATAGGTTTTAACATTCTGACCGGTGCTTGATAAACCTCCGCTTAAGTCGAGTCCGTAAAGGGTTTTCGCCACTTCAGCGAGATTCCCCGTATCCTTTGTTGGATTGCCATCTGAAATAATTAGAACATAATTCTTTTGGCAATACCAACTAGCGGTAATGGGGCTCTGAAATCCATCTTTACCATACTCAAAATAAGTCTTTGCATCGGATAAAGTCTCAGCTAATGGCGACCAACTATCATTCTTGAGGGTGGCAAGGGCATTAAAAAGAGCGGTTTTTCCGATTTTATTTTCGTCAACGAAGCCAAGAACCCTTCCTCCATTTGCATCATAAATGATATTTTGTTCATCTTGTTCTTCGTTAGAAACATATTCTTTCTTTTGATTTTTGCTCCACCTAACGGTGTTTCCATCTTTATCTCGATTAAATGCCATGAGCGCAAAACGGACTCCGCCCGTCGTATTGATATAACTGTGAATAATTCCGGTCGCCAAACCAAACCTTGGTCGAGGTCCACCTACTCCTTCTAAGAGTTGAAGATAATTTCTAAAATTCCCGGTTTGAAAATCTTTCTTGCTGACACTACAACCGGAATAATTAATGGCCTCTCCCTCCGGTATGAGGTAATTATCTCTCAAATCCGGGCATGGAAAATCCAATGTTCTATAATCAGAATGCCACGGCGTCCATTTGTTCCCTGAAGATTTTATATAAACCGCATATCTTGGATATGGTTCTTTGTTTGGTGGTAAGTATTGGCTATAATCGATGTCTTCTCCCAAAATACCATTGATGGGATCGGGATTATAATTTTGACCTAAACTGCCCTCATCCATGCTTGCGGAACTATCGAGGATAATTAACACATTCGGTGGAACATTTACTCCCGATAGGACATAGAGGTCGGTGTCCAGGCCATAACAGAACGGGAGTCCGGAAAAAATGATCAAACCTAACATCAGTCCGTAAATTGCGGGTTTAATGGTTCTCATCAGTTAATTTCCTCCTTGCAAAGTGGGTATAAGCCTCACCACTTTCTGCTCGATCATGCAGGTGGAACGGGTGGCGCCTGTATCGATTTGATCCGTTCCTGTGGATTCGATGACGTAATGAACGAACTCAAAATTACCCGTTGCGCTGAACCCAGAGCCTCTCGGCGCCCCTACCTGATTCGAAACATGGTTAATGGTAATCTTGGCATTGGTCAGTTTAGGATCGATTGGAGGGATGTATTGATTGTTGTTATACTTTCCGGGCAGGTCAAAATTATCAATACTGGCTACCGTTACCTGAACCCCGCTGTCTGCAGAGTAAAAGGCATTGGTGGATCCCCGTTTATGACCGGAGATCATTATTTCAAAGATGGAGGTGAAGGAACCAGCGATTCCGATCAATGTCATGACAACCATCATGATAAGGGCGATGACCAAAACAGCGCCGGATTCGTCTTTTAAAATATTTATTTTCTTTGTCATTTTTGAAACTCCTTTTTGGCCAATTATCTCATACATAAATTTCTTAAGGTTACGGCAGATTCCAGGGTCCTCGGCGACATCATCTTCCGATCCTCCGCAGCCAATTGCTGGGGCCTTGCCGTTAACCGGACGCGAACGGCAATAACATTATCTGGATTTATTTTGTTAGCCTCAATCCAATATCTGTCAAGGACTTTGCTATTGTCTTTGTCCACCCCATAAGTGAATTGGAGGTCTTCCACATTTTCCAGCAGGGTCTCCTCGGGGCCTTCTACGCTCGAACCATCGTCTTTGTGTGTGGTCAACTTCCGCCTCAGCGTTTGGAAACCGGCATCTCTCCAGTAACGAACTGAGTATCGGGTCGTGTTGTCAAATTCATAATCGACAATGATTTGATCTGTTCCGACATTTAGGGGAGTGGTGATGTCAATCTTCGAATCAGGACTATCGTTATCGAATCCGGTCATCCGAAGATCCCGTAACAGAACCTCCATGGCAGACCGGATGCTCTGCTGGGTTTCGACGACACGGTCCTGAACCGTGTAGGCCCGGCTCTGGGAAATGAAGAGCCGATAAGTTCCGGCAATGACCACTGCAAAAATAACTAATGCCACCAAGAGTTCAATGATCGTTATTCCTTTTGGATTTAATGTTATTTTATGATTCATCTCTCTTTTCTCCATTGCTCTTATCAAGTATTCTCCGGATTGGAAAGCACTGAAAAGAATGTTATCGAGCGGTTTATTGCATCGTTCCAGTTTATTGTAATTTCAAGCTCTTTTAAACTCGGATTGAGCTGATTTACCCTATAAGTTCGAGTGTATTGAATTCCGGTGGAACCCGGTGGATTAGGAACCAGGTCAGTATTTACGGAACCAGGAATGAGACTATTCCACGGCATTGCTCTCAATTCCTCTAATTTGTCCTGGGCGAATGTTGCGGCCTCTGTCAGGTGTCCTCCGGAGGCGTTATTTTTTGTTGTAGTGGTCATTAAACCGGCCAATGCGAGCAATGAAACAGCTAAAATAACCAGTGCGACGAGAACTTCGATCAGCGTAAACCCTTTTGAATTTAATGAATTTTTCACTTTTATTCTCCTTCTGTCAGATAAATAGGCAAAAGGCATGCCAATTAATTTGTTGTTTAAAAAACCTTCAAGGGAAGGGGATAAAATAAAAAATATGAAGCAGTATTAATATGTTAGAATATGAGGAATGGGAAGAGAAGAGAAGTCAAGTTTTTGAAATAGACGTGGCATTCATGAAAAAATTCAATGATTATGGACAAAATGTCAAGTTGTAAAAAGTTGCCAAATCAAACACCTCTATTCGTAATCACCACAATCTCCTTGATCATGAATCCGTTGGGATGTTTAATAGCATCTATCCCGACATCGGCATTCTTCTCTATATCATCTATCTTTAATCGATTTCCCTTATGATCTATAATTTTGGTGTCTTGTGAGATGAAAAAGCTCCTGTCGTTCACAATGATCGACTTATGATCCCAGGAAACATTTTTTACAATTCCTGAAAAGAAAATGGTTTCCTTCGCCCCTTTTGTTTGCGCAAATCCGATACCAGAGGATAACAAGATTGGCAATAGAGCAATGACTATTGTCAGTGCGGTTCTCCCTGTCTTCATTTTTATCTCCTTACCTTTTTTGTAAAGTGCGTCTCTTCTGTCATTCCGGACTTGATCCGGAATCCAGTCTTTTTAAACTGGATTCCCGCTTTCGCAGGAATGACGTTTCCAGGGTTATTGTAAAGTTGTTATTGAAACCCTCCACTAATTAGCAGTTCTCCAATAAAGAGTATTAATGCTTTTTCCGCCTAATTCTTCCGGTGAAAATACTCCGCCTCCCACTCCGATATATCCTACAACTTCCCCACCTATGAGTGAAATGACAACCTGAGATGGGATTCCGGCTCCGACAGTCATGGAACGATCCGTTTTGTAAATGGTTGGAGGCTGACCATCAGTATCATTGGTGAGGTCATAATTAAACATCGCCATACCGGTTTTATATTGAAGGGCATAAACCCTTCCCGTTCCTTCACCCAAGTCGCAAATATCTCCCTCATTCGGAGAAGAGGGCGTGAATGTTGTGTAATAAATCACCTTTGAATAAATCAATGGTGAAGCCAAACATTTTTCACCTTTATTTTCAAGTGTAATAAACCAACCGTTTAAATTATTTAAATTATTTAGGGTTTGGTTCTGAAGAATAATATCATCGGCAGTTGGATTGGGTTTCTGTAATATATTACTGGTGACATCAACCAGGCTCGATTCTGTGAATGGAGATGAAGGATTGTTATCTTTTATTGCATATAATCTGTTCTGAGTGAGGAAGACTGCCGTCCCCGTTTCCTGTTTTGGGTTTTCTCGGTCTCCAGTTCCAAGGAAAACCCATTGATACCCTGATCCCGGGGAGACATCAGGCGGATAAAATATTTTTCTTTTGTCCCCCGACGACTGGTTGGCCCTGAAAATAACCTTCCCTGTCCAGCCGGCGGTATTATTTAAGTTCCCAATATCGAACCTCCAGAGCTGTCCTCCCATGTCTCCAACATAAAGCCGATCTATCTTATTGCTCCCATTAATATCAAATGCCCCGATATCACTTGGAATTGAAAAAGTCATCCTTGAGTCATTCGCTTTTGAAAATTCCCAAAGTTTCGAACCGGTATTTACATCGACGGCGTAAACAGCATTGCCTTTCTGATCCGAAGCCCCGCAATTCATATTGGGGTCATTGCACGGATCATATCCGCCTGCAAAGAAAACCACGGCCTTTTTCCCTCCTCCATCAGCCACCTGTTTGATCACCGGATTAGACCATGTCTGCCCCAGTCTTCCAAACCCTGTTGTAACCTCATGCCCTAACAGAGGCAATGAAGTTGATGGAGCAATCTCCCATAAAAGACTCGGAGAATCGGGATTGGTCACATCCAGGGCGATATATCGATCTCCTCCTCTACGAAGTCCAAAGATAATAATTGCCTTGGTTATGGTTCCGCTCGGATTCTTTT
This sequence comes from Deltaproteobacteria bacterium, assembly GCA_018333535.1. Classification (GTDB taxonomy): domain Bacteria; phylum Desulfobacterota; class BSN033; order BSN033; family UBA1163; genus RBG-16-49-23. The sequence continues at coordinate 36,713 of JAGXTA010000090.1, read as the reverse complement.
CAATATACGCTTTTGGAGAGCCATCCGCAAAGATTTGAAGCGTATTGGTGGTTTCGAAATCTTTTAATTGAGACAATAAACTGGGTGGAATAAAAGCCCATAATTCCCTTCCCGTTGCGTCGTCAAAAGCATGAAACATTCCGTCATTGGCTCCCGCATAGATCACAGATTTGTTTGCGTAGTGGATCATTAAAGGCCGTGAATGGATAAAGGCTCCTAAAATCCAATCAACTTCAACTTCTATTCCTAAATCATTTATATACGAACCTTTCCTTTTTTCGTTTGTAACCGTATTATTATTCCAATCATAAGAATCATATCCGTGAGCGAATTTAATAATATGTTCCCTCTTCACCGGATCAGCAGATATTCCCAACTTTGAATAAGTTACGTTGGGGTTTCCTGCTGTAAAGGCATTCTCAGGTTCTGTTAATAATTTCTTACTCGGTAATCCCACATAAGTATAAATTTTTCTGGGGTCCCCAACCAAGTCTCTGCTTGCCAGTTGCTCTCCAACTCCTCCCTTTACGACCTCGCCTCCATCATTGATTGAGCTCCAATAAGAGCGAGCGTTCTTATCAATCTCATTAAGAATAGTAATGGCAGGCCGATTATTGACATCGATGATGTCTCCTATTTTAGTGTTTCCGCTTGGCGTATCTGCAATTCCCAATTTCTTGATGTTTCCAAGCCATAAACTTTTCAGGGTGGGTTTAAACATCGCCATGTACATGCGATTCATGGAACTGAAGCCTTCCATCTGGCTGATCGGAACAACAGGCGCCACATAGGAGGTTGATTCCGCAAGGAGGTTAAGAATATAATCTTTGATGTCTACTAATGCCTGTTCAAGTTCTGAGGGGGATTCAGCAAAATAGGCATAGCCTGAAATATTTTGTGCCGCCGGATCAGGTGTGCTGTTGTTTGAGCAAGCGGTAGTTATTGGATTCGTTGTTGGATAAAGTTGTCCGGGAGGTATTAAATAGGTGCCTGTAATTGAATCCGGAACATCAGCATTGTTCGTGCCTCCATAATATGCGGCCCAATTCAGGGTATTTCTAAGAGCGAGAGATAATGGCGCCCCAAAACCTAATACAAAGACTTTATATCCGGCATTCGAAAGGGCCCTTGCTTGCGCTACGGTCTCCCTCCTCCTCTTATATTGGTCTGATTGCGATTCCGAACCCGAACCACTGCATGCCAATGTATCCTCCCCGTCTGAGATTAATATGACAAACTTTTTACGACATGCCTTTGCATTGTCTCCGCCTTTGTGAACATCTAAATAAAGCTTTGCCTCCTTTAGAGAGCTTGCCAGATGCGTCCCTCCACTGGCTCCTGCATTGTTTATGGTATTCCATATGGTATTATAAGGTGTATCAATGGGATGGATTAATTGATTGCATCCTGCACCATAGTTCGTGCCCGTATCGCTTCCGCAGTTATAAAATCTCATATACCCCATTCTCATACTAAGTTCGTTTTCATCATTAACATTTATTACCCCATCGGGGGCTCCAACAGGATAGGCATCAAGAATGCTTTTAATGGCTCTTTTAGCAATTTCGACCCGACTGCAATTGGTTGTATAGGCCACTCCGGAAATCGTCTTCGGCTCTTTATAAAATGGGCCTGAGCAATCACTTTTGCTATAAATTGGATAGGACCCTGTATCTTGAGGAACATCACATGTGCGTCCACCCTGAGGAGTTGCATAAAATGGAACATCCCTGTCACATCTGTCGTTACCGCGAGTGTACATATATTCGCCGGCCGGGGTCCAGCGCATACTGCCGGATAAGTCAAGAACAAACAGTATATCAGGAGGGACCTGCGTGATGGTTTGTTCAAGGACGTAAATGTCCGTGTCGGCGCCCAAAGCATCAGAAAAAGGGGCTAATAAAATCATCGATATTAATAAATAAACAAATTTCTTCATATGCAAGAACCTCCTATGGATTCACCACAACCTCAGTGGATGAATCAGACTTGGCTAATACCCTGTACACATTCAGATTAATGGTGCATCTTGAACGCGTGGCATTACCGGTCCTATCATCTCCTCTTGATTCAACCCAAAAATAGGCATAGTCATTATTAAAAGACTGACCTTCTGGCGGTCCTATTTTCAATGGATCGAAATCAATTCTTGCTGTGACATTGGTGGGGTTGCTGTTTATTGGATCTGTGAAGGGGTTGTAATTTGATCGACCGGGAACGAAATTCACATACCTCGGTATGATTACATTAGCCCCGCTATCTGCGTTATAGAAGGCATCTGTAGACCTTCTTTTTTCACCCGAGAGCATGATCTCAAAGGTTGATGTAAATGAGGCTGCAAGGCCGATGAGCGTTAAGACGGTCATCATGACAAGGGCAACGACTAAAGCCATCCCTGATTCATTTTTTGAAAAGTGACCATATTTCATATGTCGAGTCCTTTCCCTAAAACCTTTTAATCGAAAGATTTCTCAATGCTACGATTGAAGTTAAAGCCCTCGGGGAGACTGTTCTGAAGCGGTCATCTTGAGGATTAACCTGTTCGGGTCTTGTTGTTAAACTTATACGAACAGCGATCACTTTATCTCTACTGTTATTCACTGCCCCGCAATTGATCCAGTTGTCTACTACTCCGTCTTGCGTGTCCTCATAACCGATTCTTCCATCTATACCGCAGGTTAACTCTAATGCAATAACGTTCTCTAAAATAACTTCAACGGGTTGAACAACACCATTAACAGAAAGTTGCCTCTCTAAATTTGTATTATTTAAGGGTAAGGTGTAGGTCACTGCATGGATTTGGGATATGAGAGGAGGGCCTGCTTGATAATTTTCATACCATATGGTGATGGAATTTCCCCGCACATCATAAGGGGGCAGCGGTTTGAAGTCCTCGATTCTGAGAGGCGAAGTTGAGTTATCATAATCGAATCCGGCCATGCGGATATCCCTCACCATAATCTCCATGGCGCTTCTGATATTCTGTTGGACCTCAACGACTTGGTCTTGAACGACATATGCATTACTTTGAACAGTAAACACGCGATATATCGCCGCAATGACTATTGCACAAATGACCAGTCCTACCAGTAATTCAATAATTGTAATTCCTCTTTTATTGAATGATGCGTTGATGTTCATAATTTCCCTCAGAGTTAACCGTTTCATCTGGTAATCACTGTTAAAAAACTAATCGAGCGGGCCATCCCATCGTTCCAATTCACCGTGACCGTTACCCTTTTTTCATTATCATTGGGTGGGGGGGGACTGTTTGGTCCCAGTACAACTATCCAGGCTCGGTTATAATTTAAACCTCTAATTGGATTTGTATCATTTCCGTTAACAATATTATCCCAGCCTGTGACCCTCAATTCCTCCAATCTGTCCTGAGCCAATGTGGCGGCTTCTGTGAGGTGGCCGCCAAAGGCGTTGTTTTTTGTTGTCGTAGTCATCAGGCCTGCCAGTGCCAGTAAGGAAATAGCTAAAATAACCAGTGCGACGAGAACTTCTATAAGTGTAAAACCATTTGATTTTAAAGAAATATTCAATTTGATACCGCCTTTTGATAAATTAATTGTGCAAAAGCCATACCAATAAATTTTTTTAATTTAAAGATGAGAGTGAAGAGATTTGGGGTAGAAAATATCTTATGTTTTTAATATGTTGAGATTTGGTGGATGAATGATGGCCACTGGTAATATTCTTTAAGATGGAAGCGATTTTTATGAAAATATTCAATAGTTTGGACATATTGTCAAAAGCGATGAAAAGCCTCTGAAAAACTACTTAGCACCCTATTACAAGAATGAAGATAGATGCCAATTCCTGAGAAATTAGTTGTGGCAGAATCGTCCCCTACGAACCACTTAAATATTTTTGGGTTAATATGAACAGTGATGGTCTCTTTAAAAGTCGTCTCACCGGTCCTGCGGCAGGAACCGGTGTCCAGGGTTTTGATAATTATATGAAATTACTGGATTCCGGCTTTCGCCGGAATGACGATCTTTAACTTTTTTCGACTTTTTACGATTTCATCAACAGTAGAGATGATTTTCGACTACCAGAGAATTTCTTGCTTTTAAGTTAAAAATGTTACATAATTCTCTAAGATTAAATAATTGAGGCTCCTCGATGGTAGGAAGGGCATACCCACTATCTGTAAGAAAGAGGCAGCCTGCCTGCATAAGCTTCCCAACCTATTTCTGCATGATTTGATCATTGCTTGCCTGCAAGTCGTGTGAAATCGTAGAAATCGTTGGCTTGATATAAAAAAGGAAAGGAATAACTCTATTTAAGGCAACCTCTAAAAATGTCATTCCTGCGAAAGCAGGAATCCATAATCTTTTGAAATTACTGGACTCCCGCCTTCGCGGGAGTGACGAATTGGGAATTATTAGAGGTTCCCTTAATTTGGAAGGAGCTATTTAAAGGTAAACGATGAAGTTTTCAGAATTAGATTTAAAACCGGAAATCCTGAAGGCCCTGACGAATATGGGTTATCAGGATTTGACACCCATTCAGGAAAAGACCTTCTCCCCGATCTTAAGTGGCAGGGATCTTTTAGCCAGGGCAGAGACCGGTTCGGGTAAAACAGCGGCCTGCGGTATTCCGCTGGTTCAGATGATCGATCCTTCACTCAATGCGATCCAGGCCCTCATCCTGGTTCCTACCCGTGAGCTGGCGCTCCAATATGTGGAAGAAATCGATAACATTGCGAAACATACGGGTGTCGCTCCTTTTGCCATCTTTGGCGGATTCTCAATGGAGATTCAAAAAGCCAAATTAAGGGACAGGGTCCATCTCCTTGTGGCAACCCCTGGCAGGTTGATCGATTTCCTCTATAATACGACGGAGGTTGACCTCTCTAATATCCGCACGCTGGTTCTGGATGAAGCGGACGAGATGCTGAAAATGGGTTTTATTGAAGATATCGACTTTATCATGTCTAGCCTCATTCATAAGCACCAAACCCTGTTTTTTGCGGCGACGATGCCCGGAGAGATTGAAAGGTTGATCAGTGTCTATCTGAAAGAACCCATTCGGGTGGAATTAAATAAGGAGCAGTTGTCTCCGCAGAGTCTGGTTCACCATTTTCAATATACGGAGCAACGTGATCGGCTCAATGCCCTGATCCAATATCTAAAAAGGGAAAAAATTTCCCAGGCCCTCATCTTTTGCAATTCGCGGCATCACGGTGAAAAATTGACGAAGGAGTTGGAGAGAAAATTCAAATCGATAGGGTATATCCACGGGGGCCTGGAACAATCGAAGCGAACCTCGATCTTTGAGCGTTTCCGCCAGAAAAAGATCGACCTCATGGTTGCTACCGACCTTGCCGGCCGGGGACTCGACTTCAGCCATGTCAGTCATGTGATCAATTATGATTATCCTTACGGCCTGGAATCCTATACGCACAGGACAGGAAGGACCGGAAGAATGGGGCGGTCAGGCATTGCCATGACCTTTGTGACTGATCAGGAATTGGGGATCCTGAAATCCCTGCTGAAGACGAATCGCATTGACCCTGTGTGGCATGGCAATATCCCTGACCTCCGGGCTGTTCACAAACCGTATGGGAGACGGGATGGTAAAAAATTCTTCAAAAAGCAGTCCCGTCCGGTTTCCAGAGTCGAATCCCCTCAATTGACAGGAATGCTCTCTACTCCCCTCTCATAACAAGCTTATGAAACGTGAAGATTTGCGAAACATTGCCCTGATTGCCCATGTGGATCATGGAAAGACAACGATTGTCGATGGCTTGCTCAGACAGTCCGGTATTTTCCGTTTGAACGAGAAGGTCCAGGAAAGGGTCATGGACAACATCGATTTAGAGAGGGAGCGGGGCATTACGATCATGGCAAAGAATACGGCTATCGATTACCGGGGAGTGAAAATCAATATTGTCGATACGCCGGGCCATGCCGATTTCGGCGGGGAGGTGGAAAGGACACTCAAGATGGTGGATGGCGTTCTGCTCCTCGTTGATGCCTCGGAGGGCCCCTTGCCCCAGACCCGATTCGTTCTGAAAAAGGCCCTTGAATTCGATCTTTCTCCCATCCTGGTCATTAACAAGATCGACCGGGCGGATGCGAGGATTCAAGAGGTGCTCAACGAAGTCTATGATCTCTTTATTGACCTCGATGCCACAGAGAAACAGCTTGAGTTTCCGATTGTCTACACCAATGCGAAGCTCGGAATTGCGAAACTTCATCCTGATGATGAAGCGAAAGACTTTCGATGCCTGTTTGAGCTCATCCTGAGCGCTGTTCCACCGCCGGAAGGGGATAAAGAAGGACGGTTGCAACTTCTGGTCACCAACATCGACTATAGCGATTATGTAGGCAGGATTGCCATAGGGAGGATCTTCTCGGGATCGATTAGGGTCGGCGATTGGGTGTCGATGCTAAACGGCAGGGCGGAGCCGGTCAAGACGAAGGTGACATCGCTCTATGGATTTCAGGGACTCGAAAGAGTGGAGGCCAAAGAGGCCTCGGCGGGGGATATCGTTGCCCTGTCCGGGCTTGAAGGGATCGGTATTGGTGATACCATCGCCGATGTTGAAGATCCGGAGCCTCTTCCAAGAATTGCGGTGGATGAACCCACCATCTCCATGGTGTTTTCCGTCAATACGTCGCCTTTTGCCGGCCAGGAAGGAAAGCATGTCACATCGAGAAACCTGAGGGAGCGGCTTGAGAAAGAGCTCCTCTATAATGTTTCCATCAGAGTTGACTTTGATGCGACCGATTCTTTCAAGGTGATGGGAAGAGGGGAACTTCAGCTTGCCATCCTGATCGAGATGATCCGGAGAGAAGGCTATGAGCTTTCTGTGTCCATGCCGGAGAGCATTACAAAAAACATAAACGGCGTTGTCCATGAACCCATGGAGCATCTTGTCATCGATGTCCCGGAGGAATTCATAGGAGTGGTGACACAGCAGATCGGAATCCGTAAAGGCAAAATGCAGAAGATGAATAACAATGGTCACGGCAGGGTCCGCCTCGAATTCAGGATCCCATCGAGAGGGCTGATCGGCTTTCGTTCCCAGTTTCTAACCGACACCAGAGGGACAGGGCTGTTCAACCACCTTTTCGATGGTTATGAGTCTTGGCATGGCCCGATTACAAAACGCTCCACCGGAACCCTTGTTGCGGACCGGCAAGGCAAGACGACCACGTACGCCCTTCATCACCTTCAGCCCCGTGGAACGCTCTTTGTAAAAGAGAATACGCCGGTCTACGAAGGGATGGTGATCGGTGAGAACTCAAGGGAGAACGATCTGGACGTCAATGTGATCAAAGAGAAGAAACTGACTAACATCAGGGCCTCAGGGTCGGATGACGCCTTACAACTCATTCCGCCTAAGATCCTCAGCCTTGAGCAGGCCATCGAATTTATAAAAGAGGATGAGCTGGTTGAAGTGACCCCGCACTCCGTCCGCATCAGAAAAAAGATCCTCGAATCGAACAAACGCCCCAGGAACAGGAATTAAAAAAGGGTGGAGCCCACGGACGGATTTGAACCGCCAGCCCGCTCCTTTATTCCAAAGGAATTTCTAACGGGGTTTACCATAATAGAAAGGAATACAATGAAGCTTGGTCTTGTTGGTTTTCCTCAGGTCGGTAAACGCACCTTTTTTCGGCTGTTAACCGGCAAAGAGCCAAATTCAGAAAGCAAGAAAGGAAATGGTCTGGGGTTGGCGAAAGTGCGAGATGTCCGCTTCGATCATCTTACGGAGATTTACGCACCGCGCCAGGAGACCCCTGCCTATATAGAATTTCTGCTTCTCCCTGACTTAGATGAACAGGCCTCCCGAAAAGAACAGATTCTCCGAGGCCTGGAACAGGTTGATGTGATCTGCCATCTCGTTCGAACTTTTCAGGACGACACGGTTTTTCATATCCGTGGCGCTATCGACCCCCGCCGTGATATCCTGATCTTTAACGAGGAATTGCAGTTGAACGATCTTCTGTTTATTGAAAAGCGCCTTGAGAGGATCGATAAAGAACAGAACAAAAAGAAAGACGCTCAAAAGACGGCCATGGAAGCGGATCTTCTCGCCCGTATGAAAAAGCATCTTGAAACCGGCTGTTTCCTGAAAAACTTCCTTTTGACAGAGGCTGAAGAGAAACTGATCGCCGGCTATTCTTTGCTGACCCGTAAGGCGATGATCATCGTTCTCAATATCGGAGAGGAGGCCGAGGAGGCCGACGATCTGATGGGTCAATTGAAGGAAGACTTCGGTGAGCAAGGCTTTCAATGGATTGCTGTTTCTGCCAAGATTGAGCAGGAGCTTTGTCAGCTTGATGTGCCGGATCGCCAGATCTTTCTTGAGGAACTCCAGCTCGACCAGCCCGCCCTGGATAGATTAACGATGCTTTGCTATAAAACCCTTGGCCTCATCTCATTCTTCACGGTCGGACCAGACGAGGTGCGGGCATGGACAAACCGGCAGGGTTCTCTTGCTCCCCAAGCCGCAGGCGTTATTCATTCTGACTTTGAGCGCGGGTTCATCCGGGCAGAGGTGATGAAATATGAAGACCTGATTAAGCTGGGAAGCGAACAGAAGGTCAGGGAAGTGGGGAAATATCTGCAGAAGGGCAGGGACTACGTCGTTGAGGACGGAGATATCATCAATTTCCTGTTCAATGTCTGATGAAAATCCAAACACTCTATGCCGAACTCTTGAAGTGGTTGTCCGGCCTTGAAGCCGGGAGGCCGAGAGGAATTGCAAGACCAACTGGTTTTTTTGGGCCTTTGGAGGGCCGAGGGGAAATGAAATCCACGGACGGATTTGAATCGTCAACCCGCTGATGACAGGTTTATTCAATCTCTTTCAGTATATTTCTGAATAATGCCAAAAAGTTTTCACCCAGTGAGGCGTCAAATTCTTTCAACCACTTTTCAATATGGCCCGAATCATAATTTGTGTTTTTCAAAAGAATTGACCTTACATCCTCAATATCCCTTGGCCTTCCAGCGATCACTTTATGGATCACCACATCCTCAAGAGACCCAAACCTGACAGGGGTGCGGCCCAATCTTACCTCCCTCGCTCTCTCAATGGCCAGCTTTTCATAAGGAGAGAAGGAGAAAATAAAATCAACCCTTATTCCACTTTCTTCTTCCATTACTGGGAGCACCATGGTTCTCTGGACAAACTCCCGTTCATTTTCTACAAGAACGTTGAGCTTGAGTGTTGAGGCGATCGCAAGGACCTTATCCAATTGATCAACATTAATTCCGAGAGTAATATCGATGTCGCGGGTCAATCTTGGCTCTCCATAAAGAAGAATGGCCTGTCCGCCTATGACCATGTAGGGGATCGATGTTTCTTTTAATTCCCGGGCAATTTTCTTAAGCAGTTTTTGGAACACAATTAATGACCTTTGCAATTCTTAAATCTACATCGAACCCATCAAGAGGGTTTTTCGGCGGGAACACACAAAGGGCAAGGGCTTCCTTATGAAGGGCTTCGACGATTCGGAAATTTCTCCGGATGTCTATTTTCTCTTTTCTTAAGAGCGCCAACTCAAATTTCTGAAATTCTTTTGCTTTCATCATGTCAGAATTTGAAAAACCCCTCTAAACTAAAAAAATATAAAAAGAGGACCAATCCAGATGAATTAGTGCTTCGATGATCATGGAGCCCACGGACGGATTTGAACCGCCGACCCGCTGATTACAAATCAGCAGCTCTACCACTGAGCTACGTGGGCCTATCATTCAAAATCCAAATACCAAATGATCAAAGAAAACTCCATTGAGATTTAATCTATCATATTTTTTGTTGGGGATCAAATGCCTCCACCTGCCCTCCACCCGCTCACCTTAGTCTTCTCCCACCAGATAACCGTGCCGTAAGTTCGTTTGTGGTTCAACAGAGTCCGCACGGAGCCGCAAATTTTGCGGGATTCACCCTTCGACCGTTCGACAGGCTCACGATCAGGGGGAACTCATTGCGGCATAGTCTTTTAAAAAGGACGACGAGGAATTATTTTGGTCCTGCCAGCAGGATGACGATGGTCCATCCAAAGAGGAGGACTATAAAAGTGATGAACTGTCTGACCAATTTGGGATCCATTAGAGCTCCTTTTCTTAAGACAATAAGATCGGTTGCCTTTTTGCATAAGATGGTGTATTGGAAATATAGGTCGAAGCCTAGGGCTATTATGAAAAATTTGAGAAATTATTTCAAGACTGAAAACTCCAAATCATTATGCCTTCATTAAAATGATGTGAAAGGAGAAGAGGGATGGGGTTGGGATTGGCTCTGATTGTGATTGGAGTGCTGATTTTCCTGGACCGGATGGGCACAGGGTATGGATTGAGGGAAGGGTGGCCCTGGGTGGTCATCGCTCTTGGAATAGGAGGCCTTTTCCGAAACCGAAAATCCGTTGCCGCGTGGGTGACAACAATCATCGGAATCTTGATCCTGGGGGGGAAATATTACTCCATCCACATTTCGGTCCCCGGTGTAATCAAGGTCTATTTTTTGCCGGTTCTTCTAATCGTCATCGGACTGCTCTGGCTGTTGAGACATAAGAAAGACTGATCGGGATGGCCGGTTAAGAGATATGGAAGAGGGGGCAGATTAAGTGGAAAGAAAAGACTGTTTTGGTTCGATTCAAGAGGTCGCCCTTGAAAGCGGGCTGACCAAGACCAATGCAATGCCCGAGTGCCGGACCTGTGATGAGGTTCGGGACTGCCTGCGCCATGGCAAAAAGGCGGCAGAAGAGAAACGGGAGAGAGATGAACTGAGAAAGCAGAACATGATCGCTCAGATTATCGATATCTCAGTCGTCCTTTCAAATGAGCTCGGGACCTGTTTGTTAGAGTTTCTCAACAGAATTTACAGCTCAACGCTTGGAGCGGTCCTCTTCCGCAATCTTCTGTTATTTTATGAAATTCCGAAAAACCTATTCTCAATGCCCCTGACCATTCCTATCTCCCCCGGTACGCTCGATCTAATTCAAGGGGAAGCCGTAGCATCAGAGAATTCAACCCGCCCGGCAGGGATTCACCAGCCAGGAGCTTCAAGGGGAAAATTTTTCATCCGGATCATTTTAATCCAGAGATCTTTCCCAAATAACCGAAAGGCGAATATCGGGCTGATTGCCCACGAGGTTGCCCGGGTCTTTTCTACCGATGAAAATGGCATCCGTCAAATCCGTGAGACGCTCAGTGATTCTGAAAAAGATCTCTTCAAAAAAATGGATGACAGGCAGCGAATGCCGTGGCTCCTGGAGAAATGGGGATTTCTGGAGGAATTAGAGGCCTTAAGAAAAGAACTTTCTTCTCTTGAGGCGAAGAAGTCAAGTTAAATATCATCAGATGGGTAACCCCTCAGTTATGGGGTGTTACTTAACCTGAAAGGATCGGGAGGTCCTTCCTCCAAAACCTTGTAAAGCGATCTTTGAAGGAATGCCAACCGACCCATCTGCCCGTTTCATGATGATTTTTATAAACAAACCTATGGAGTTTAAACGTGAAAGGTTTCGCTTCAAAGTTTTTCCAGAAGAACCTCCCGACCCTTTTCTATCTCTGTAACGGAGGGGTTACTCAGATGGAATGAGACCGGCCACGACGAGCAGGGTCATTTCTCCATCCCCTGTATTGGTCAATTCGTGGTAGTCACCAATGGGGATGTGGATGGCGTCTCCGGGTTTTACCTCACAGATTTCCTCGCCCACCTGCATAAGACCTCTACCTTTCTGAATGATGTAGATCTCTTCCATGGGGTCCACGTGGCCAAGGAGTTTGTTGCCCGGAGGCACAGAGGCATGGGCGAGAAACATCACGGTTCTCAGAGTTGGGGTAGTGAGCACCATATGGGCAATGCCCCCGCCATGAGCAAGATAACGGGTGGCTTTCACTTCGTAATGGTCGAGGTTTCGTCGTATCATTATATTCCTTTCTCATGGAAATGAACATTTGGGCAAGGTGAAGAGGTTAGGGCTATGAAGCCGGTTTGGTGAAAGGTCAATGGGTTAGGGCTAATGATTTAAACCCTTGCCTTTACCCATAGACTAAACTGGCATCCTTACCCTAACCTTTGGCCAATGCTTTTATTTTTTAAGCAATTCCCGGCCCTCAGGAGGAGATATTTTTTCTCACATCCTCCACCCGTTCCTGGGCCTCAGCGACGGTTCGCTCAATCAATTCTTTGCAGGTCGGCAAATCTCTCATCAAACCGATGGCCTGGCTGATGGGCAGGACTCCTGTTTCTAAATCACCGCTTTCGATAGCAACCTGCAATCCCTGAAGGCCAAGCGCCTGGCGAGCCAGATCCTGAACGCCCCGTTGTTTAAGCCCTCCCAGGAAAAGCTTATATAAAGGGATATTAATCATCTTTTTGATGCGCAGAGCGCTGGAGAGAGCGTCAAAGAGAGATGGTTTTCCCTGAGCCATCTTCATTGCGGCGGGATTCTTGAGCCATCTACCCGGCAAACCATCAATCTTTTCCGAGCAGAGGGTATCTTCGATTCCTGCTTTCATGCAGAGTTCTTTTGCTCTTTCATGCATCTCGCATTCCCGGGTCAACATAAACCGGGTGCCCATGGAGATTCCATCCGCTCCCAAAACCAGTGCGGCTGCCAATCCCCTGCCATCGGAAAAGCCACCGGTCGCAATCAAGGGGAGTTTGGTTTGACGAGCAATGGAATTGACAAGTACCATTGTACCAACATCTGCCCCGTGGGCCGCGGCCTCATGGCCTGTTACGATCAGTGCGTCTGCACCATCTGCTTCTGCCCGGCGGGCGTGTTTCTCTATGGCCACCGTTGCCAGCACTTTACCGCCATATTGATGGGCCGCTTTAATGATCCAGTCCCCCTTTCCCAATGCAAAATTGATAATAGGAACCTTTTCTTCAAGAGCGATCTCAATATTTTCTCTCGCATTGGGCATGACCAGGGTGGCATTGACTCCGAAAGGTTTATCCGTGAGGGATTTTACCTGCTTAATGACATCTTTCGTTTGATCGGGGGTATAGGCAACAGAATTCAACATGCCAATCCCGCCGGCATTTGACACCGCGGCAACCAATTTAGGTAAACTGATGAAGGCCATTCCTGCAAGCATGATGGGATGCTTGATTCCCAAGAGTTCAGTCATTCTCGTTTTCATTGAATCCTCCTCTTGCGTCGAGAGTGTCAAACAAGGATTTTACCGTGGAAATTATCCCAGATTTAGAATTGTTTTGCAATTTTTTCGTTAACGAATTACACGAAGGGTAACAAACGATCCGAATAGAAACGATTCGCTTCTGTTCTTTATATAAAAATTCTTGTAGTTTGAAGTCGAATGTGGTAACAATCATAAAACTGGTTGGTCCTGAATGGGGAGGTGAACAGATGGGTCTTTACAAGGTGATCTTTTTGGGACTGAAAGTAGCAGGACCGGAAGAGGAGGCTCGTTTAACCCAGGGGCTTCAAAAGCGATTCAACCTCACTCCTGAGAAAGCGGAGAGTTTGCTCCAGAGAGTCCCTATCGTAGTGAAAAAGGGGATATCGCAGGAAGAGATGGAGAAGTATGTGAAGGTCTTTGAAGAGATCGGGGGAAGGGTGAGGGTGGAAGAAGAGCCTCCTCCGGAGTTCGCAGGAATTTCGCAGGAGCCTGGGCCGCCACCGCCACCCAAACCAGAAGTAAAGCCTTATACCGGCCCAATGGTGACTTGCCCCCAATGCGGGTTTGAACAGCCCGAAAGCGATGATTGCGTCAAATGCGGCATCATCATCTCAAAGTTTGTGCAATATCAGGAGATGGCGCGTTCCATCGAGGGCCAGGTTCGCGAGATTTCAACCGAGGAAAAAGTCTCCCCGTGGGAGAGCGGAGGGGGATTCTTCTGGGCCTATATGAGAACGACGAAGGAAGCTCTTTTTTCCCCCACTCGATTCTTTAAAAAGGTTTCGGCAGGAGAAGGTTACTGGTCGCCCCTCATCTACGGAATCATCTCTGGAATTATTGGGATAGGGGTCTCCCTGGTTTTTCAATGGTTCCTTTTCTCAGCTTTCATCCCGCCCCAGATCCATGCCTTTATTCCGTATAACCTTATCCTCACCCTCTCTCTGATCGGGATCCCTTTAATGGTGGCTTCCTCCATTTTCATGGGAAGCGCCATCACACACCTCTGCCTCATGATCGTAGGCGGGAATAAGAAAGGATACCAGGCGACCTTTCGAGCGATCTCCTACTCCTACTGTGCCCAGCTCTTCAATGTCGTGCCGTTTGTTGGAAGCTTCATCGGGTCGGTCTATATGATTATTCTCATCATCATTGGGGTGAGGGAAGGCCATGGAATTTCAACCGGCAAAGCGGTTCTGGCTGTTCTTCTTCCTCTTATCGTTGTATTGGGTTTAGGCATCCTTGCAGCGATCCTCCTCCCCATGTTCTTAGGAGGGTTAGGGTTAGGATTGTTGAGGGGGGTAGGGGTATAAGAGGCGTGGGTTAAGGTTACGGTTACGAAGCCCGTTTCGTCATTCGGTGACGGTTACGTTTTAAAAAATTAAAAACGATAGGCGTGTCCTTTTATGGACGATACGGACCTCCTTGCCGTTGCCGTTAGACGAAACCGTTATCGAGTGTCGGTGAGGGAGAAAAGGTTTTGACTTTAAATAAAAAGGGGCTTCTGGCGCCCCTTTTTATTTTTGGGAGGCGTTCGGAGTCAAAGATCAAAACATGAAAAAAAGAGGGAAAAAGATTAGCGGACAAGAAATTACAGCCGGAGGGATTCTTCGGTTGATGGAAGACGAAGATCGGCCTCTGCTTCTGAGGGAAATCCTTCAACGCTTCGGGTTGGGAAAGGAAGAAAGGAGAACGCTTCGAGAGCGGTTAAGGGATTTGTCAGAGGAAGGGAAGGTCGTCAAAATTCGGGGGAATCGTTACGGCCTTCCCACAAAGATGAATCTGGTCGTGGGGAAGGTTAAATGCCATCCTGACGGATATGGTTTTGTCATTCCGGAAAAGGAAGGGGAAGAGGATGTCTTCGTCAACCCAAGGAATCTCAAAGAAGCCATGCATGGGGATCGGGTCGTTGCGAGGGTGGAGTCGATACGAAAGAAGGGGAGAGAAGGGAGCGTCATCCGGATTCTGGAGAGGGGACTGCGCAAGATCGTGGGTAAGTTTATGAAGGCCACGAATTATTTCTATGTCATTCCGGAGGATGAGCGGCTCCTTCAAGAAGTCTTTATCCCGGATGGTCAGACAAAGAAGGCCCGACCCAACCAGATTGTTGTGGCTGAGATCACGCGGTATCCCACCGAAAGGGCGAGACCGGAGGGCCGGGTGACCCATATCCTCGGATATCCTGACGACCCGGAAGTGGAACCCCAGATCATCATACATAAGTACGACCTCCCCCACCGATTTTCATCAGCTGCCCTGAAAGAGGCGCGAAATCTTCCCCTCCTTCCATCCCCGGAGGATGATGCAGGGCGTGTCGACCTGCGGGGAATCCCCACCTTCACCATCGACGGAGAAAAGGCAAGGGATTTTGATGATGCGGTCTCCATCGAAGAAGAACCCGATGGAGGGATGAAACTCTATGTTTCGATCTCCGATGTCGGCCACTATGTCAAAGAGGGAACCTCTCTGGACGAGGAGGCTTATATTCGGGGAACGAGTGTCTATTTTCCGGATCGTGCTGTGCCCATGTTTCCACCGGAACTTTCCAATGAAATCTGTTGCCTCCGTCCCAAAGTGGACCGGCTCACTCTGACGGTTGAGTTGGGATTTAATGCCAGTGGTGAGCCCAGAGGATGTCGTTTCTATCCAAGCGTCATCCATAGCCATGAAAGGCTGACCTACACGATCGTCAAGCGGATTCTGCTGGATGAGGATGAGGAGTTGCGAAAGAGGTTCAAGCCTCTTGTCCCATCCCTGGAACAGATGGCCTTCCTTGCACGGAGACTTCGTCAGAAGAGGATGGAGCGAGGAACCCTCGATTTTGATCTGCCGGAACCGGAGGTCATTCTTGACCTTCAGGGAGTGACTGAGGAGATCATCCGTTCGGAAAGAAACCTGGCCCATCAGATGATCGAGGAATTCATGATTGCGGCCAACGAGGCCGTTGCCCGTTTCATGGAAGGAAGGAAAGTTCCTTCACTTTATCGGATTCACGAGCCCCCATCCTCGGAGGCTATCGGAGAGTTCCGGAGATTTGTCTCCCATCTGGGATACAGGATGAGGAAAGATGCTGACCCCTCTCCCGGAGAGTTTCAGAAGGTTCTTCTGGAGGCTAAGGGACGGCCTGAGGAGGGCGTGATCAATCATCTCCTCCTTCGATCGATGAAATGGGCAAAGTATTCATCGCACAATACAGGACATTTTGGCCTTGCCTCCGATGCCTATACCCATTTCACCTCTCCCATCCGGAGGTATCCCGATTTAATGGTCCACCGGCTTCTGAAAAAAGCCTTATCAAAAGGAGAAGTTCGATCCACAGAAGAAGAATTGGAAAAGAAAGCAGGCCATCTTTCTCAAAGGGAGAGGGTGGCGATGGAGGCGGAGAGGGAGATTTTAGACCGGTATCGAGTCCGGTTTATGAAAGATAAAATCGGTGAGGAATTTGAAGGAGTGATCAGCGGGGTCATGGCCTTTGGCTTTTTCGTTGAGCTGAAAGAGGTCTTTGTGGAGGGGCTGGTGAGAATGACCAGCCTCCACGATGATTATTACCACTATCATGAAGATAAATACTGTCTCATGGGGGAGAGGACACGCAAGAGTTTCAGGATTGGAGATCCGGTGAAGGTGAAGGTGGAACGGGTCGATGTGGAACGAAGGCACATCGATTTCGGGTTAGTGAAGTGAGGAATGGAGGAAATAGAAGATTTCGCCGGAGAAAATCAGGACCCTATTTTATGGAGAACCTTTGAGCCACAACCAATACCGTTTTAAGAACGTGACTGAAAAATTCAGTCACGTTCTATGCTCTGCAGGCTTTCAGCCTATCCCCCCCTCTTAACGACTCATGAATCGAATAACTGGAGTTGTGTCGGGGCGATTCATATCCCTATCTCCTCACCTAACTGCTCGGTGATGTGACGATGCACTCTTGACATGGGAAAAAGAGGTAAGTCCTTTATGGAAATCCATTTCCCCTTTCCTTTTCCATTCAGATGCTGGCAATGAAAGACATGGAGGGTGAGTTTGAAATGAGAATAGGTTTGGTGGAAAGTCCCGATAGACTCTTTCACTTCGACATCCATTCCCATTTCTTTCTTGATATGGCTTCTTAACCTCAACCTTAACCTTCTTTTTTCTTCAATCTTCCAGTTCGGAAATTCCCATAATCCTCCCAGAAGACCTTTTGGAGGTCTTTGACGAAGCAGGAATTTTCCATCTTTTTGAATCACTGCGGCGATCGCTTCGATATGAGGAACTTTTTTCTTAACGGATCGGCGTGGGTAGCCTTCGGGTTTTCCTGAAAGATACCCCTGGCAGTGGTTTTTGAGAGGGCAACTAAGACAATTCGGGTTTTTAGGAGTACAGATCATAGAACCGAGATCCATGAGGGCCTGATTGAAAGCGCCTGGAGAACCTTTTGGTATCAGAGATTCTGAGAGAGGCCATAAAAATTCTTCTGTCTTTTTTGGATCACCTGAAACTGCAAAGAGTCTTGATAGAACTCTCTTCACATTTCCATCCAGAATGGGTACCTCTTGATTAAACGCAATAGAGAGGATGGCGCCCGCTGTGTATCTTCCAACCCCGGGAAGACTGAGGAGGTCTTTTAGTTTATCAGGGATTTTCCCATTGGAATGGTTTGAAATGGTCTTAGAGGTCTGATGGAGATTTCTCGCCCTCGAATAGTATCCCAACCCTTCCCAGACTTTTAAGACCTTTGACAGATTGGCTTTCGCTAAATCTTGGATGGTTGGAAAGGTTTTTAAAAAATGATTGTAATAAGGAATGACGGTATTTACCTGGGTCTGCTGGAGCATGATCTCCGAGACCCAGATGGCATAAGGATTTCGTGTCTTTCTCCAGGGAAGGTCTCTTTTGTTTTTTTTAAACCATTGAAGAAGTTTGGTCTGAATTTTGGTTTTTCTGCCAATACATCCCATTTCTCATCCTTATAACTCATTTCTATTAGGCCTTCATTAGGGATTTTTTTCTATTTTATTTCTCAGGCACAGAATCGCGGGTGATTACGTCACAAACGAGCCTCTTGAATTGAGATACGGAGAGAACCGTTGTGTTGAATACCTTGTATGCCTCTTCGAAATCCTTGTCCCCTGTTATGAAGTAGGCGGCTCCCCCTGATAAAGCGCATGCCAGAAACTTGGCATCTTTCTGATCTCTTGGGAAATCGACTGTGTCTATTGTCTCCAGACAAGTAGTTGCTCTTAAGAGAAGATCCCTCCATCGTTCTTTAATCTCATTTGGAAGTCGAAATTTTTCCCTGTTTAAGACATTGAAATACTCATCAAGAATATCTTTGGAAGCAATCCATTCAAACTCGGGATGCCCAGCAACGAACAGGACTACCGATTCCGGGTCACGGTCTTTCAGCGCTGCAGATACCAAGACATTCGTATCGATCACCACTCTCATCGACCGGCTCGATAGGCTTGAATCTCTTCCCGGATTTCAGTTTCGCTTAGGGCTTTGATCTGAGGGAGGTTCTGTGTCTCCTTCATAAGGGATCCCAGCTCTTCTGCAAGTCTATCGCGGGATTCATCCTGGACCATCAGCACCTCAACCCGCTGGCCTGCACTGAAGGGAACATTAGTGAGGACGACCCGTTTTGGATCTTTCACAACAAGATAAGTCCTAAATGCCTTCATTCGACCCTTCCTTTCTATCAGAATCGATATGGGATTTATGTAAAACCCATCCTCCATTCTTAAAATACTGTTTTTCGTCCCCAATGTCAAACCCCTGTTAGTGGCTCATATTTGAGTAGACAAATTGTTCTGAAAATCTCCCCCAACCCCTGGCCCTCTCTCCGAGCTGGATGGCTCTTCCGAGCCGGAAGCCAGGCCAGGCTCCGCCCCGGAAGGGCTCATGCCCCCGAGGGAGGACTTATGGGCCGGCGGCCAAAGAGGGGGAATTCCTCACTTTAGCCCGCTGCGCCAGCGCTTGCGCGGCGAGTAAAGGGAGGGGTCGCCATCCAGAACCGAAACGCTCACGCCAACCTGAGCATTGGAGCCTTGGCGCTGGATGGGGAGGAAGAATTTAGACTGATTAATAAATCAGGCTACAGCACATCTCGATGAAGCGGGTTTCGAGGCCGATTTCTTTTGCATAGTCGATCGTTCCCTGAAGAGGGTAGGCGATGGTGTTCACACCGGAGTCGATGGCCCCTTTTTCCATTTCCACCTTTGAGGGATGAGCCGGTCGAATGCAGCCCATCCGGATGGGAGTAGCGGGATTGAGGATTCGAGTGATGGCCGAGATTTTGGAAGTTTCCTCCGGTGTTGGTGTTCTGAATTGATCTTTTCCTATGAGAGGCTTGAGAATGACGAGCACGATTGTTTCCACACCGACCCGGGTGACCATTTCCAGTGCTCTCCATTCTCCTCTGATCTCTCCGAAGTGATGGCCGATGATGATGTGCGGAGCGAGCCGGTGGCCGATCTCTTTGAGCATCGAGAGCGTCTCTTCATAATCTTCAACTCGCCTGTCCAAATGGTAAACCTTTCGAATGGTATCATTATCACCAATGACATCAATCAGAATCTGGTCTATTCCTGCCTCTTTCAATTCCGTTGCCATTTCCCTTTTGATAAGGCCTGTATGGACGATGATTTTGAAAGAGGGATCCTTTCCCTTAATCTCTTTGATTGAGGGAATAAATTTCTCCAATGGGACTTCGCCATTACGGTTTGCTCCACCGCTTACCAGGATTCCCAGGGCGCCACGGGACCGAAGGTGATCAACTGTCATGGAAAAGGTCTCAGGATCATTCGCCGGGATCATCGATTCGAGGAGTTTTCCTTTGCAGTGGCTGCAATGGAGATCGCAATGGGATCCCGTGACGCTGATTGCCGCAAAACGATCTTTTTGAAAAGGAAGAGTACCATCATGGTAAGCAACAGTACCGGGGATGGAGAAAGTGAGTTCGCTGCCAAAGTGGAGCTTTCGGAGCCTGAACGCTTCGGATTGGAGTTCGGTTAAAGAAGTTTGAATGAGTTGAGTAAGCATAGCGCTCTTAAAAATGGAATGATGGAATAATGGAATGATGAAACTGTGAAATAATAAGAGGCGTTTTGTTTCAGAAAAAACCCATTATTCCAGTATTCCATCCTTCCACTATTCCAATTGTTTCCTGATCTCCTCAATATCTTCGGCTGCCGGCATGAACGGAAAATTCCGGATTGGGCCGGAAGGTCGCTCATTGCCATAGGGACGATTGCAGGCCACTTTTCCATCCCTGCCAGGACATCCTGAGGTCATAAAGGGTTCGCCCATCTCGACAAGAGGTTCAATATCAGTTCCGAAATCGACTAGTTTCCCCTGTTCGCCAAACCTCATCTGGCCGATTGAGCCCAGCCCCTCATTGATGATCCAGCGAGCAAGCTGAATTTTCCGATATTGATCAAGGGGAGGGGAGGGATGGTCTTGCATGGGACTTCCTTTTTCCGGAAAAAAAGAGAAGAGGTGGGTGTAGGCCCCCATGTCCTGACCTTTTTGGATTGCTTCAACCATCTCCCTCTCTGTTTCGCCCAGACCCACAATGAGATGAATTCCGACATAGAATTTCCCGAAGACTTCCACGGCCATCCGGACCACATCCCAGTAATGATCCCAGCGATGGGGGCCGTTAACGCCTTTCCCTCTCAGTCGATCAAAAAGTTCGGGTGTCACTGCATCGATGGCGATCCCGATCCGATCGGCTCCGGCCTTTTTCATTGCCTCGAGGGACTCGATGTTATGAATAAGAGTTGGTGTGATGAGGACGCTGATGAAGAGATCGGTCTCCTCTTTAATCTTTTTGATGACATGAGTCGTATCTTCAAGGGCTTTGGGATGGGTGATCATTGAGATGCAGACCCGATGGATCTGGTCCTTACCCTTCGTTCTTCCAATGATCTCCTCGAGCGAATAGAGGGGCCAGTCCACACGGATGAAGGTCTTTCCCTTTGGTCCTTCAAGCCTCGATCTTGAAAGTCCGCAGAAATGGCATTTTCCCAGGCACCCTTCCTCGTAATGGAGAAGGAGATTCAGCCCCTTCAGTTTGGCATTGCGATGGAAGAGCCCCTGTTGAAAACCCAGCGTGAGAGAGGCGGCGAGGCTGGTCTGGATATATTCAGGACTTGTTTTTGGTTTCATTTTTTCCCTTTTCCGTCCCGACTAAATCGGGACGCTACATTATCTCTTTCACCCCCACCCTGACCCTTTTCCATCCCCTTCTTAACCCCCCTTCATCCCCCCTTAATTTAATGGGGGAATAGAGGAGGATGAAGCCTCCCCTTGAGGTAAGGGGAGGTTAGGTGGGGTTATTTTTTCCTTCGATCCTCATAATATTCTTTAAACCCCACCCAGGTTTTTCGGATCAGGCTTTCAAAATCGATTTCCGGTTTATTCCAGTTCTCTTCAAGAAAATCCCGCTTGAAAGCGCCATAAGAGAGGGAAGCTCCAAAAGCCTCCCTCCACTCCGTCTCATATTGCCATAAATGGTTGAGATCCCCTCTGGCCAATGACTCCACAGCAATCCTTCCGGCCATCTCCCCTCCGATGACCGCATTGAGGATTCCCGCGCCCGTAATAGGGTGGGCATGTCCTGCGGCGTCTCCGGCAAGCATGATGTTACTAAAAACGGTTTGTCTTGGCTTTTCGCAAGGGATGGCGCCACCTGTCTTTCCGATGATCTCAATCCGGCCCATTTTTTTTAAATCAATGAGGCGATTGAGAAAACCTTCCATCAGATTCGGGAGCGAAGACGTTCTGTGAGAGACGACCCCTATGCCGACATTTGCCGTTTTCCCTTTTGGAAAAAACCAGGCATAACCTCCTTCGTAATCCTTATGGAAGTATATGTCCACATGATTCTGGGGATGAGGGAGAACGACCTCATACTGGAGGGCAATGGTTGTCCTGCCGGGAGGCAATCCAGCCCATTGGGCAACGGATGAGCGGACTCCATCCGCACCGATGATCACCTTTGCCCGGACCCATTCATGTTTTCCTCCCCGTTCAATGGCCACTCCTTCCTGAGAGCATTTCATGGCCCTTGTTCCCATAGAGATTTCTGCACCGGAGAGAACGGCTGAAGCAGCCAACTCTTTGTCAAACAAGGAGCGATCAAGCATAAACCCGGGGCTCTTCATCTCATAAGATCGCTGATCGGGGAGATGGGTGATCATGGTTTCAACGGTTTGAGCAATGCATTTTGAGGAGAAATTAACATAACTGGAAATAGCCCGGGGCACAAATTCAGCACACTGGACAGGCACGCCGATCCGCTGTCTCCTGTCCACCATGAGAACAGCGGCCCCTTTTTGAGCCGCAGCACGAGCCGCACTTGACCCGGCAGGTCCGGCTCCGACGATCAGAATATCGTACGATCCCGCAATAGGCATTTCAGCCGTGGACATATTTTAAAACCCTTTCAAGAAGGGAAAGGTTGAGGTGGGTCTGGTTTTCGAAGCTTCCTAAGTGAGCCTCCTTCTCCCGGTTCAGGTCGTAACAGGTGCTTCTCTCCACATCCACAAGAATACCGGGGAGTCCGATCCTTTCAAAATCGGGCCTGTGTTTGCCATAGAAAGGCTCACAGCAAGAGCCAATGAATCCGGTAGCGCCCGAACGTTTGGTCCGGCGAAGCGTCGTTTCAAGATCTTCATAATTCTGGATGGTGATGGAGTCCATCCCAAAGGATCTTGCCATTTCCACGGCCTCCCCTATGGAACAGCGGCCGCATTCCTCACAGCCTCTCTGATAGCGGTAGGAACAGTCCACCTCCTTGGCGCAATAGGGAAGGAGGAGGACTTCGGGCTTTTTTACTTCTTTAAATGGCTTCAAGACGGGAAAGAGATGGTGGGTTTCATTCTCGCCAAAACCAAATGGGAGAAGTTCCGTTTTCTGAAGCGCCTCTTCAACGGCCTGAATAAGATGATCCTCTTTGACTCCGGGGATCCGGGGTTTTTCCTCGGAGAAAAAGCTCCGGATGATTCGCTCGATATTGGAAGGCGTGGCCTTCGAATTTTTAAGAAGGCTTTCAAGATCGAAGATCGCCCTCTTGGGATAGGCGAAAAAGTCGCCGGTAATCAGGATCTGGTTGATCACCTGCGTTTTCGTGTCGATGGCAATCGAGATCCGGATCAATCCGCCAGGGGCCTTCAGAATGGAGGTCAAGGTCTTTCTTCTCGGCAGGGCCTCCCTTATCTTAAAGATATGCTCCGGAGAAGAGAAATGAGGGAGTTTCTCTTTCAACAGGCATTCTTCTTCGGGAGTTAAGGGACCGGAAATAAAATGGACTCCAAAGGTTTCTTGAAAACCTTTGATCAGGGAATCTTTAATGCTCGATAACGAAGGGGTTCGACCCAGTTCCCATTTTAAACAGGTAACCCGCTCTTTGACTGAATCGATTTCTTTGTCTTGAAGCTTCTCAGTTGGAATTCTCAGGGCCCTGAGCATCTCGTCAACATCGAAATTGACAAGGAGCGTCCCCTGAAACAGAATGGCTCCGGAAAGCTCGGTTCCACCCGTTCCTGAAATCTTCCGGCCGCCTACCTCCACATCATTTCTTGGACGGAAATAGGCCCGCAGGCCAAGACGCTGAAGGCCGCGCGCAGAAGCCTCTCCCATCTTTCGATAAAGGTCTTCGATCCTCGACGGAATTCTGGGATCTTTTTTGGAGATATAGATCTCCCAGCCCAGCTCCATTGTCCCCCAGTAGAGAGCCCCCCCTCCGGTCAGCCTCCGGTTAATCTCGACGTCTTTCTCCCGGCAGTAATCGAGTCGAACCTCTTCTTCAACGGATTGATGATGGCCGACCAGGACAGAGGGACGAGAGAATTGGAGAAAACGGAGGGTGTGAGGGATTCTCTCCTGGGCTTTTAATTCGAGGAGCACCTCATCGAGGGCCATATTTTCAGCCGCTGTCCGTGTTCCCGTATCTAAAAGTCGCCAGGTTTCCATTGAAATAATTTATAACTCAGTTCTCTATAAGCTTCAATAAAAAGGGTAGAAATTTGTCATTCCCGTGAAAACGGGAATCCAGACTTGTCTTTAAAGAAATATAATATGGATCAATAAGGATATATATAAATCTGGATTCCTGCTGGAGTTTATCCCGTACTTTGTTACGGGACAGGAATGACAAGAAAAACAATGGGGAATTATTCCAGAAGGTGAATCCCTTCCATCTTCACTTTTTCTTCTTTCAGAAGGGAACGAATGACTTCCCTTTCTTCCCATGGGATGCGGAGGCAGACCCCGCAATCCGAGCTGAGGTGCCTGGGAACAGGGATGAGCCTTACGGAGAGTCCTTTCTCCTTGCTCTTTTTTTCTGCCCGAAGGGCAAAGTAGATGGAGGGAAAGAGAATGACACCGTAAACCATCGTCAGTCCTTTTGATGCAATAGGTGACGAACCGCCTCAATAGACTGTTTAACCTCCCCATCGCTGGTAAAGGTGCTGAGGCTGAATCGAACGGTTCCCTTCGGAAAAGTTCCGATGGTCTTATGAGCGGAGGGTGCGCAGTGGAGTCCGGGCCTGCAGAGGATCCCGAACTCCTCTTCCAGCAGAGATGCAACCTCCGATGGAGAGAGGTTTTGAATATTAAAAGAGAGGGTTGCGATGCGGTCTTTCGTCTCTTCTGGGCCGTAAAGAGTGATTTGAGGAATATCTTTAAAACCTTCGATCAACTTTTCGATCAATTGGCTTTCGTGTCGGCGAATAGATTCCACTCCTTGTTTCAGAACAAACCGGGCACCGGCCAGGAGTCCAGCGATGCCGACCGCATTGGGCGTTCCGCTCTCAAACCGGTCGGGAAGGAAATCGGGCTGTTCCTCAAATTCGGAGCGGCTTCCAGTCCCTCCGTGCTTCAAGGGGGTCAGGTCTTGAATATTGACATTTTCTCCGATGACCAATCCTCCTGTTCCCTGGGGTCCATAGAGGCTTTTATGTCCGGTAAAAGCTAAAAGATCGACCCCATCCTTCTCAACATCGATGGGGTAAGCGCCAGCTGTCTGGGCAGCATCGACTAAAAAGAGAAGGTGGCGCTCTCTCGCTATTCTCCCCACTTCTCTGATGGGAAGAAGTGTTCCTGTGACATTCGATGCGTGATTGAGGATAATCATCTTGGTAGCAGGTTGAACTTGTTTTTCCAACTCTTTCGGGTCCAACGTCCCATCTTGAAAACAGGGAACAACCGATAATGCGATTCCTTTTTTCTCCAGATGCCTAAGAGGTCTCATCACTGAATTATGTTCCATACTGCTGGTGACGATATGATCGCCAGGGCGAAGCATACCCTTTAAGGCTAAATTAATAGATTCGGTGGCATTCAGGGTAAAGACGATCCGGGAAGGGTCTTTTACGTTGAACAGTGTTGACAGGGCTTCTCTGGCCTCGTAGATGATTCTTGCCGCCTCAATTGAAAGCAGATGTCCGGATCGGCCCGGATTGGCTCCGATCTCATCCATGAACCTGACCATCGCCTCTTTCACCTCAGGAGGCTTTGGCCAGGAGGTGGCCGCATTATCGAAGTAGATCATAGCTTTAAGCCTTTTTAAGGACGAGCCGGATATTTCCGGATTCCTCATTTACATCGAGTTGCCATCCAGACTGTTGAGCCAGACGGGTGATGTTCTCCTTTGCCGTCTCGGTATCGACAAGGACTTCAAAGGCCCCTCTCCCTATTTCCTTCATCTTCTTGTTTGTCATAATGACGGGCTGGGGACAGGATAATCCTCTTGCATCTATCTTTTCGGACATATTTTCCCCCTTATCAGGCTATTTTTTCTTTCATTGTATATCCCACGGCGAGGCAGAAGATTAAACCGATGATCACACTCGCCGGGCCATAGGCTCCAGGGCCCGCAGGCGAGGAGGCCATTGAAAAGTTGTGGGCAAACCCCGCTCCCACAATCATCCCCGTTGCAAAGATGGCAGCATCGCCATCTCCTTCGCCCGAGAGGAAGAGCTGTCTTCCTGGGCAGCCTCCTGCCAATGCGAAGGCCAATCCTGAAAGGACCATTCCGAGAAAATTCCAGAGGTGGTTAGCATGGGCAATGGGTTGATCCGAAAAGCCTGGTTTAAACTGACCCAAAATGAGATTCATGATGAAGGCCGCAATCACGATTCCCAGGATGCCGCTTAGAAGGTGAGTGTTTCGGATCAGGATAACATCCCGTATGGCTCCCATCGTGCATAGTCTTGTTCGCTGTGCCAGAAACCCCACACAAAGGGCAATGATAAGGGAGACGACCAAGGGAGCATGTTGTGACCCCGGGCCTTTCTGGCTGAAGAAGACCGGGCCTGTGGGCGTTCCTTCCGGCGTTCTTCCGAACTGGGGCGCAAAAAGCAGGAGGAGAAGGAGAACGACCATGACGATAGGGAAGACGAGCCCTGAAAATCCGCTGGCCTTCGTGGACCGACCCAGTGTATAACCCGACTTGAGGAAGAGAATCCCGATCCAGATTCCAAAAGCAAGACCGGCCAGTCCGACGATGGCATTCCAATCTCCTCCGGACAGGCGGAGCAAGGCCCTCCAGGGACACCCGAGGAAGACCAATGCACCGATCATGGCGAAAAATCCTAAAAAGAAACGGATGATAGGGGATGAACCACCTCTCGGTTTAAATTCTTTGAAGAGAAAGGCTGCGATCAACGCCCCGAGGACAAAGCCGATGATCTCAGGCCGGATATACTGAACCAATGCGGCCCGGTGAAGACCAAGCGCTCCTGCAATATCCCTCTCCATGCAGGCCACACAGATTCCCATATTTTTTGGGTTTCCCCAATGCTGGAGAAGGGGTGCGAAGATTCCCACAAATAGACCCGCTGAGATGATCCCCCATCGGGAGCCGAAGAATCGGACTGTTTTGCGCATCCTTGCTCTCCTTTTCCTTTTTTTGTGGAATGTGATGCAGTATCATCCTCATTCAAAATGTTTGATCTGTCAAATCGATTATTTCGATAGAGAAGTCCATTCGTAT
Source organism: Deltaproteobacteria bacterium (assembly GCA_018333535.1). Taxonomy (GTDB): domain Bacteria; phylum Desulfobacterota; class BSN033; order BSN033; family UBA1163; genus RBG-16-49-23. The sequence goes on along the minus strand of JAGXTA010000090.1, from coordinate 9,610 downwards.
TGAAATAATCAATAAAGAAAAAGGTGTGGTTTGAAAAAAAAGCTTAGTTCATTTAAAATGGATCTAAAATTTCAAAAAGCAGAGCTCATGGAGGAGAAAATGGATGCAAAATCGGTTTCGGAGAAAGCAAAAGGTTATTTTGGTCAGGGGTATAACTGAGCGGAGTCAGTCTCCTTGAGTTTCAAGGAGTTTTTGGGCTATGAGGATTCCTTCATTCCCAGATTAGCTACCGGGTTTGGCGGAGGCGTCGGTCGGAAAGGATCGCTCTGCGGAGCCTTCACTGCGGCGGTCATGGCCATTGGAATGAAGATGGGTAGAACCGATCCCAAAGACAGGGACACTCTCCTAAAGGTTTATGAGAAATGCCAACAGTTCTGGGAACAATTCGAAAAGGAGTTCGGAAGCAGAAACTGTTATGACCTGATCGGTCTTCATCTCGATGATCCCGAGGAAAACAAGAAGTGGCTGACTTCAGGAGGCCGGGAAAAGTGTACGGCCATCGTAGAAAAGACCGCCCAAATCCTCTGCGAATTTTTAAATAAGAATTAAATTGAGCGATTTTGTATCTAAAAGAAGAAAGGTTTCCGTTCCCCCCTAGCCTTCGCAGACGGGGTTAGACCTGCAGCAGGCCCCGTCTATCGATAGGCGGGACATTCCTGTCCCGATATACAAAAAATCTGGATTCCTGTTTTCACAGGAATGACAGATTATTATTTCACCCATAAGGGATATTTCATGTTCTCTGAAGACCTTTGATTCCCTATAGGTTGATGATTTTTTTCAGAAAGAATCGCCCAATTTAAATAAGAGTTAATGAAAGGAGTAAATCATGGATCGTATCTTCAGCGGAATTCAACCCTCGGGCGAGATTCATATCGGGAATTATGTGGGAGCGATTCGCAACTGGGTTCAATTGACAGAGCGTTATGACTGCATCTATTGCGTGGTGGACTATCATGCCATCACCATTGAATATGAGGTGGAGTTGATGCAGAAGAGGATTCTGGAAACCGCCACCATCCTTGTCGCCTGTGGGTTGACTCCAGATAAATGCATCGTCTTTGTTCAGTCGCATGTGCCCGAGCATACCGAATTAGCCTGGGTCTTTAACAGCGTCACCCCGATCGGGGAACTGGAGAGGATGACCCAGTTCAAAGAGAAATCGAAACAGCACCGGCAGAATATCAATATGGGACTCCTGGGTTATCCCGTGCTTCAGGCGGCTGACATCCTTATCTATAAAGCGGGATATGTCCCGGTGGGAGAGGACCAGACTCAGCATGTCGAACTCTCAAGAGAGGTTGCCCGAAAATTCAATGGACGTTTCGGAGAGACCTTTCCCGAACCCAAGGTTCTCCTATCCACCGCTCCCCGTATTGCAGGGACCGATGGACAGGCCAAGATGTCCAAGTCGATGAATAATGCCATAGGATTACTTGAAGCTCCGGAAGTTATCCGGGAAAAATTAAGGAGTGCAGCCACCTGTCCGCATCGGGAGCGGAGGAGCGACCCCGGACATCCGGAGCATTGCAATATCTTTACCATGCATCAGGCCTTTTCGAAACCGGATCAAATTTCAAGTGTCGAGCAGGGCTGCCGGACAGCAGGGATCGGATGCATCGAGTGTAAAGAGATTCTCTATAAAAATATGGTTGAGGAGTTGGGGCCGATTCAGGCTCGTGTTAAAGAGATGAACGCCAGACCGGAATATATTATCGATGTCCTAAAATCAGGAGTCGCTCGCTGTAAAGTCATTGCCGTAGAAGTGATGAATGAGGTGAGAAGAAAAACCGGCGTTCAATCGGATTGGCTGTAATCGCTTTTTTGAAAGGGTGGAGATAGCTATGTTCGAGAGAAAAAAGGGGCCGAATCTACCTGAACTGGAACCGTCCAAAGACAAGTAGAGACTTCCTTTTGTCCCGTGTCAAAGGCCGACCCCTTACTGCCACATGCGATGTATAAAATATTGAAAGCAGTCTCCTAAATTGCAATATTGCAAGCATGACCCCATCCAGTATGCTCCATTTTTAATTTGCAATCAGGAAACCCACTTCCATCAACAGAGTCGTTGCTTTATTTTTTCTTGAGACTCATTGTTCCCCTGCTTCCCCAAAGATAACAGTCTCCTTCCAGCTTCATCTTCCCACCATCTTTGTAAAGAGAAAGGTCAACTTCACCTTTCCCCCCTGCCCATTTGAGATAGAAATTGTTGTCTCTTATCTTGCCTTGTTCGAACCCCACATCATTTGTTCCACTCATCTTCCCTCTTCGATCAACATCATGAAAGATGATCTTTCCCTTGAGCGGAAGAGTATCATTATAAATTTCCAATTCTGTACGGTAATCACCTCTCGTGAGGGTTCTCCACCCTTCCCATTTTCCTTTTAAATCAGAAAGGTTGCCTTCAGATATAGGTTCTTTTGTCATAGCGGCATAACTCACCAATCCTATTAAAATAAAAATTTGAATAAAAACTCCCCAAAAAACAATTTTCTTCATATCATTTGCCTCCTTTCTTGTATTTAAAGTTTTTCGAACACATATCAAAATCGAAGAGTCAGAAATTTTAAAATGATCAATTTGGCTTGAAAAACCTGTGAAGGTTGTAAAGATGAAAGCCCCTTCTTCAATGTTTAATTTTTAGTTCAATTTTTTGCACTTGTCAATGAAAATCTTTGAGAGTGCAGGGATGCCTCAGTGACGGGGGTGGAAGTTAACAATCGATCCATTCACGCTTAGACGGGGAGCTTCCCTTTTTTAGGGATGAAGGATTACCGCCAGCTAAAAGCTTTCTAAAAGGAGTTGAGTCCTATTCAGGCTCGTGTCAAAGAGATCAACGAGAGACAGGGATATATAGTCGATGTGTTAAAATCAGGAGCCGCTCGCTGCAAAGCCATTGCCGCAGAAGTGATGGATGAGGTGAGAAAAAATCGGCATTAAATCGGAGTGGCTGTCCCCTTTATAAGAATCCTTTGGATTTGCTGAAAGGGCCATTTTTTTTGGAAAATATTTGTTACCCATCTGCTTTGTTATTTCACACCATCGCACCACTCTCTCGCATTTTGGAACATTCGAATCCACGGGGATACCTTGAGACGACCGTTCAAGTCCTCAGGCATCCAAGGCCATTGCCATTTGAGGAAGGCTCGCTCAGGATGGGGCATGACTGCCAGATGCCTTCCGTCGGGCGAACAGAGCCCTGTGATCCCGAAAGGCGACCCATTCGGATTAAAAGGATAGCTCTGTGAAATCTTTCCATCCTGTTGGCCCTCATCGTCCACAAAAACAAGCGAGACAAGTTTTTTATTGATGACCTCGTCCATCAGCGCGGGATCGGGAAAGTGAAGCTTTCCTTCGCCATGAGCCACCCAGATTCCGAGTATGGAATCGATCATGCCTTTGAACATAATCGCCGGACTTTCTAAAATCTTAACCGTCGCCCATCGGGATTCAAAACGCCCGGACACATTTTGAACGAACCGGGGCTGTTGATGATCAGGAATTCCCAACCAGGGCACCCATCCGAGAAGCGCGAAGAGCTGGCACCCATTACATACTCCCAAGGAGAATGTATCGAGACGATGATAAAAATCGTCAAACATTTTCCTCAGCCTTCCACTAAACCGAATGGCTGCCGCCCACCCCTTGGCGCTTTCCGGGACATCGGCGTAAGAAAACCCTCCGACAGAGACGAGCCCCCTGAAACGTTCCAGCGTGATGCGTCCGCTGATAAGATCGGTCATCGTGATATCCCACGGTCTGAAACCTGCCTGATAGAAGGCGGAGGTCATCTCCCGGTCGCCATTGCTTCCTTCTTCCCGGAGAATGGCCACCTCCGGTTTTTCTTTCGCTTCGAGAAGATGCGCCGGCGTCGGTTCGGGGTTAAAAGGAATGACATAGGTTGGCCCCTTGCGGTCGAAGATATTTCTCTTTTCCTCATCCGCACATTGGGGATTTATCTGAAGGCGCTCAATCTGATAGGACGTTTCCTCCCACCATTGACGAAGAATGCGCATATCGGATTCGAGGACCTTCTGCGAATGATAAGTGATCAGAATTTTCTTTTCATCAGTCGTCTCTCCAATGACGGTTGAGTCGAGATGAAAAGAATTCAGCACCTCCAGGACCTTCGGAATATCATGAACCTGACACTCGATCACGGCCCCCAATTCTTCTGCAAAGAGCCTTTCGAAGGGGCTCGATGGACCGTCCATTCGGATATTTAAACCACAATTTCCGGCAAATGCCATTTCGAGAAGGGTCGTAATGAGCCCCCCATCGCTGATGTCGTGTCCAGAGAGAATCAACTTTTCTGAGATTAGCTTCTGGATGGCGTGGAAAGCGCGTTTAAGCGTTTCAGGATCATCCACATCAGGAGATTCGTTTCCGATCTGTCCCAAAACCTGCGCAACAATCGAACCGCCGAGCCGGGCCTTCTCTCCGGAGAAGTCAATGAAGATGAGCCGGCTATCTCCAGGCCTTCTAATGTCCGGAGTGACCACCTTTGTGATATCGGGCATGGTCGCATAGGCCGAGATCACAAGCTGGCGTGGGGATTTTACGATCTCCTCTCCGACCCGAGTCGCCATGGAAAGGCTATCTTTCCCGCCATCCACGGCAATGCCCAATTGGACCATCAGGTCTCGCATAGCGCAAACAGCGTCATAGAGGGCGGCGCCTTCGCCGGGAAGTTTTGGCGCCCACATCCAGTTGGCTGAACACTTAATATCCTCCAGGCCGCTGATTTGTGCCCACACGATGTTGGTGAGCGCCTCACCAACCGCCATCCGCGCTCCTACTTTAGGATTGAGAAGCATTTTGATCGGTTGCTCGCCAATCGACGTGGCGGCCCCTGTCAATCCGAAATGGCTCTGGGCAATCACAGCCACATTGGCAACCGTCAATTGGAGCGGGCCACAACACTGTTGCCGTGCAATCAATCCGGTGACGCTCCGGTCCACCTTACTGGTTAGAAATCTCTTCGAACCGACGGCCAGGTTTCGAAGAACACGAGACAAAGCTTCTTCCACTGATAAATCCTCTGGCCATGTAAGAGGTTTGAGTGAATAGTCTATCCTCTCATCCTTGAATGTTTTCTGTGGCATATTGCCCAGAACCTTTGCGAGATTGAGATTGACCGGCGTTGAATCATCCTTCTCGTCATGCACAGTGAAGCGGCCATCCCCGGTCACTTCCCCGAGGATTTCACAATTTACTTTTTCCCTATCGCAGATGGATTTGAATTCTTCAATTCTCTCGGAGGATATCAAGAAACCACATCGCTCTTGATATTCGGCAACCCAGATTTTAAGGACGGATAAGGTTGGATCGCCAAGTTTGATGCGCCTCAATTCGATTTTGCCTCCGGCTTTCTCGACCAGTTCCTTCAAAACATTGGCAGGGCCGCCCGCTCCCTGGTCATGGATGCTGAGGATGGGGTTGTTTTCTCCCATTTCAATGCAGGCACGGATGACGCGGTTCATCTTCTGTTCCATCTCCGCATCGCCCCGCTGGACCGCATTGAAATCGAGCTCCTCAACATTTTCGCCCTGAAGCTTGCTGGAGGCTGACCCTCCGCTCACCCCGATTCCGTAAGCGGGGCCGCCGACCTGAACAATCAGCATCCCTCTTTGAGCCTCATTCTTTTCAACATGCCTGGCATCGATCTGTCCGATCCCGCCCGTAAACATGATCGGTTTAATCCATGCCCAGCGTTCACCGTTCGGAAGTCTCTGATCAAATGAACGGGTAAACCCCAGAATCAACGGCTCGCCGAATTTATTGCCATAATCGCTTGCCCCATCGCTTGCCCTGATTTCGATGGTAAGAGGGGATGCGAGATTCGATAAATAGACGACTTGTTTGTCTTCCCAGGGCAGGTCATAGCCAGGAATCAGCAGGTTTGCCACGCAGTAGGCGGCTGTTCCGGCCACGACCAGACCTCCTCTTCCCGTTGCCTGAACGTCACGGATCCGTCCACCCGTTCCTGTTTCAGCGCCCGGAAAAGGGGCCACTCCGGTAGGGAAATTATGCGTCTCTGCCGTAAAAATAATGTGATATTTAAGGTTCTTCCTTGTGAAAGGAGAGGGTCTTCCGGGTTGTTCGGGGAGGATGGTCCAGCAGTCATATCCTCTGATCCCGCTCGAATTGTCCTTGAAGGCGATGAGACTGTTGGATGGGTTTGCCTTTAAAGTCGACTTGACGATATCCAAAAGCGTCTCCGGCATGGCCACCCCGTTGATGATCTGTTTTCCTTTGAAATAGCCGTGTCGGGAGTGCTCGCTGTTGGCGTTATCGAGATCCTTGATTTCGACGACCGTAGGATTTCTTCTCTCTTCCCTGACGAAGTAGTCGTGGTAGAGGTTTCTGTCCCACTCATCCATCGCAAGCCCCGGTATGTCCAGAAGGGCGTCCGGGCCTTTTTCCATCAGAGGAATCTCGAAAACAGGCTCCGGCAGAATTCCAGTTTCAAACGTTTGCAGGGGACGATCATATAAACATTCTGTCATTCGATCGTGATGTTCTTGAATAAAGCGGTCCTTATCCACCTCTGGAGAAAGGCAATATCGCCGGGAGCGTTCTATGCGAGTTACCTTTTCGAGCCCGCAGGTCTGACAGATGGCGACGATATTCGTTGAATAGGCTGTCGCAAAATTCATACGCGGGCCAAGTTCGACCACGCCGCCCCCGTTAGGATGGATCGGTTCCGTCAATATACTTTCCGATACAAAGCCGTCGGCTAAAACCTGCCTTAAAATCGAAAGCTCATTGGCATTCAACGGCGCGGAAGTTTCCACATTGAAGCAGTATTCGAATGTCTCATCTCTGCGCAAGAAAAAATGGTACATCCCTCTCATCCTTTCTTAGAGCTAATCCGCAAATAATGATTGTTTGTAATATCCCCCTTTGGAAAAGGGGGATTTAGGGGGATTTGCCCAAGGTTGCCACTTTAAATCCCCCCTCCCCCCCTTTATTAAAGGGGGGGAAGTTATTTGTGGATAAGTTCTTAGTAAAACAGTCTTTTAGGCGCATCGCTTTTGTAAAAGACCTGCCCATTGCTAAGGTAAATATATCGATGGACGACCAAGTTTAAAATATGACTTTGCCAGGCGCGTTCTTTTTCGTTGACTCTTTTGGCCAGTGTCACGGCATCATCATCAGGTCTAATCAGTACGGGCATCTGGAAGATAACGGGGCCATGGTCATAGGCGGTCTCGTCAACAAAATGCATCGTCACGGCGCTCTGGGTTATTTCGCCTCGGCGGTAAGCGGCCATGACCGCTTCGTGCACGTAATGGCCGTACAATCCTGGTCCGCCGAACTGAGGCAGGGGGCCCGGATGAATATTAACTGTTTTGGCAGGATCGAGTCCTCTTATAAACTTTAACCACCCGGAACACATGACAAAGTCAGCCTGATATTTTTCGACAAATGATTGGTAACCTGTGGCATCGAAAGGGCCGGGCCAATACTCAAAAGGAATGCAAAGTGCGTCTGCCCTTTTACGAACCCCTCCGTCTGGATGGTTAGAAATGACGCCGACGATTTCGGCATCGAGGACCGGTGGATTCGTTCGGGAAAATTCGACCAAATCCTGGAAACCGGAGCCTCCGCCCTTTGCATCTCCACTCGCAAAAACTAAAACCCTGACCTTCCCGGCATTTAACTCCATCCTGATTTCCTCCGATGGTTGATCAGCGACTCCTATATGCAGGTTAAATCATTTGTAGAAAAAGTCAACCCTTTCGGTGAGTCATATAGCCGTCAGCCGGCTAGTCGGTTAGTCAATTGACGATAAGACTATAGGACTATGAGACTATATGACTATTATAAGGAGTATGGCTTGCCTAAGAGGCATTGGCCTGTTCAAGCATGTTTTTTAAAGAGATTTCGGGGTGGTGATAACGCTGGTATTTGATGGTCTTTTTGCCATACTGGATGGCTTCCTGCGGACACCACTGGATACAGGCCAGACATTGTTCGCATCGGTGAAGCCATGAGGGTTTTTCATTTTTCATCTCGATATTTCCAGCAGGACAAACTTTAAGGCAGATTTCACAGCCATTGCATTTATCGTCGCCCCAGAATTTCTTGTCCATTTTTGGAACATGCCGAAAGGACATCTTATAAAACCAGGAGAATGGAATATTCTGCCATAGAGGCCCTCTGTCCACCTTTTTCCGCTCACCCGTCAGGACAGCATGGGCAATCTTTTCACCTTTTCCTGTGCATTTCTGAAGAGGCGCTGTTGAGTCTCAACCGGTCCAGGACCTCCCCATGGGATGTAATTGGAAGGCAGGACAATGGAATAACCTAAAGAGAGCGATAATTTTCTGTTTGACATTAATTTTTGCAATTGCAGGAGTGTGGCCGCCGGTTGCCCGGCATTGACGGCGATGGCGAAGAAGTAAGTCCCGGGCTTTACCTTGAGATGGTTGACAAACCGGATGACACGAGAAGGCAACCCCCAGATGTGGACAGGAAAGATGATTCCCACACGATCTGCCTCCTTTTCGAGACCGTTTGATAAAAGTGGCATAAAATCAAGAGTAGCCTCTTTTAATTCCACTGCCAACTGGTGTGCGACCCATAATGAATTGCCCGTTCCAGTATAAACATATAGCTCTGTCTTCATTTATAGGGCTCCATTCCAAACCGGGAAAATAAATCTGTCCCCTTTTCGGACGAAATCCGAACCTATTTTTAAGGGTTTTTATAGCAAATCAGAACATAGAAAGCCAGAATTCATTTGGGCTTGTCGTGGAAGTGAGTGGGTGAAATACTCTTAAAAATGGGTATACTTCTTGTAACTTCCCCTTTGTCAAAAGGGGGAAATCCTTTTCCCTCCCTTTGGTCTCCGACCCAGCCTCCGGCTCAGAAGAGCCTCTGGCTCGGAGAGAGCGGTCTCTGACCCGGAGGGCAAAAGGGAGGTGTGGAGGGATTTTAAAAGTTTTTTCAAACAGCTAAATTGTCACTTTTGTCCTCATTATTGACACGGAGAAACCACCCTGGGTACTGACCCGATATCGATACAAAAGATGTTGACAGTCAGACCATCATACCCTAAAATGATATTGGAAAAGGAGGTGTAGAAGGTGAGAAGTACTATCGATCTTCGTGACTTACCAGAAGAGGAGACTAAACTCGTTCAGGAATTTGTTGAATTTCTGAGGGAAAAAGCAAAGGCGAGAGAAAAAAAAGACTACAAAAGCGAGGGAACCGTCTTTGCCACCTGGCCATTGGGCGTGAAGAGAAAACTAACGAGAAGGGAAATCTATGACTACCTCTGAGGCAAGCCTCCTGGATACTAATGTCCTGGTCTATGCGGCGGATGAGACGTCACCTTTCCATCCAACGGCCAAGGCGATTAGGGAAAAAGGTCTAAGGGGAGAAATTTCTCTCTGCATTTGCCCTCAGGTTTTAACTGAATTCTTTGCTATTGTGACTGATTCCAAAAGAGTCAGTAATCCAAGAACGCAAGAAGAAGCCTGGGTTGAGATTGCAAAATACACCCATTCGGAAAACTTTTTGAAGATATACCCCGGATCCAAGATTCTTGAGGGAATATTGGATCTTTTGAAAAAATACAAAGTGACTAAACAGGAAATTT